>JAJZNE010000065.1 GCA_021847995.1 Pseudomonadota bacterium | reverse complement strand
GACATGGCCGAACTGATCGCAGCCGCCCCGCAGGTCGCGCATCATCTCCGCCCGGTCTGCCGGATGCTCGGGGTCACGCCGCCGCCCGGCCTCTTTCCCCCGCGCCGCCCGCCGCGCCGGACCAGGCCGCCCGCGCCGCCCAAGCCGGTGGCGGAGGCCGCGGAAGAAAAACCGGCGGCGACCGGAAGGCCGGACGGCCCGTTTCCCGCCTTTGTGCCCCGCAAAAGAAAGCGCAGGCGGCGGCCGTTCAGTCTGTTCCCCCTGCCCGCCGCCACCGGCCCGCCCTGGCCGGGATGAGTTCGCTGGCCGCTCAGGCGCCCCAGCGCAGCGCGGGCGTATGCACCGGCGCGTCCCACAGGGCGGCCAGGCCCTCATCCATCGCCGTCACCGTCAGCGAGCAGCCGGCCATGTCGAGCGACGTGACATAGTTGCCGACCAGCGACCGCACCACGCGCACCCCGGCTCCCGCCAGCTCGCGCCGCGCGGCGTGGAACATCAGATAGAGTTCCATCAGCGGTGTGGCGCCGAAGCCGTTGACCAGCAGCAGCACCTCCGGCGGCGGTGCCGGCAAATCGGCGAGGATGGCGCCGATCATCCCGGCGGCCAGATCATCGGCACCGCGCAGCCGCTCCCGCCGCCGCCCCGGCTCGCCGTGGATGCCGACGCCGATCTCGATCTCGTCATCGCCGAGCGTGAAGGTCGGGGTGCCGGCGGCAGGCACGGTGCAACTGGTCAGCGCGACGCCCATCGAGCGCGTCGCCGCATTCACCCGCCGGCCCAGCGTCGTCAGCGCCGCAAGGTCATCGCCCCGCTCCGCCGCCGCGCCGACGATCTTCTCGACGATCAGCGTTCCCGCCACCCCGCGCCGGCCGGCCGACCAGGTGGAGGTTTCCACCGCCACGTCATCGTCGGTCAGCACGGTCTCGCTGCGGCCGGCGTGCATCTCCCGCGCCATGTCGAAGTTCATCACGTCGCCTTCGTAATTCTTGACGATGAACAGCACGCCCGCGCCGGTGTCGATGGCGGCGGCGGCGGCCAGGATCTGGTCGGGCGTCGGCGCGGTGAACACCTGGCCGGGGCAGGCGGCGTCCAGCATGCCGCGCCCGACGAAGCCGGCATGCAGCGGCTCATGCCCCGACCCGCCGCCCGACAGCAGCCCCACCTTGCCCGGCACCGGCCCCGCCCGGCGCACGAACTGCCGTCCCGGCCCGAGCACCACCAGATCGGCATGCGCGGCGGCAAAGCCGTCCAGGCTCTCGGCAAGAATCGTATCCGGCGAATTCAGGAACTTCTTCATGACGGCTGACGCTCTCCCTCATTGGTGGGCGGCGATCGCGGCGCGGACGGCGGGCAGCGCATTCGGCGCCATCGACAGGACGGTGATGCCGGCATCCAGCAGCTTCGCCGTCAGGGCGGGATCGCCGGCGGCATCGCCGCACACGCTCACCTCCCGTCCGCTCGCGGCGCCATGCGCGGCGACCGCGGCGATCAGGCGCAGCACGCCGGGATTGGCGGCATCGGCCAGCGCGGCGACGGCGGCGATGTCACGCGCGGCGGCGGTGACATACTGCGTCAGGTCGTTGCTGCCGATCGAGTAGAAATCAGCGGCGAAATCGGCGACCGAGAGTGCCGCCGCCGGCACCTCCACCATCATGCCGAGCGGCGGCGGCAGCAGCGACAGCGCCTCCGCCTCGGCCCCGAGCAGCGCCCGCGCCGCCTCCAGCTCCGCCGGCACCGTCACCATCGGCAGCATGATCTTGAGCGGTCCCTCCGCCGCGGCGCGGATCAGGGCCCGCAACTGCACCGCGAACACCCCGGGATGGGCGAGCGAAAGGCGGATGCCGCGCTGGCCGAGGAACGGGTTCGACTCGCCGGCAACGGAAAGCCCGGCCACCGGCTTGTCGCCGCCGGCATCGAGCGTGCGCACCGTCACCGGCCGTCCCTGCGCCCAGGCGAGCAGGCGGCGATAGGCGCCGAGCTGCGCCGCCTCATCCGGCAGGCCGGCGGCGAACAGCAGTTCGGTGCGCACGAGGCCGATCCCGTCGCAGCACGCCGGGTCGATCGCGGCCAGTTCGCCGATATCGGCGACATTGAGCAGCAGCGTGATCCGCCTGCCGCCCGCGGTCAGCGCCGGCCCGCCTGCCATCGGGACGGGCACCGGCGCGGCGGCGGGCGGGAGGCGCTCCCGGTCGGCGGCGTCGGGGCCGAGCAGCAGCACGCCGGCGCCGCCGTCGAGCAGTGCCATCTCCCCCTCCGCGGCGGCGACGTGGCCGAGGCCCACCGCCATCGGGATGCCGCGGGCACGGGCCAGCATGGCGACATGGCTCGCCGGGCTGCCGGCGGCGAGCGCGATGCCGCCGCCGCCGCGCCAGTCGATTTCCAGGAACCGCGTCGGCGTCAGGTCGCGGGCGTACAGAATCGCCCCAGGCGGCAGCTTGGCCGGCGCGGCCGGTGCGGCGCCGCCGAGATGCCGCAGCACCCGCCCGGCCAGATCGCCGAGATCGGCGGCGCGGGCGCGGAAATAGGCATCCCCGGCGGTTTCGTACTCCGCCGCCTGCGCCGCGAGCGCGGCAGCCCAGGCGGCATCGGCCGGGGTGCCGGCAGCGATCGCCTCGCGCGCCGGCGCGGCGAGGGCGGGATCCTCCAGCATCGCCACCTGGAAGGCGACGATTTCCGCCGCCTCGCCGCCTGCCGCGCCGGCCAGCGCCGAAAGCCCGGCGATCGCGGCTTCGATCGCCGCGTCCAGCGCCGCCGCCTCGGCCGCGGGCGGCCCGGCTGCCCGCCGCGGTCGGTCGGCAGCGGCGGGCAGCCGCACCAGCCGCCCCAGCGCGCGGCCCGGGGCTGCCGGGCTGCCCCGCCGTTCAGCCCGCGCCATCGTCGAAATCACGCGCCGCGAGGCCAGCCAGCGCCGCCACCGCCGCCGGGTCGGCGGCGCGGATATGCAGCACGGCGCCGCGCGGCGCCTTCAGCGCCATCACCCGCACGACACTCCTGGCATCGATCCACGGCCCCTCCGCCGCCAGCGCGATCTCCACCGTGCCGGCGAAGGTCTTGGCCAGTTTGGTCAGCTTCACCGCCGGGCGGGCATGCAGCCCGGTCGGGTTGGTCAGCGGCACCGCGCCTGTGGCGAGCGTCATCCCTGCCACGCCTCCGCCGCCGCGCGCACCGCCGCGAGCGGCGCGCCGCCCGATGCCTCGACCGCGGCGATGATCGCCCCCTCCACCACCGGCGCGGCACAGATCGCCACGCGCGCGCGCCGCTCGTCCGGCAGCATCTCGATCGCCATTTCGCTGTTGGTCCCGGCGCCGCCGAGGTCGAACAGCACGGCAACCCCGGCATCGCTCCAGGCCCGGTCGATCGCCGCCCCGATCGCGGCGACGCTGGTGCCGAGGCCGCCGCCAGGCGCGCCGCCGCACCAGGCAAGCCTCACCTCCGGCCCGACCATCTGCCGCACCATCTCCGCCGCTCCGCGCGCCACCTCCGCGGAGTGGGAGACGATGACGATGCCGACATTGTCCGCCTGCCGCCCGCTCATGCCGTGCACACCGCTTCCACCATCAGCGCGACCGAACGGGCGCCGGGATCGACGTGGCCGATGCTGCGCGCACCGAGGAACGCCGCGCGGCCCCGCCGCGCCTGCATCGGCGCGGTCGCCGCCGCCGCCGCGCCGGCCACCGCCGGCAGGCGGGTGCGCCAGTCGTCATCCCCGTCACGCAACGCCGCCAGCACCGGGTCGAGCACGTCCAGCATGGTCTTGGCGCCGACATCGGATTTGCCGCGCGCCTTGACCGCCGCGACCGCCCCCGCCAGCGCCCCGGCCATGTCGGCCCGCGTCGGCGCCGGCGGCAGGCTCTTGCCGAGTTGCATGAACAGCGTGCCGAACAGCGGGCCGGAGGCGCCGCCGACCGTCATCACCAGCACCGTCCCGGCCGCGTGCAGCGCCTGCGGCCAGGGCAGCGCGCCGATCCGGTCGAGATCAGCGAGCACGGCGGCGCAGCCGCGCTGCATGTTCACCCCGTGATCGCCGTCCCCGATCGCCTGATCGAGCCGGGTCAGCTCCTCGGCATGGGCGATGATGGTCTCGGCGACGGCGCGGATCAGCCGGCGTTGCGGCGCCTCACCGGTCGGCATGGCCCGCCCTCCCTGCCTGGTTGCACAAAGCCGCAGCGTGACCGTCCCGGGTCGCGACGACAAGCCCCCCGGCCGGCAGCGGGCGCGCCGGATCGTGATCGGGTGCGGACCGGATGGCGGCGCAGGACGGTGCCGCCCTGGCTAATCTGGCAGTGAACGAAATCCGGTGGTTTCACGCATGTCCGTCTCCGATTCCGCCTATCCGCCCCTCGGCAGCCACGTCGCGGCGCGCGCCCGGCTCGACTGGGCGACCTTTCTGCTCGGCTTCGCCGCCGCCGCCGCGGTGCTGACGGGCGTGGGCCTCGCCGCGCTGTGGCTGGTCCGCAACCCGCTGATCACCGGCTGGGACTATCTCGCGCACGTCAATGCCACGCTGGCCGATGCGGCGCTCGTGCACGCGCATCAATGGGGGGCGGTGCGCGATCAGTTCTTCCTGCTGGAACGCTTCCAGCCGCCGGGGCTGCGGCTGCTCGGTCTGCCGGTGGCGCTGGCGTTTCCCCACGCGGCGCTGACGGCCCTGCGCCTGTCGGCGACCGTCTGTTTCGTGCTGACCGCGCTGCTGCTGTTCGCCGGCCTGCGGCGGATGGCCGGCACCGCCGGCGCGGCGGCGGCGGTGCTCGTCTATGCACTGGCCCCGGTCAACATCACCGGGGCGCAGAATTTCATGACCGAGCAGGTGCTGCTGCCCTGTGCCGCGGCCGTACTCGGCCTGCTGGCGGCGGAGCTGGGTGCTTCGCCGCGGTCGCCCGGGACGGCGGCGGGCGCCGGGCAGGTGGTGCGGCTGGTGGGGCTCGGCCTGGCACTGGGCTGGGGCACGCTGACCAAGCTGACCTTCCTGCCGACCTTCGGCATCGTCTGGCTCGGCACCGTCCTGCTGATCTGGTGGCGGGAGCGGGAGCGGGCGGCGCTGCTGCTGCGCCTTGTGCTGCCGGCGGCGCTGCTGCTGCTGGTCGCGTGGCCGCATTATCTGCTGAACGGGCCACGCTATCTCGCCTATGCCCGGGCAACCGCCAACGGCTTCGCCTTCCAGATTTGGCCCGAGCGTGGCATGGCCTTCGCCGCACGCATCGTCACCACCCTGATCGGGGAGGTGTTCGGGCCGGCCGGGGCTGCGGTGCTGGCAGCCGGGCTGGTGATGCTGGGGCTGACCTGGCGCCGTCTCGGCGCCGGGGCGCGCGGCTTTGCCGTGATGTGTGCGCTCGCCGGGCTGCCGACGCTGGCGGCCTACTGCTTCTCGCGCAACCAGACCGACCGCTACATGATGCTCGATACGCTGCTGTTCGGCGTGCCGGCGGCGATCGGCTTCGGCGCGGCGCTGCGCGCGGCCCTGCCGGCGGCGCGGGTGGCGGTGCTGATCGCGGCGGCGGCGGCGGCGGCGGAACTGGCGGCGGCATGGGCGATCGCCGCCGGGACAGGGCTGGACGGCGCGCTGCTCTCCGGCCTCGTCTATGCCAGCGTCCGGCCGAACTATGCCTGCGACGACCGTATCCTGGCGCGGCTGACCCCGCCGACGGACGGGCCGGTGCGGATCGGCGTCTATGGCGAATCGCAGGCGGTCAACCCGAACGATCTCACCTATGGCTATCGCCAGGCCGGCGTGCCGGCCTATGTGCTGCAATTCTCCAACAGCTCCTCGTCCGCGATCGACTGGGATGCGATCCTGCAACTGGCGGCACAGGTGGATTACGTGGTGATCCCGGAGCAGGTGGACGGCTGGTATGCCGGCCTCGCCACCAACCGCACCCGGGCCGAATTCCCGCAGCGTCTGGCGGCGGTGGCGCAGGTGACGCCGCTCGGCGTGGTGGCGACCGGGCCGCAGCCGCAATGCCGTGCGGCGCTCTATGCGGTGCATCCGCTGCCCGGCGCACCCGCCCCGCGCCGGCCGCCGCTGCTGCCGGACACCTTCATCCCCGGCTGGACCGCCGGCATGTAGCGGGCGGCGTCAGCGATTGGGCGTGAGGTCGGGCACCGCGCCGGTGTGCAGCGGCGGGCCGACCGGCTCGGCCACGTTGGCGCCGAACCCGAGGTCGCGTCCGATCGCAAGGCCGGAGCCGCGCGGATCGGTCGCCCAGGCGCAGGCCCGTGCATCGCCGGGCAGTTCGCGCGGACAGTCGATCACGTTCGCCCGTCCCGGCTCCGGCACCGGGGCGGGCATGGGATTCGGCGTCGGGCCGGGATCGGCCAGCGCCTGCGCCATCGCCACCGCAACGGCGAGCGGCGCCCCCTCCTGCCCGGCGCCGCCGACGGCGGCGCGGAAGGCATGGCGGTGCGGGTCATAGGCCAGCGCCGCCGCCAGCAGCGGCGGCGGCACCACCTTCGGCGAGGCGGCGAGCAGGATGCCGGTGCCGCCGGCGACGCGGCCGGTGCCGAACAGGTTGTTCATGGTCAGCGCGCACGCCACCGTATCGCCCATCCGGTCGAGCACCACGAACGAGGTGGATGCCGGCAGCGGGGGAAGGCTGGCGGGCGGCAGCGCGGCGCGGCCGTCGATCAGTGCCGTCGCATCGACCGTCCCCCCCTGCCGCCAGCGCGCAGCGGCGGCCAACCCGCGCTGGCCGGCCGCCTGCACCGCCGTCGGATCCTGGCGCAACGCGGTGAACGCCGCCGCCGCTGCCAGCCCGCCATCGGCCGGCGGCGGCAGGAAAGCGACCGAGTAGCTGTCGGCCGGCACGCTCAGCACCGGCGCGATCGCCGGCAATGCGCCGCGCAGGTCGCCGACCGTCAGCCCGGCGCCGGCATCACGGCCGGCGTCGATCAGGATATGGGCAAGCCCCCCCTGATAGAGATCGCCGATGCCGAGCCGGCGCATCTGCGCCAGCGTTCCCGCCAGCCCCGGCTGCACGAACCGTGCCCCCTCACCGAGCGGGGTGCCGGCGGGGAAGAACACGCTGCGCGCCGCCGGATCGGCACCGAGCGGCCCGGCCACCACGGCGAGGTCGCGTGCCAGCGCGCGGGAGACGGTAACGCCGCTGCGCGCCATCTGCTCCGCCGGCCCGAGCAGCGATTCGAAGCGGCGGGTACCGTAATGCAGGTGCAGCAGGAACAGCCCGCGCGCCAGCATCGGCGGCGCCGCCGGCCGGTCCACGCCGCCGGGGTTGGCCGGCGCCGGCGGGACGAACACCACGGCCTGCGGCGCCCCGGTGTCCGGCCCCTTGGCGCCGGCACGCCACGCAAGGCACGCCCCGCCGCCGCCGAGGCCGGCCCGCGAGGGCAGCGTGACGGCGAGGGCGAACCCCACCGCCACCGCCGCATCCCCCGCCGTGCCGCCGGCCGACAGCACTTCCCGCCCGACCAGTGCCGCACTCGGCTCATCCGCCGCGACCCCGCCGAGGAAGCCCTTGATGTAGCCCGGAACGCCGTTGCCGGAGGCGGCGGCGGCGGCCTGCGGCGACGGGCCGGAGCCGAAATTGATGTTCGGCAGCCCGCCGCAGCCGCCCAGCACCAGCGCCCCCGACAGCAGCACGGCACGCAGCGCGCCGGCCATGGTGCCGGCGATGCAGATCCTGCCGTTGCCGCCGGGTCGCACCTGTGCCACGCCTCCTGTTGCGGCCGGCCGGACACGATCGGACCCCGGCCTGCACCGTCGTGCTGCACGACGCCATAGACGCCTTCGCCCGACCGGACAACCGCCGCGGAGCCTTTCGCCCATGCGTTGTGCCCCCAGACTTTCGCTCGCCCTTCCGTTCGCCCTGCTGCTGGCGCTGCTGGCGGCGGCAGCTTCCGCCCGCGCGGCCGACCCGCCGCCCGCCTTCACGCCGGCGCAACGGGCCGAGATCGTCGCCATCGTCCGCGACGCCCTGGTCCGCGACCCGACCATCCTGCGCGATGCCGTGACCGCCTTGCAGGCAAGCGAATCGGCCCATCGCCAGCAGGCGGCACAAACCGCGATCGACGGCGCCGGTCCCGCCCTGACGCGCGCCCCGGGCGACCCGGTCGCCGGCAACCCGCAGGGCGACGTGACGGTGGTCGAGTTCTACGACCTGCGCTGCCCCTATTGCCGGCGCATGCTGCCGGTGATCGACAGCCTGCTCCGCCGCGACCCGAAGCTGCGGCTGGTCTACAAGGACATCCCGATCCTGGGGGAGGCAAGCGTGCTCGGCGCCCGCGCGGTGCTGGCGGCGGAGCGGCAGGGCGGCTATGCCCGCCTGCAATCCGTCCTCATGCACCTGCCGCCGCAGTTCACCGAGGACAGCCTGCGGACCGCCGCGACCGAGGCCGGACTCGACTGGCCGCGGTTGCAGCGCGACATGCAGGATCCGGCGATCGCGGCCCGCATCCATGCCAATCTCGACCTCGCCCGGCAGCTTGGCATCGACGGCACCCCCGCCTTCGTGATCGGCCATGCGGTGATCCCGGGCGCGGTCGAGCTGGCGGATTTGCAGGAAGCGATCAGTTCGGCGCGGCAGGCGGCGGCCGCGACCCGCTGAACGGCGCGGCGTGTCCGGCCGGATTGCCGACCGGCGCCCCGAGCGGCGCCGCCGCGCCCGCATGCCACGCCGCGAGCGCCCAGTGGACGGAGGGAAAGGCGATCTCCGCCCACGGGATCCTGTCCCAGGCGAACAGGCCGACCTCGGCGCTTTCCGGCCCGGCGGCATAGCTCGGCGCGGCCGGGTCGGCGAAGCGGGCGCGGAAGATCAGTTGCACCTGGCCGATGCGGGCGATGCTGAACACGCCGAGCAGTCCGTCGAAGGCAAGGCGCACCCGCGCCTCCTCCCACGCCTCGCGCGCCGCCCCTTCCTCGGGTGTTTCGCCGAGTTCCAGGAAGCCCGCCGGCAGTGTCCAGAAGCCCCGGCGCGGTTCGATCGCCCGGCGGCAGAGCAGCACCCGTCCGTCATGCGCGACCACGCTGCCGACGACGACGCGCGGATTCTGGTAGTCGATATGCCCGCAGGTCGCACACACCAGCCGCTCGCGCGTGTCACCCTCGGGGATCTGGCGCTGGAATTCCGGCATGCCCGGCATGGTGCCGCCGGCCGCGCGCGCTGACAATCGGGGAAACGCGCCGCCCCCTCACACCGACAGATCGAGCAGGGAGCCGCGCGGCAGCGCCCGGCCCGGTTGCGGTACGGCAGAAGGCGGGGTGCTGCGCGGCGGCAGCGGGGTCGCCGACGGTTCCGGCAGCGCCGGTGTGCGGGCCGGCAGCGCCGCGCCGCCCAGCCGCCCCGGCCCCTGCAGGGCAGCCGCGGAAAACGCCGAGAGCGATCCGGTCGCGATCATGCGCAGGATGATGCGGCGCATTGGTGAGGATTCCGTCAACCGTGCGAACTATCTTTATCGCAACGGTCAACGATCATCAACAGAATTCACGCGCTCAACGCAACCATTGCGCCAGCGGGTGCGGCGCCACCACCCCATCGCGGGCGCGGTACACCTCCTCGTTCTCGATCACCCGCTGGACGTAGTTCCGGGTCTCGGCGAACGGGATGAGTTCGATCCAGTCCAGCATCTCGACCCCCGGCTGCCGCGGGTCACCGTTGTCGCCGAGCCACTGCCCGACCCGTGCCGGGCCGGCGTTGTAGGCGGCGACGGCGAGCGGGGTGCAGCCGTCGTACTGCGCCAGCAGCAGGCGCAGATAGGCGGTGCCGAGCCGGAGATTGGCGCCCGGGTCGGCGGTCAGGCTGGGCAGCGGCAGGCGTTCCCCGGTCTGGCGCGCCATCTGCTGCGCGGTCCCCGGCAGCAACTGCATCAGCCCGAGCGCCCCGGCCGGGGAGACGGTGGCAGGATCGAAACTGCTTTCCTGGCGGATGATGCCAAGGACCAGCGCCGCCTCCACCCCGCTGCCCGGCGGCAGGGCAGCGGCCTGCGGCCAGCCGGTATCGAGCAGCACCAGCCCTTCCCGCCCGGCGCGGCGGGCGATGGCGATGGCGGTCTCCGGCATGCCGAAGCCGCCGGCGAGACGGGCGGCAATGGCCCGGTCCACCGGGTCCGGCACGATATCCGAAAGCCGCAGCAGAAAAGCCTGTGCCCGCTGCCGCTCGTCCCAGCTCACCAGGTAGGCGCCGGCGCGGGCCAGTTCGCGGCCGGCGAAGGCGAGCGCCTGCGCCGGATCCCAGGTCGGGTCGTGGGTGGTGGCGATGCGCTGCGCCAGTCCGCCCGGCCCCTCGCCCAGCGCGAGCGCGGCGAGCTGGCCATAGAAGGTGCTCGGCCAGGCGGCGGCGCGGGCGTATTCGCGCCGCGCCGCTGCCTCATCGGCGCTGGCGCGGGCGAGCCAGAAATGCGCCCGCGCCTGCGTGATCGCGGCGCCCGAGGCGGCGGCGAGGCGGGCGAAATGCGCCGCCGCGCGGCCCCGGTCATCGAGCTTGCGCAGGGCGATGAAGCCGGCGAGGAAGGCCGCGTCCGCCACCTGCTCGGGCGCCGTCTGCGCCGCCCCGGCGGCGAGCGCATAGGCGCCGGCGGCATCCCCGTCGCGCAGGCGGCGGCGGGCGAGCCGGTCGCGTTCGTCCCAGAATGCCGGCCGGTGCGCCGCATCGGCCGCCCGTTCCGCCGCTTCTCCCACGGCGAGCCAGAGTTTCAGCGCCTCCGCATCGAGATCGGCGCGGCGGAAATAGCGCGCCTCGGCCAGCATCAGGCCGGGGGTGGCGCGATCGGCCGGCGGCAGCGCCTCAACCAGGGCGATCGCCTGCGGATCGTCGTGCAGCAGCGCGAGCCAGGCGGCGGCGCGCGGCCGGTCCACCGGATCGAGCCGCGCCACCTGCCGGCCCGCCCCGCCGCCGGCATCGCGGCCCCAGGCCAGCCGGTCGAAGCGCGCCGCCTGCGCCGCCCGGTCAAGCAGGGCGCCCCAGCGCGCGAGGAAGCGGGCTTCGTCGGCGGCATCCGGCGGCAGCGCGATCCAGGCGGCGCGGGCCCCGGCGCCGGCCGGCCGGCCCGTCGCTGCATCGGCGGCGGCACAGCGTTCCAGCGCCCGGGCGGAGGCGACGGGCGCGGCGGCGCACAGCGCGGCGGCTGTGGCATCGTCCGGCTCCTGCGCCAGAGCCTCATCGCGGCGGCGGAGCAGTGTGCCTTGCAGCGGCCAGTCGGGGCTGTCGGCGCGGAAGCGGTCGATCTCCGCCGCACCGGCCTGGCCGGGGGCGAGCAGGCGGTAGAAGGTGACCAGCTTGGCGGCAACCGGATCGGGATCGGCCGCGGCGAGGCGCGCCGCGTCGTCCCAGCGGTCGCCGCGAATCGCCGCCATGATGCCGCTCTCCGACCGCGCCGGCGGGGCCGGGAGCAGCAGCAGCAGGAGCAGGAGACTCGGACGCCAGAACGATCCGCGGGCCATGTGGTCTTCTACTCCGGCACGGCCTTGCGGCGCATCCCCCGCGCGCCTAATCCTGCCCGCTTCCGCATGCCAGAGAGGCGCAGGCGATGTTCCAGGGTTCGCTCGTTGCCCTTATCACCCCCATGCGCGAGGACGGCGCCCTCGACCCCGAGGCCCTGGCGCGCTTCGTCGAGTGGCAGATCGCGGAAGGCACGCATGGTCTCGTGCCGGTCGGCACCACCGGCGAAAGCCCGACGCTGAGCCACGAGGAACACAAGCGGGTGGTGGAGATCACCATCGAGGTGGCGCGCCGGCGCGTCCCCGTCATCGCCGGCGCCGGATCCAACAGCACGGCCGAGGCGATCGACCTCGCCCGTCACGCCAGGCAGGCCGGCGCCGATGCAGCACTGGTGGTCACGCCCTACTACAACAAGCCGACGCAGGAGGGGCTGTTCCTGCACTACACGGCGATCGCCGATGCCGTCGATCTGCCGCTGATCATCTACAACATCCCCGGCCGCAGCGTGATCGACATGAGCGTGGCGACGATGGCGCGGCTCGCCCGCCACCGCAACATCGTCGGGGTCAAGGACGCGACCGCCAACCTTGCCCGCCCGCTGCACACCGCGCGCGAATGCGGTGACGATTTCTGCCAGCTCTCCGGCGAGGATCACACGGCGCTCGCCTTCCTCGCCGCCGGCGGGGCGGGGTGCATCAGCGTCACCGGCAACGTCGCGCCGCGCCTGTGCAGCCTGATGCACCGCGCCTGGCAGGACGGCCGCATCGCCGAAGCGATGGGCATCCAACGCCGCCTGCTGCCGCTGCACGACGCGATGTTCGCCGAGACCAGCCCCGGCCCGGTGAAATACGCCGCCTCTCTGCTCGGCCACACCAGCGCCGATTGCCGTCTGCCGCTCGCCCCGTGCAGCGATGCGACGCGGGCGCAGGTGCGCGCGGCGATGGTCGGGACGGAGCTGCTGAACTAGGCGTCCGATGGCGGCGCACAGGAAATCCGGCCTGATCTCCCACGGTGTTGCGGCACAGAACCGCAAGGCGCGGTTCGACTACACGATCAGGGAGACGGTGGAGGCCGGCCTTGTGCTCAAGGGGCCGGAGGTGAAAAGCCTGCGCGCCGGCCGCGCCACCCTCTCGGAAGCCTGGGCGGGCGAGCGGGAGGGGGAGATGTATCTGTTCAATTGCTACATCCCCGAATGGCAGGGCGGCGTGCTGTCACGCTTCGAACCCCGCGCGCCGCGCAAGCTGCTGCTCAAGCGCAAGCAGATCAATCATCTGCTCGGCGCGGTGGCGCGCGCCGGCCAGACGCTGGTGCCGCTCGACATCCATTTCAACGAGCGCGGGCGGGCAAAGGTGCTGCTCGGCCTCGCCGAAGGCCGCAACAAGGCCGACAAGCGCGCCGCGATCGCCGCGCGCGACTGGCAGCGCGACAAGGCCCGGCTGATGCGCGAACGCGGCTGACACCGCCCGGGGGCGGGGTGGCGGCGATGCACGGTCACGACGGAGAGGCGGCGGGCCGCCCGGCGGCGGCGGGACAGGGCGTGCCACCCTTGCATTCCGCCGCGCCAGCCCCAACCATCCGCCCATGTCCGGATTCCCGCCCCGTGTCCGGGCCGTGCTCGGCCCTACCAACACGGGAAAGACCCATCTCGCGATCGAGCGGCTGCTCGCCCACGCCTCCGGCATCATCGGCTTTCCCCTCCGCCTGCTGGCGCGCGAGAACTACGACCGCATGGCTGCGCGCAAAGGGGCCGGTCAGGTCGCCCTCATCACCGGCGAGGAGAAGATCATCCCGCCCGACGCGCGCTGGTTCTCCTGCACCGTGGAAGCGATGCCGCTCGACCGCGCGGCGGAGTTCGTCGCGGTGGACGAGATCCAGCTTTGCGCCGACCCCGACCGCGGCCATGTCTTCACCGACCGGCTGCTGCATGCCCGCGGCCTGGTCGAGACGATGTTCCTCGGCGCCGAAACCATCCGCCCGCTGCTCGCCCGTCTGGTGCCGCAGGCGGAGATCGAGACGCGCCCGCGTCTGTCGCAGCTCGTGCATGCCGGCCACGCCAAGCTCGCCCGCCTGCCGCCGCGCACCGCCGTGGTCGCCTTCAGCGCCGCCGAGGTCTATGCCATTGCCGAGCTGATCCGCCGCCGGCGCGGCGGCTGCGCCGTGGTGATGGGCCGCCTGTCGCCGCGCACGCGCAATGCGCAGGTGGCGCTCTACCAGGACAAGGAGGTGGATTTCCTGGTCGCGACCGATGCCATCGGCATGGGGCTGAACATGGATGTGGACCATGTCGGGTTCGCCGGTCTCGTCAAGTTCGACGGCCGTCGGCCGCGCCGGCTCGCGGCGGCGGAAGTCGCCCAGATCGCCGGGCGCGCCGGACGCGGCATGCGCGACGGCAGCTTCGGCACCACGGCAAGCTGCCGCCCGCTCGACCCCGACATCGTGCAGGCGGTGGAAGCGCACAGTTTCGAGACGCTGGCCCAGCTCTGCTGGCGCAACAGCGATCTCGATTTTTCCTCGATCGATGGGCTGGTCGCGACCCTTACGGCGCCGCCACCCGGTCCCGGCCTCGTGCGCGGCGATGCCGCGACCGACCTGCAAACGCTGGTGTCACTGGCGCGCGAGCGCGACATCCGCGATCTCGCGCGCGGGCGGTCGCGCGTGCGGCTGCTGTGGGAAGCCTGCCAGATCCCGGACTTCCGCAAGCTTGCCGACGAGTCGCATCTGCGGCTCTGTGCCCGCGTGTTCGGCCATGTGGTGCGCGGCGGCGGCGTACCGGCGGACTGGATCGCCGCCCAGATTGCGGCCCTCGCCCGCAGCGACGGCGACATCGATACGCTGATGCAGCGCCTCGCCGGCGTGCGCGTGTGGACCTACATCGCCGCCCGTGCCGACTGGGTGGCCGACGCCGCGCACTGGCAGGCGCGCGCGCGCGAGGTGGAGGACAGGCTGTCGGATGCGCTGCACGAGCGGCTGACCAGCCGCTTCGTCGATCGCCGCGCGGCCCTGCTGCTGCGCCGGCTGGAGGGCAGCGAGCGCGCCGAGCTGCTGTCCGCCGTCACCCGTCGCGGCGAGGTGGTGGTGGAGGGCCACGCGGTCGGGCACATCGCAGGCTTCGCCTTCGTCCCCGACCCGCTGGCGGAGGGTGAGACGCGGCGGCTTGTGTTGCGCGCGGCGCGGCGGGCGCTGCATGCGGAAATGCCGCGGCGGGTGGCGAAGCTGCAAGCGGCCCCCGATTCGGCGATTGCCTGGCTGCCCAGCCAGCGCCTGGCGTGGGAGGGCGCGCCGGTCGCCCGGCTGCGTGCCGGTCCGAGCGCGCTGCGCCCGCTGGTCGAAGTGCTGGACAGCGAATACCTCGACGGTGCGGCGCGCGAGGAGGTGCGGCAGCGGCTGCAGGCCTATGTCGAAACCGAAGTGCGGTCGGCGCTGGCGCCGCTGTTCACTGCCGCCGAGGCGGCGGCCGACGACCCGGCGCTGCGCGGCCCGCTGCACCGGCTGATGGAGGGGCTGGGCATTGCCGCCGACGGTTTCGACCGCGCCGCCGCCCCCGCCCTGCGCGGACGGCTGAAGGCACTCGGCGTGCGGGCCGGGCGGCACGGGCTGTTCCTTCCGGCCTTGCTCAAGCCCCGCGCCGCGGCACGGCGGGCGGCGCTGTGGGCGGTCAGCCGCGGCGCCGAGCTGCCGGCGCTGCCCGCCCCCGGCGTCGTCGCCATGCCGGCGCCCCAGGACTGGCCGGACGGATTCGCCGCTGCCCTCGGCTGGGTGGCGGCAGGGCCGATGCTGGTGCGGCTCGATATCGCCGAGCGGGTGGCGGCGGAACTCACCTGGAACAGCCGGCGCCGGCCGACGCCGGTGCCGGCCGATCTCGCCTCCCGCCTGTCGGTGCGCAGCGAGGTGCTGCCGGCGGTGCTGCACGGCCTCGGCTTCCGCCTGCTGCCGGCGGCGAAGCTGGATGCGGCGCAGTTCGGCCCGCCGGCCCCGGCCCTGATGGCCCCGCAGCGCCGCGCCCCCGCCCGCAAGCCGCCGCCGGCGCGCCACGACAGCCCGTTCGCCGCCCTCGCGGCGCTGCGGCCATGACGGCAGCCGACGCGCCCGGGTCGCAGCGGCTGGATGTCTGGCTGTGGTGCGCCCGCTTTCTCCGCCAGCGCACCGCCTGCACGGCGCTGGCCGCCGCCGGGCTGGTGCGTATCAACCGTCAGCCGACCGACAAGCCGCATGCCCGCGTGCGTCCCGGCGACGTGCTGACGCTTCCGCTCGGCGGGCGGGTGCGGGTGGTCGAGGTGCTGGCGCTGGCGCAGCGGCGCGGCGCCCCCGCCAGCGTGGCGGCGCTGTACCGCGAACTGCCGGGACATGCCGCAGCGCACCACGACCCTTGCAGAACAGCACGTTCGGGGCCATACCCCGCGCCATGACACCCGTCCCGCCCGCATCCAGGAGCCTGCGATGACCTATGTGGTCACGGAGAACTGCATCCGCTGCAAATACATGGACTGCGTGGAAGTCTGCCCGGTCGATTGCTTCTATGTCGGCGAGAACATGCTGGTCATCCACCCCGACGAATGCATCGACTGCGGGGTGTGCGAGCCGGAATGCCCGGTCGAGGCGATCCTGCCGGACAGCGACGACCGCGCCGCCGCCTGGGCCGAATTGAACCGCACCTATGCCGCGACCTGGCCCAACATCACCCGCAAGGGCGAGCCGCCGGCCGATGCCGACGAATGGAAGGACAAGCCCGGCAAGGACAAGCTGTTTTCCCCCGAGCCGGGCACGCCGTAGCCCGCGGCAGCGCCGGCGGGCGCGGGACGGGATGACGCGGGCCGCGATTTGTGTTACAGGATGACCTCGCTGCCTGCGCGCCAGCCGGACGCGCGGGCAGCCTGTCCCGCAGGGAAGCCAGGACCAGCGGCCAACGCCCGTGCGGCATGTCCGGCGGGAGGGTGGTTCGCTTGTCCGGCGTGACGACGAGGGGTCCGCATGAAGGCGTCTGTGACCACTGAGCGCAAGGCCGAGACGCGCGCCGAAGCGTCCCCGCCGGCGCCGGCGCCGAAGCCGCCGGCACGCAAGCCGGCGGTGTCGGCGGTGCCCGCGATGGCCGGCAGCGACGCACCGCCGCCGCCGCAGGCGCCCCCCTCCGCACCGGCCGCGCCGGAAGCGGCAAATGCTGTCCCGCCGCGCCCGCCGGCACCCACCGTCAACGGCCGGCCGGTGCCGATCTCGCGCGCCAGCAACAAGGACGAAACCTTCGCCGAAGGCGATCACGTCGTCTACCCCACCCACGGCGTCGGCCGCGTCGAGCGCATCGCCGAGGAGGAAATCGCCGGCCATCGCCTCCAGCTCATCCACATCACCTTCGAGGAGAACCGGATGACGCTGCGGGTGCCGGTCACCAAGGCGCGCAGCGCCGGCCTGCGCAAGCTCGCCACCCGCAAGCTGTTCGATGAGGCGATGGCGGTGCTGAAGGGCCGCGCCCGCGTCAAGCGGACGATGTGGTCGCGCCGGGCGCAGGAATACGAGGCCAAGATCAACTCCGGCGACCCGCTGGCGATCGCCGAGGTGGTGCGCGACCTGCACCGCAATGCCGGCCAGCCGGACCAGAGCTTCTCCGAGCGCCAGATCTACGAGGCGGCGATGGACCGGCTGGCGGCGGAACTCGCGGCGCTCGATCAGACCGACAAGGCGACCGCCGCGACCAAGCTCGCCAATTTCCTCAAGACCATCGCCTGACCGGCCGTGCTGGGCCGGCGGCGCGACCGATTCGGCCTCCGTCCGGTGCGCGCCGGGCGCCTGCGCGGCGAGATCCGCAACGTCCGCCGCGGCAGCGAAATGGGGGCGTTCGGCACCGAGACCGTGTTCGAGTTCGACCTGATCGCCGAGGAAGGCGCAGCCGCCGTCGCGGTGCGCATGTCGGGCACGGATTTTTCCGGCGCGCCCCATGACGGCCAGGTCGTCGAACTGTCCGACCCCGATCCCGCCATCCGTCCCCTTCTCGCCCACCGGCTCGATCATCCGTTCCTGCGCCACCAGGCGATCATCGCCTACTACCCCGGCCGCAGCGACCTCTCGCCGGCGCAGCAGCGCCTGCGCGGGGCGCTGGTGGTGCTGGCACCGCTGGTCTTTGCCCTCGCCGCGATCGGCCTGTTCATCGCCTTCACACGATGACCGGGACGCCCATGCATGGCGGGCGGCTGATCGCCGCGCGGCAGGCATTTCCCGAGGCGCCGGCACCGTTCCTCGACCTCTCGACCGGCATCAACCCCCATCCCTACCCGCTTCCCGCCTTCACGCCGGCGGCCTTCACCCGGCTGCCGGAGCCGGAGGAGGTGGCGGCGCTGGAGGCGGCGGCGGCACGCGCCTATGGCGTCGCCGATCCGGCAATGGTGGTGGCCGCGCCGGGGGCGGAGGCGCTGATCCAGCTCCTGCCGCGCGTCCTGCCGCAGCCGCGCATCGCCATCGCCGGGCCGACCTATGCCGGGCATGCTGCCGCCTGGCGCGCCGCTGGGGCGGAGGTCGTCGCCGCGGATGCACCGGCTGCCGTGCTGTGCAACCCGAACAATCCCGACGGCCGGCGCCTGCCGGCTCTGCACCTGCTGGAGAGCGCGCCGCGCGGGCTGCTGGTGGTGGACGAGGCCTTTGTCGATCTCGAACCGGACGCCGCCGAACTCAGCCTCGCCCCGCATCTCGGACGGCGCGGGACCGGGGCGGTGGTGGTGCTGCGCTCGTTCGGCAAGTGCTATGGGCTGGCGGGATTGCGCCTCGGGTTCGCGGTGGCGGCGCCGGCCTGGGCCGCGGCGCTGCGGGCGGCGCTCGGCGCCTGGGCCGTGTCCGGGCCGGCGATCGCCGCGGGACGGGCCGCGCTCGCCGACGATCGCTGGCGCGCGGCGATGCGGGCGCGTCTGGCGCGGGAGGCAGCGGCGCTCGATGCCTGCCTGGACGACGCCGGGTTTGCCATCCGCGGCGGCACCGTGCTGTTCCGGCTCGCCGAGGCGGCCGGGGCGCCGGTGCTGCGCCACCGGCTCGGCCACGCCGGGATCCTGGTGCGGCACTTTGCCGACCGGCCGCGCTGGCTCCGCTTCGGCCTGCCGGGGGATGACGCGGCCTGGGCGCGGCTCTGCCAGGCGCTCGGGGTCAGCGTTCCGACGGACCGCGTCGGGTGATCGCACGATCGGACGACAGCGTTTGCCCGCCGGCCGCTCTTGCCGAAGCCGCGCCGTCATGCTGCATGCGCCGCAGCGATCCCCGGCAGGACCCCTTGCGCATGTCCGACCCCGCCCCCGCGACCGAGCGCGTGCTGATCCTGGATTTCGGCAGCCAGGTGACGCAACTGATCGCCCGCCGCGTGCGCGAGAGCGGTGTCTATTGCGAAATCTGGCCGTATTCCGCCGATCCGGCGCGCATCCGCGGCTTCGCCCCGGCGGCGATCATCCTCTCCGGCGGCCCGGCCAGCGTTCCCGACGCCGACAGTCCGCGCGCACCGGCCGAGGTGTTCGAGGCCGGTGTCCCGGTGCTCGGCATCTGCTATGGCCAGATGACGATGTGCGCGCAGCTCGGCGGCAGCGTCGCCAGCTCCGACCATCGCGAATTCGGCCGCGCCTTCGTCGATGTGACGGCGCCCTGCGCACTGTTTCGTGACGTCTGGTCGCCCGGCGCGCGCGAGCAGGTGTGGATGAGCCATGGCGACCGCGTCACCGCGCTGCCGCCCGGCTTCCGCGCGGTGGCATCGAGCGAGGGCGCGCCGTTCGCGGTGATTGCCGACGACCATCGCCGCTACTACGGGCTGATGTTCCATCCCGAAGTGGCGCACACGCCGCACGGTGCGCAACTTCTGCGCAATTTTACCCATGCCGTGGCAGGAATTTCGGGCACCTGGACGATGGCTGGGTTCCGCGCTGCCGAGATCGCGCGGATCCGATCGGAGGTGGAGGCGGGCCGCGTCATCTGCGGCCTGTCGGGCGGTGTCGATTCGGCGGTCGCGGCGGTGCTGATCCACGAGGCGATCGGCGATCAGCTCACCTGCATCTTTGTCGATCACGGCCTGTTGCGCGGCGGTGAGGCGGAACAGGTGGTGCGCACCTTCCGCGACCGCTTCAACATCCGCCTCGTGCATCGCGACGCATCGGACCTGTTTCTCGGCGCGCTCGCCGGCGTCACCGAGCCGGAAGTGAAGCGCAAGACCATCGGCCGGCTGTTCATCGACGTGTTCGAACAGGAGGCGGAAAAGCTCGGCGGTGCCGATTTCCTGGCCCAGGGCACGCTCTATCCAGACGTGATCGAGAGCGTGCCGATGCATGGCGGGCCGAGTGCCGTGATCAAATCGCACCACAATGTCGGCGGCCTGCCCGAGCGCATGCGGATGCGCCTGGTCGAGCCGCTGCGCGAGCTGTTCAAGGACGAGGTGCGGGCGCTGGGCCGCACGCTCGGCATGCCGGAGTCGCTGGTCGGGCGCCATCCGTTCCCCGGCCCCGGCCTGGCCATCCGCATCCCCGGCGAGGTGACGCGGGAGAAGCTCGGGATGCTGCGCCATGCCGACGCGATCTTCCTGGAGGAGATTGGTGCCGCCGGGCTGTATGACGCGATCTGGCAGGCTTTCGCGGTGCTGCTGCCGGTGCGAACGGTGGGCGTGATGGGCGACGGGCGCAGCTATGATCATGCCTGCGCGCTGCGCGCGGTGACCAGCACGGACGGCATGACGGCGGATGTCTATCCGTTCGACATGGCCTTCCTCGGCCGCGTCGCCAACCGCATCGTCAACGAGGTACGGGGTATCAACCGCGTCACCTACGACGTCACCAGCAAGCCGCCGGGGACGATCGAGTGGGAGTAGGGGCGGCAGTGCGCCTCAGACGTCCAGGTTGACGACCTTCAGCGCGTTGCCGACGATGAATTCCCGCCGCGGTTCGACGACATCGCCCATCAGGGTGGAGAAGACCTGCGCCGCATCCTCGACATCGCCGACCTTCACCTGCAACAGCGTGCGCACCGCCGGATCAAGCGTCGTCTTCCACAACTGGTCCGGATTCATCTCTCCCAGTCCCTTGAAGCGCTGCACGCTCAATCCCCGCCGTCCCTGCGAGATCAGGCGGTCGAAGGCGCTGGCCGGGCCGGCGACCGTGCTGTCCTGCGCGTCGAAGCGCAGGCTCGCCGGTTGCGCAAAACGCTCGGCGAGACCGCGGGTGCGCTCGGCCAGCCAGCGCGCCTCCGCGCTGCGCAGGGTCGCGGAATCCAGCGTATGGCGTTCGGCGACGCCGCGCACCGTGCGCGCGAGGGTCAGGCCGCTGCCGTCGGCCGCCACTTTCCAGCCGCGCTCAGCCGGCAACGACACCGCGTCCAGCCGCTGCACCAGCGGTTGCGACGCCGCCACCGCCTGCGCGACATCCGGCGTCAGTGCGCCGGCAATCGCCGCCTGCTCGACCAGCGCGAGCGGCGTCGTCGTGGCGAGGCGCCGCAGACGCAGCGACACTTCGCGCAGCCACGCCGCCTCGGCGCGCAGCTCGTCGCCTTCCAGCACGCGCCCGTCGGCGTAGTGAAGCCGCGCCTCGCCCAGCGCCTTATCGAGCAGGAAGCGCTCCAGCGCCGCATCGTCCTTCAGGTAGCGCTCATCGCTGCCGCGCTTGGCCCGGTACAGCGGCGGCTGCGCGATATAGAGGAAGCCACGCTCGATCAGTTCCGGCATCTGGCGGAAGAAGAACGTGAGCAGCAGCGTGCGGATATGCGAACCGTCCACGTCGGCATCGGTCATGATGACGATACGGTGGTAGCGCAGCTTGGTGACATCGAAGCCGCCCTGCTCCGGCTCCCCCCGCCCGATGCCGGTGCCGAGGGCGGTGATCAGGGTGCCGATCTCGGCACTGCTCAGCATACGGTCGAAGCGCGCGCGTTCGACGTTCAGGATCTTGCCCTTCAGCGGCAGGATCGCCTGGAAGCGGCGGTCGCGGCCCTGCTTGGCGGAGCCACCGGCGGAATCGCCCTCGACGATGAACATCTCGGCCAGCGCCGGATCACGTTCCTGGCAGTCGGCGAGCTTGCCGGGCAGCGTCGATACGTCGAGCACGCCCTTGCGCCGTGTCAGTTCGCGCGCCCTGCGCGCCGCCTCCCGCGCTGCGGCGGCATCCATCACCTTCTGGATGATCGCCCGCGCCTCCTTCGGATGGGTCTCCAGCCAGTGCGAGATGGCATCCGCGGCGGCAGCCTGCACCACCGGCTGCACTTCGCTGCTGACCAGCTTTTCCTTGGTCTGCGAGGAGAATTTGGGGTCGGGAACCTTCACCGACAGCACCGCCGTCATGCCCTCGCGCATATCCTCCCCGACCAGGGCGAGATTGTCCTTCTTGCCCATGCCCTCGGCGTATTTCGTCACCGCGCGGGTCAGCGCCTGGCGGAAGCCGGCGAGGTGGGTGCCGCCGTCGCGCTGCGGGATGTTATTGGTGAAGCACAGCATCGTCTCATGGAAGCTGTCGTTCCAGGAAACCGCGAATTCGACCCGGATGCCGTGCGGCCCTTCCGCGGTGGCGGCCGTGATCGGCGGCGAGAACACCGGCACCTTGGCACGTTCGAGCCATTCGACGAAGGCGACCAGCCCGCCCTCGTAGCGGAAGGTGCTTTCCTGTGCCGGCGGATGGCGCTCGTCGCGCAGCACGATCGACAGGCCGGAATTGAGGAAGGCAAGTTCCCGCAGGCGACGTTCCAGCACGGCGAAATCGAATTCGGTGCGGGTGAAGGTGGCGGCGCTGGGGCGGAAGGTCACTTCGGTGCCGCTCGGCCGCTCCGCCGGACCGACGACGGTGAGGGGCGCTTCCGCGTCGCCATTGCGAAATCGGATGAAATGCGTCTGCCCGCCGCGCCAGATGCGCACCTCCATCCATTCCGACAGCGCGTTCACCACGGCGGCACCGACGCCATGCAGGCCGCCGGAAACCTTGTAGGAATTCTGATTGAACTTGCCGCCGGCATGCAGTTGCGTCAGCACGACTTCGGCCGCGGACACGCCTTCTTCGGCATGGATGTCGGTGGGGATGCCGCGGCCGTCGTCACGCACGGTGACGCTGCCGTCCCCGTTCAGCGTCACCTCGACAGTGCGGGCGAAGCCGGCCTGCGCCTCATCGACCGCGTTGTCGATGATCTCGAACGCCATGTGATGCAGGCCGGATCCGTCATCGGTATCGCCGATATACATGCCGGGCCGCCTGCGCACCGCGTCCAGCCCGCGCAGGACTGAAATGGAAGCGGCATCGTAGGCATCGGAATCGGGCGTTGGCGCGGCGGCGTCGCTCATGCCGGAGGGAGTCTCCAAATGGCGGGATGAAGCAAACGTTATATAGCAATTCCGCTGCCTCTGTCACAGGGGCATCACGCATCCGCGCCATCGGCTTCGCTGTCGGCGGCAATGGATGCATCGTTCACGCGCCAGGCCTGCGCCTGCCCGCGCAGGGCGAGCAGCACCTCCCGGTCGGCTGAGGTCAGGAACGATTGCGCCGGCAGACGCAGCAGGGCGGCGAACAGGGCGGCGCGGCGCGCCGGGTCGAGATGCACCGTCGGCTCGTCGAGCAGCAGAAGCGGGGCGAAGCCGCGCGCCTCGGCCAGCAGCGCGGCATGGCCGAGCACGACACCGATCAGCAGTGCCTTCTGCTGGCCGGTACTGGCACGCCCGGCTTCCTCCCCGCTCACGGCATCGGTGAGCGCCATGTCGGCGCGGTGCGCGCCGGACGCAGCATTGCCGGCGGCGGCGTCGCGCGCCCGGTTGGCACGCAGCTCCGCGCGCAGCGCCGCCTCCGTCGCCAGGGCCGGGCCGGCGGCCAGCGCGGCCGCGATCGGGCAGCGCAGGGCGATCCGGGCGGCCGGGAACGGAGCCGCCGCACCGCACGCGAGCGCCGCCGACAGACGCGCGGCCAGCGCCATCCGCGCCGCGGTGACCGCGACGGCATGCCGCGCCATTACGTCCTCCAGCGCGGCCAGCCAAGCCGGATCCGCCCCGCCCGCGCCGAGCAGCCGGTTGCGGCTCGCCATCGCGGTGTCGTGCGCCGCCACGTCGCGCGCGTGGGCGGGTTCCAGCGCATAGACGAGGCGGTCCAGGAAACGGCGGCGTCCGGCCGCACCCTCCTGGAACAGGCGGTCCATCTGCGGCGTCAGCCAGACCACGGCAACCCGCGCGGCCACTTCCGCCTGGCTGCGCGGCACCGCGCCGTCAAGGCGGAAGGCGCGGCGTTCCGTCGCCCCGTCGGGCGGCGTGCCGGTGCCCACGTCGCACGGACCCTCCGGCGTCGCCAGCCGCGCGGCGACCGCCCAGGTGCCGGGCGCGCCGGCACCCCGCCGTGCCAACTCGCCGATGCGCGCCCCGCGCAGCCCGCGGCCCGGCACCAGGAGCGAGATCGCCTCCAGCAGGTTCGTCTTGCCGCTGCCGTTCGGTCCTGACAGCGTCACCACATGCCCGCGCGGACGCCACGCGAGCGAGCGGTAGTTGCGGAACTCCGCGAGCGTCAGCCGATCGAGGCGCAACCCCGGTGCAGGCACATCCGGCCGCGCCGCTACACGCGCATCGGCATCAGCACATAGAGCGCGCTGGCATCGCCGGCATCGCGCACCACCGTGGGCGCGGCGCCGTCGGCGAAGCAGAATTCGACGTCGCCGCCGACCTGATCGGTGATGTCGTTCAGGTAGCGGGCCTGGAACCCGATTTCCAGCGGCGTTGCATCGTAGCTGACACGCTCGCCGTCAAGCTCCTCACTCGCCGTGCCCTGGTCGGGGCTGGCGGCGGACAGCACCAGCAGATTGCGTTGCAGGGCGAGCTTGACGGGGCGCGACCGCTCCGCCGAGATGGCGGCGACGCGGGCCACCGCATCGGCGAAGTCCTTGCGGCCGACGCGCAGGACCTTGTCATTGTCGCGGGGGATGACGCGCTCGTATTCGGGAAAGGTGCCGTCGATCAGCTTGCTGGTCAGCGTCACCGGCCCGGCGCGGAACTGGATGCGCGTGTCGGACAGCGCCACCTCGACATCGCCGGTGGTCTCCTCAAGCAGCTTGCGCAGTTCAAGCACGGTCTTGCGCGGCACGATGACCCCCGGCATGCCCCCCGCCCCTTCCGGGAGCGGCTCCTCCACCCGCGCGAGGCGGTGGCCGTCGGTGGCAACGGCGCGCAGCACCTTGGCCCCGTCGCTCTCGGTCGCGTGGAGATAGATGCCGTTCAGGTAATACCGCGTCTCCTCGGTCGAGATGGCGAAGCGGGTGCGGTCGATCAGGCCGCGCAGGTGCTGGGCGTTCAGTGCGAAATGGTAGGGCAGGCTGCCCGCGGTCATGGACGGAAAATCGTCGGTCGGCAGGACGACGAGGCTGGTCGCGTAGCGCCCGGCGCGCAGGCGCAACTGGGCGTCACCGCCGGCATGCTCAAGCTGGATCTCCGCCCCTTCCGGCAGTTTGCGGACGATTTCATAGAGCGTCGCTGCCGGGGCGGTGCAGGCGCCGTTGGTGAGGCTGGTCGCCGGCACTTCCTCCACCACCGCGATCTCCATATCGGTCGCGGTCAGCGTCAGCCGCACGTCCCGCGCCTCGATCTTGACGTTGGCGAGAATCGGGATGGTGTTGCGCTTTTCCACCACGCTCTGCACATGCGCGAGCGCTTTCAGCAGCGACGCCCGGTCGGCCTTGATCTTCATGGCGGCGGCATCCTCACTGGGCCGGTCGGGTTGCACAACGTCCCGGCATCAGGCCGAGTCGCCGGCCGGACAGTCTAGCAAGGAGCCGGCCCGCCGCAAGCAGTCCCGCGCGCGGCGGTCAGCTTTCCAGCATGCGGCGGAGCAGTTCCACGTCCTCGGCAAAGCCGGCGTCCACCGCCATCAGGTCGCTCACGCGCTGCACTGCGTGCATGACCGTGGTATGATCGCGGTTGCCGAACTTCCGCCCGATCTCGGGCAGCGAGCGGCTGGTGAGCTGCTTGGCCAGGTACATCGCCACCTGCCGCGGCCGTGCCACCGTCCGCGCACGCCGCGCCGAGGCCATGTCGGTCAGGCGGATGTTCCAGTGCTCGGCAACACGCTTCTGGATCTCCTCGATGGTGACACGGCGGTCGTGCGCCTTGAGGATGTCGTGCAGCACTTCCTGCGTGCTTTCGAGCGTGATGGCGCGGCCGAACAGGTTGGCATGTGCGATCAGCCGGTTCAGCGCCCCTTCCAGTTCGCGCACGTTGGAGGTGATCTTGTGCGCCAGAAACTCGATCACCTTGGCCGGCACGGCGACGCCGGCGCGCGCCGCCTTCGCCCCGAGGATGGAGATGCGCAGTTCGAAGGTTGTCGCGTGCAGATCGGCGACCATGCCGCAGCCGAGCCGGGTGCGCACCCGGTCCTCCAGGCCCGAAAGGTCCGACGGCGATTTGTCGGCGGACACCACGATCTGCTTGCCGGCATCGACCAGCGCATTGAAGGTGTGGAAGAATTCCTCCTGCGTCGCGTCCTTGCCGATGAGGAATTGCAGGTCGTCGATCATCAGCACATCGACGCTGCGCAGCTGCTCCTTGAATTCCATCGTCGCCTGGCTGCGGATGGCGGCGATGAAGCGGTACATGAACCGCTCGGCCGACATGTAGGCGACCGAGGCCGGCCGGCTGTGGCGCGGCGCCTCGCCATGCCCGCTGAGTTCCCAGGCGACGGCATGCATCAGATGAGTCTTGCCGAGGCCGACACCGCCATAGAGGAACAGCGGGTTGAACCCGACGGAGGCCGGCTGCTCGGCGACGCGGCGGGCGCAGGCATAGGCGAACTCGTTGGGCTTGCCGACCACGAAACTGTCGAAGGTGAAGCGCGGGTCGAGCGCCGCTTCCGCTCCGCGCTCGCCGGGGACTGCGGCGCCGGCCGGCACAGGCTCGGCTGCTGCCGCCGGCGCCGGCGGCAGGTCCGCGGGTTCCGGCGCCGCGTCCCCGGCCGCATCGGTCGCGGACTCGCCGACCCGGATATCGACGCGCCGGATACCCCGGTTCTCCGCCTGCCACAGCGCGCTCAGGCGGTCGCTGTAATGGCTGCGGACCCAGTCGCGCAGGAAGCGCGTGGGCAGCCGCACCGTCACCTCGTCGCCGTCGATCCCGCCGAGCGACATCTGGCGCAGCCAAGTGCGGTATTCGACATCGCCCACCTCGCTTTGCAGCCGGCCGCGCACCCGCGCCCATTGCGCGGCGAGCTGGGTGTCGTCACGGCGGGGATGCTCGCTCACGCCGCCGTCGTCATGCGCGCTTCTCGCTGGCATCGAATACCGCACTCCCCTCCGCGCGGCCCAAACGCGGCAGCCGCCCCGTGCAACGCCCGCCAAGACGCCAGGATGGATAGTGGACCGTCCTTGCAACGACAAAGCCGGTCCAACACGTAGGCAACGACTAAACCCAAACGCGCGCACTGGCAATTGGAAAAATCAAGGCGGCCGAACAACACTGGTCGAGTATTCTACAACCGGCAGAAGATTATTGTCATGCCCAAAGATCTGCCAGATCGTTTGCTGTCAGTGTACAGACGTCAGTACAAACCCGTGGCCACGTCGTGCGACGCCCATGGCGGCGCCGGTCACTCTGGCGGCGTCAGGCGGTGGGCAGGGCCTTGATGCGGGCCGACAGGCGCGACAATTTCCGCGCGACCAGATTGGCGTGCACCACCCCCTTGGTCGCGGCACGCTGCATCTCCGGCTGCGCCAGCCGGAGCGCCTCGGCCGCAGCGGTGCGGTCGCCGCCGGCGATCGCCGCCTCCACCTTCTTGACGAAGGTGCGCATGCGTGACTTGCGGGCCTGGTTGCGTTCGGTGCGGCGGGCGGTCTGCCGGATGCGCTTGCGCGCGGATGCGTTGTTAGCCATTGGCTCTCTTCAAAAGCAGCGCGGCGGGGATCCGCTTGGCCGGGTCAAGCTCGACCATTCGGCGGCGGCGATGAGTGGCGGTGATAGGGTCAGTCGGGCGCCGAGTCAAGAATGGCCACGCCGCTCAGCCGGCGCCGAAATCAGGCCGCCGCTTGTCGATGAAGGCCGCCATGCCCTCGCGCTGGTGCGGCGTGCCGAACAGGGACAAAAAGAGCGCCCGCTCGGCCCGCACGCCCTCGCTCAGCGTCGTTTCAAAGGCGCGGTTGACCGCCTGCTTGGCGAGCGCGACCGCGACCGGGGAGAGGGCGGCGATTCGCTCTGCGATCTTCACCGCCTCGGCCACCAGCGTCCCGGCGGGGAAGATGCGGGCGACCAGATTGCAACGCTCCGCCTCGGCCGCGTCCATCATGCGGCCGGTCAGCACCATGTCCATCGCCTTCGCCTTGCCGATAGCGCGCGTCAGCCGCTGCGTGCCGCCGGCGCCCGGAATCACGCCCAGGTTGATTTCCGGCTGGCCGAACTTCGCGTTTTCGGCAGCAACGATGATGTCGCACATCATGGCGAGTTCGCAGCCGCCGCCGAGCGCATATCCGGCGACCGCGGCGATGGTCGGCTTGCGCATGCCGAGGATGCGTTCCCAGCGCTTGCCGATCCAGTCGTCCTCCAGGATCGCGGGATAGCTCCGCTCCTTCATCTCCTTGATGTCGGCGCCGGCGGCAAACGCCTTTTCCGATCCGGTGAGCACCACCGCGCCGATGCCACGATCGGCCTCGAACGCCGCAAGCTGGCTGCCGAGTTCGTCCATCAGCTGGTCGCACAATGCATTCATCGCCTGCGGGCGGTGCAGCCGGATCACCCCGACGCGGCCCTGCTGCTCCACCAGGATCGTCTCGAATGCGGCCATCGGCGCTCTCTTTCGCTGCTGCGGGCGGGATATCGGTCTAGCTAGCGCTGCGTGCGCGGGCAATAGAAGCTGCTGCGCGCCGCCTGCACCACCCGGCGCACGCCCGCGCATCCGGGCAGCCCCGGACACGCCGCACACCCCTCCCCTTCCCGCCCATAGACGCGCCATGCGTGCTGGAAATAGCCGAGCTCCCCGTCCGGCTGCACGTAGTCGCGCAGCGACGAGCCGCCGGCCGCAATCGCCTCCGTCAGCACGGCACGGATGGCGGGCACGAGGCGGGCGGCGCGGGCGCCGGGGACGGTATGCGCGGCGCGCAGGGGGCTGATGCCGGCACGGTGCAGCGCCTCGCAGACATAGATGTTGCCGAGACCGGCGACGATGCGCTGATCGAGCAGCGCCGCCTTGACCGGCGTGCGCCGTCCGGCAAGCGCCGCCGACAGCAGCGCCGGCGTGAAACCCGCCTCCAGCGGCTCCGGCCCGAGGGCGGCGAGCAGTGGATGCGCGTCTTCCTGCGCCGTCGCCACCAGATCGACCAGGCCGAAGCGCCGCGGATCGACCAGGCCGACATGCCAGCCGTCGTCCGTTTCCAGCGACAGATGCTCGTGGGGCGCAGGTCGGGCGACGCCGGCCGGAAGCAGCAGCAGGCGCCCGGACATGCCGAGATGGATCAGCACGCTGTCACCGCCATCGAGACGCATCAGGATGTATTTGGCGCGGCGGCGGAAGCCGGTGACGCGCGCCCCGCGCAGCCGCGCCGCCAGCCCCGGCGGAAAGGCGCGGCGCAGATCGGCGCGGGCGATCGCGGCATGGCGCAGGGTGCGACCTTCCAGCCGCGCCCGCAGCCCGCGCATCACGGTCTCGACCTCGGGGAGTTCCGGCATGGCAGGCAAACAGGCTATAGCTCCCGGCCATGAGCGACAACCCCGCCCCCGCCACCGTCGATTTCGGCTACCGCCAGGTCGCGCCGGCGGAGAAGCGCGGGCTGGTGCGCGACGTGTTCGCCCGCGTCGCGCCGCGCTACGACCTGATGAACGACCTGATGTCGCTTGGCGTGCATCGCGCCTGGAAACGGGCGTTCGTCACCGCGCTCGATCCGCGGCCGAACCGGCGCCTGCTCGATCTCGCCGGCGGGACCGGCGATATCTGCTTCGGCTGGCTCGCCCGCGGCGGCGGCCCGGCGCTGCTGACGGATGTCAATCCCGCGATGCTCGCCGTCGGGCGCGACCGGGCGGTGGCGCGCGGGCGGGTGGCGACGCTCGGTTTCCTGGTCGCCGACGCCGAACGCCTGCCGCTCCCCGAGCGCAGTTTCGACGTGGTGTCGATCGCCTTCGGGCTACGCAACTGTACCGACAAGGCCGCCGTGCTGGCAGAGGCGCGGCGGGTGCTGCGGCCGGGCGGACGATTCCTCTGCCTGGAGTTCAGCCGCGTCGAAGTCGCCGCCCTGCAACCCGTCTATGACGCCTGGAGCTTTGCCGTGCTGCCCCGCCTCGGCGCGCTGGTGGCCGGGGACGCGCCGAGCTACCGCTATCTGGTCGAGAGCATCCGGACCTTTCCTGATCAGGCGACGCTTGTCGGCATGATGGCGCAGGCCGGGTTCGCGCGCGTGCGCGTGCGCAACCTGACCGGCGGCATCGCCGCGATCCACAGCGGATGGCGGCTGTGAGCCTCGCCGGACGGCGGGTGCTGCTGATCGTCAGCGGCGGCATCGCCGCCTACAAGGCGCTGGAGCTGGTGCGGCTGCTGCGCCGCGACGGATGCGCCGTGACATCCGTGCTGACCGCCGGCGGCGCGCGGTTCGTCACCGCCCTGTCGTTGCAGGCGCTGACCGAAGCGCCCGTCCACAGCGAGATCTTCTCGCTCACCGAGGAGAGCGAGATGGGCCACATCCAGCTCTCCCGCGCCGCCGATCTTGTCGTGGTCGCGCCAGCCTCGGCCGACATCCTGGCGAAGATGGCCGCGGGTCTGGCCGATGATCTCGCCAGCACGCTGCTGCTCGCGACCGACAAGCCGGTGCTGGTGGCCCCGGCGATGAACGTGCGGATGTGGCAGCATGCCGCGACCCGCGCCAACATGGCGCTGCTGGCGGCGCGCGGCGTCGCCGTGGCGGGGCCGGAGGACGGCGCGATGGCATGCAACGAATACGGCCCCGGCCGTCTTGCCGAGCCGCCCGCCATCCTGGCCGCGATCGCCGCGCTGCTGGCGCCGGCGCCGCGGCCGCTCGCGGGTCGGCATGTCCTCGTCACCAGCGGGCCGACGCTGGAGCCGATCGACCCGGTGCGCTACCTCGCCAACCGCAGCAGCGGCCGGCAGGGCCATGCCATCGCCGCCGCGCTGGCCGCGCTCGGCGCGCGGGTGACGCTGGTGAGCGGGCCGGTCGCGATCGCCGACCCGCCCGGCGTCGAGCTGCGCCGTGTCGAGACGGCAGCGGCAATGCTGGCGGCCTGCGAGACGGCGTTGCCGGCCGATGCGGCGGTGTGCGCCGCCGCGGTCGCCGACTGGCGGGTGGCCGCCACCGCGGGGCACAAGCTCAAGAAGGTACCGGGCGGGGCGCCGCCGGCACTCGCGCTGGTGCCCAACCCGGACATCCTGGCGACCCTGGCGGCGCCCGGCCCGCGCCGCCCGCGCCTCGTCATCGGCTTCGCCGCCGAGACCGAGGATGTCGTGGCCCACGCCGCCGACAAGCGCCGGCGCAAGGGGTGCGACTGGATCGTCGCCAACGACGTGAGCGAGGCAGGCGGGGCGATGGGCGGGAGGGAGAACGAAGTGCATCTGCTGACCGATGCCGGCATCGAGCACTGGCCGCGTGCCGCCAAGGAGGAGGTGGCACGCCGGCTCGCGGCACGGATCGCGGCGGCGCTGACATGACGGTGCCGATCGCCGTCCGCCGCCTGCCGCACGGCGAGGGACTGACGCTGCCGGCCTATGCGACGGCCGGCGCGGCAGGGATGGATCTGCTGGCCGCGGTCACGGCGCCGCTCGTTGTCCCGCCGGGAGGGCGCGTGCTGGTGCCGACCGGCATCGCCGTGGCCCTGCCGGCGGGCTATGAATTGCAGATCCGCCCGCGCTCCGGCCTCGCTCTGCGCCACGGCATCGTGCTGCCGAACGGCCCGGGCACGGTGGATGAGGATTACCGGGGCGAGTTGCAGGTGATCGTGATGAACGCGGGCGATGCACCCTTCACCGTGGAACGCGGCATGCGCATCGCCCAGGCCGTGCTGGCCCCGGTGGTGCGCGCGCGCTGGCACGAGGTGGCGACGCTGCCGGGCACCGGGCGGGGCGAGGGCGGGTTCGGCAGCACCGGCATGCGCTGACACATTGTCACCGGGCGGAAACGGCAAACGGGATGACAGGCCGGCCCGCGCCGCGGTAATCGCCGCCGGTCTCCCGCCTCATTTCCGGAAGCGTCGGCATGTCGAGCACCGTCCACCCGGTCCTGGCCCATCCGCGGCGCCTGCCGAATGTCTGGGACGCGGCGGCGCTGCTGTGCGTGTTCGCCGCCATCGCCGCGGTGGCGCATGTGACGCCGCAGACCTTCCGCCCGATCGATGCCCCCGGCGCGATCACGGTCAGCCTCGATCCGCGGCAACTGCCGGACTACGCGCTGCGCACCACGTTGCGCATGTTCGGGGCAATGGCGGCGTCGCTGCTGTTCACCTTCACCTATGCGCCGCTGGCGGCCAGGAGCCGCCGCGCCGGCCTGGTCATGATCCCGCTGCTCGATGTGCTGCAATCGGTGCCCATCCTCGGCTTCCTTTCGTTCACCACCGTCTTTTTCATGAGCCTGTTCCCGGGCCGGGTGATGGGCCTGGAACTCGCCGCGATCTTCGCGATCTTCACCAGCCAGGCCTGGAACATGGCGTTCAGCATGTACCAGGCGCTGACCACGGTGCCGCGTGACCTGGAGGAGGCGACGCGGAGCTTCCGTCTGTCCGGCTGGCAGCGGTTCTGGCGGCTCGATGTGCCGTTCGCCATGCCCGGACTGGTGTGGAACACGATGCTGTCGATGTCCGGTGGCTGGTTCTTCGTGGTGGCGTCGGAGGCGATCACGCTCGGCGACAAGACCTGGACACTGCCGGGCATCGGCTCCTATGTCGCCGTGGCACTGGACCAGCGCGACCTCGGCGCCGTCGCCTGGGCGATCCTCGCCATGCTGGTGGTGATCGTGCTCTATGACCAGATCCTGTTCCGTCCCCTGGTCGCGTGGTCGGCGAAGTTCCGGATGGAGACGACGGCCGGCGCGGTTGCCGCGGATCCCTGGGTGCTCAAGCTGCTGCGCCGCACCGCGGTGCTGCGCCGCCTCGGCGACGGCATCGCGGCCGGATTCGGCGCCGTCGCGGGGCTGCGCCTCGGCCGCTCCGCCGGCTATGTGCGCCGCATCGACAGCCGCCCGTCGCTTGCCGGCGATATCACGTTCCTGGTCCTGGTCGGTGCCCTCGCGCTCTATGCCGCATGGCAGGTCGTCGCCTATGTCGCCGCCAATCATCTTGGCTGGGCCGATCTCGGCGAGGCGGTGCTGCTCGGCTCGTTCACGCTGCTGCGCGTCGCGGTGCTGATCGCGCTGGCGGCCGTGGTGTGGGTGCCGATCGGCGTCTGGGTCGGGCTGCGGCCGAACTGGGCGCGGCGCATCCAGATCGCCGCACAATTCCTTGCCGCCTTTCCCGCCAACCTGCTGTTCCCGATCTTCGTCGTCGGCATCGTGCGGTTGCGTCTCAATGCCGAAATCTGGCTGACGCCGCTGATGATCCTGGGCACGCAGTGGTATATCCTGTTCAATGTCGTTGCCGGGGCCTCGGCGTTTCCTGCCGATCTTCGCGAGGCGGCGAGCAATTTCCGCGTGCGCGGCCGGCTGTGGTGGCGGCGCGTGATCCTGCCCGGCATCTTTCCGTATTTCGTCACCGGCGCCATCACCGCCTCGGGCGGCTCATGGAACGCCGCCATCGTCGCCGAGGTCGCCACCTGGGGCAACACGAAACTCTCCGCCCATGGTCTCGGCGCCTATATCGCGCATGCCACTGACGCCGGGGATTTCCCGCGCATCGTGCTCGGCGTCGCGGTGATGTCGGGGTTCGTGCTCGCCTTCAACCGCGTGCTGTGGCGTCCGCTCTATGCCTTTGCCACCCGCCGCCTCACCCTCGATTGAAAGGTCCGTCATGGACGCCACCGCCGCCCCGCTGCTGGAGGTCCGCGCCTGCCGGCAATCCTACCACAAGGACAGCGCCGCCGATCTGCTGGTCCTCGACAACGTCAATCTGGCGATTTCCGACGGCGAGATCGTGGGGCTGCTCGGCCGTTCCGGGTCCGGCAAATCGACGCTGCTCAGGATCGTCGCCGGTCTGCTGCGCCCGAGCGGGGGCGAGGTGCGCTGGCGCGGCGCGGCGGTCGCCGGGCCGACCCCCGGCATCGCCATGGTGTTTCAGAGCTTCGCGCTGTTCCCCTGGCTCACGGTGCGGGAGAACGTCGAGCTCGGGCTGGAGGCGCAGGGGGTTGCACGGGCCGAGCGGGCGCAGCGGGCGGAGGCGGCGATCGACCTGATCGGCCTCGGCGGCTATGACGGCGCCTATCCGAAGGAACTGTCCGGCGGCATGCGCCAGCGCGTCGGGCTGGCGCGGGCGCTGGTGGTGCATCCCGACCTCCTGCTGATGGACGAGCCGTTCAGCGCGCTCGACGTGCTGACGGCGGAAACCCTGCGCACCGACCTCATCGACCTGTGGTCGGAGGGCCGGCTGCCGATCCGCGCGATGCTGATGGTGACGCACAATATCGAGGAAGCGGTGCTGATGTGCGACCGCATCCTGGTGTTCTCGGCCAATCCCGGCCGGGTGGAAAGCGAGTTGCGCGTGCCGTTCGCCCATCCGCGCGACCGGCTCGATCCGGGGTTCCGGCAGAGGGTCGATGACATCTATGCGCTGATGACGCGCCGCGCCGCGCCCCCCGCCCCGCGCCCGGTGGCCGCGGCGGCGGACATGGGCTTCGCGACGCCGCTGCATCCCATGTCCACCAACCTGCTCGCCGGCCTGCTGGAGACGCTGGCGGCACCGCCCTATGACGGCCGCGCCGATCTGCCCGCCCTCGCGGCACGGCTGCAACTGGAGGCGGACGAGCTGTTGCCCCTCGGCGAGACGCTGCAACTGCTCAACCTCGGCGTGCTGGAGGAGGGCGATCTGCGGCTGACGGAGCAGGGCCGGGAATTCGCCCAGGCGAATACGGAGCGGCGCAAGGCGATCTTTGCCGCCGCCCTGCGCGCCCATGTGCCGCTGGCCGCCGCCATCCGCCGCACCCTGGACGAACGCTGGAACCACCGCGCCTCCGCCGTCCGCTTCCGCGACGAGCTGGAGGACCATATGTCGCCCGACTACGCCGAGGATACGCTGCGCACCGCGATCTCGTGGGGCCGCTATGCCGAGCTTTACAGCTACGACGAGGAGGCGCAGCAATTCAGCCTGGAGGATGTCGAGACACCCGCCTGATCCCGGAGGACCGCGATGCCGCAGCCCGATCACATCTCCGCCCTCGGGGTCGCCGATCCGGCGACGCTTGACGAGGATCTGCGCGCCATCTGGGCGAAATGCGTGGAAAAGCTAGGCTTCGTGCCGAATGTGTACGCCGCCTACAGCCTGCGCCCGCAACGGCTGCGCAACTTCATCGCGACCTACAACGAGATCATGCTCGCCCCGTCCGGCCTTTCCAAGCTGGAACGGGAAATGGTCGCGGTCGTCGTCTCCTCGGCCAATCGCTGCTACTACTGCCTGGTGGCGCACGGCGCCGCGGTGCGCAGGCTGTCGGGCGACCCGGAACTGGGCGAGATGCTGGCGATGAACTACCGCGTCGCCAGGCTGCCGGCGCGGCAGCGGGCGATGCTGGACTATGCCTGGAAGCTGACCACGGCTCTGCATCTGGTCGATGACGACGACCGCGCCGCCCTGCGCGCGCAGGGATTGTCGGAGGAGGACATTTTCGATCTCTCCGAGGTGGCCGCGTTCTTCAACCTTTCCAACCGCATGGCGGCAGCCACCGACATGATGCCGAACCGCGAATATCACCGGGCGGACCGCTAGCAGCCGGCGCGACGGCCGATGGCCGAGGATGCGCCGCTGCCGGATGCCGACGCCGCCCCGGCCCGCGCCGGCCGGCGGCTGCCCGACCGGGTGCAGGCAGCCTTCCACGCCGCCTGCGACCAGAACGAACTGGCCGCGGCGGAGCAGTTGCTGGCGGTACTCGAATTCCTGCTGACCCGCCCGTCCGCCACGCCCGACCCGACCCGCCGGCGCGCGCTGGAGGCGCTGGTGGCGGCGCATGAGCGGCTTTGGTACCTGCGCCGGCAGGAGGCGGACGGGCGACCCTCCCGCGGCTAACCCGACGGGGCGAACGGCAGCGGGGCTGCATCCCGCAGGATCGCCTCGGTCTCGGCGGTGTAGGCGTGGCCGGCGCCGTGCAGCACGAGGCCGGGCAGCAGGCGGCACGGTGCCCGCCCGCCCTTCACGCCGCGCAGCAGCAGCAGCCGCGCCGCCGCGCCGGCGCGTGGCCAGAGCGGCAGCAGCGAAATACTGCCGCAGCCCGCGTCGGCCAGCGCCGCCAACCCTTCCGGCAGCAGCGGCGCTGCCAGCACGAAGGTGAGCGTGCCGCGGAACCGCAGCGGACGCGCGAGATGCCGGGCCCAGCGCCGGAGCAGCCCGCGACCGCCGCGCCGCGCCGCCTCCTGCCGCCGATCGGCCGAGGGCGTGCCGGCGGAGTCGTGCCAGGGCGGGTTGGCGAAGGCGTGATCGAACACGCCTTCCGGCCGCACCTGTTCGAGATCGGCGTGCAGCACATCGAGTGCAGCGAACCCGTTGGCGGCAACGTTGGCAGCGGCGAGCGCGGCCAGCGCGGCATCCTGCTCGATGCCGACCCCGCCGATGCCGCCGACACGCGCCGCGAGGCAGAGCAGCGCCGCCCCGCTGCCGCAGCCGCCCTCCAGCACGCGCGCGCCGCGGGCGGCCGGAATGCTGGCGGCGAGCAGTACCGGCTCGATCCCGGTGCGGTGCCCGTCGGCGCCCTGGGCATGGACGACGCGCCCGCCGAGCAGGGTTGCCGCCATCAGCCCTCGCCGGCCTCGCGCAATACCCGCCGCGCCTGTCTCTCGTCATCGTCGGCGACCGCGAGCCGGCGCGGGAAGGCACCGATGCCGCCTTCCAGGGCGCTGATATGGCCATCGAGCAGCACGCAGACGATGCCTGCATCGCGCAGCAGGGCCATCAGAAAACTCAGCCGCACCTGGTCATTCGTGGTGACGACAACGCGCATCGGTTCCCCCCGCATCCGCCGGCCCTACGCCAAGATACTGAATCTGCTCGCCTTGACCCCTGTCGGCTGGCCCCGATATGGTGCCGCGCGGTTGTCCGACCGCACAAGTGCGTCCTCCACCGTGTCGGGAGAGCCCTTTGGGCGCAGCCAACCTGCTCACTGCCAGCCCCGCGCCTGCCCCCCCCGATGACGCGCTGGCGGCGCTGACCGCGCTGGTGCGCGACGACATGGAGGCATGCAACCGCGAGATCGTCGCGCGCATGGCGAGTCCGGTGGCGCTGATTCCACGTCTTGCCGCGCACATCGTCGCCGCCGGCGGCAAGCGGCTGCGCCCGGTGCTGACGCTCGCCGCTGCACGGATGTGCGGCTATTCCGGCGGCGCACGCCATGTGCAGCTTGCCGCCTGCGTCGAGTTCATCCACACCGCGACGCTGCTGCATGACGACGTGGTGGATGAAAGCCAGTTGCGGCGCGGACTGGCCAGCGCCAATGCGGTGTTCGGCAACAAGGCCTCCGTGCTGGTGGGCGATTTCCTGTTCGCCCGCGCCTTCCAGTTGATGGTGGCGGACGGATCGCTCGATGTGCTGCGCATCCTCTCCGCCGCCGCCGCCACGATCGCGGAGGGCGAGGTGCTGCAACTCGCCACCCAGAACGACCTTTCCACCTCGGTTGAGCGCTATCTCGATGTCGTGCGCGGCAAGACCGCAGCGCTGTTCGCCGCCGCGTGCGAGGTCGGCGCCGTGGTCGCCAACCGGCCGGCGGCAGAGGCCGCGGCGCTGCGCGACTACGGCCTCAATCTCGGCATCGCGTTCCAGCTCGTCGATGATGCGCTCGACTACGCCGCCGACCAGGCGGTGCTCGGCAAGACCGTGGGCGACGATTTTCGCGAAGGCAAGATCACGCTGCCGGTGCTGACAGCCTATGCCGCCGGCAGCCGCGGCGAGCGCGCCTTCTGGCAGCGCACGATCGAGGCGTCGGAACAGACCGAAGCGGACCTCGATCAGGCGCTGGCGCTGATGACGGCGTGCGGCGCGATCCCGGCAACGCTTGCGCGGGCGGCGGAATTCGCCGGGCTGGCAAAAGCGAGCCTGTCGCGGTTCACCGACGATCCCTTCCGCCACGCCCTGCTCGCCGTTGCCGATTTCACCGTCAACCGGCCCCGCTGAACCGCCCGCCGGTCACGCGGCGCAGCGCACCCGGTTTCTGCCCGATGTCTTCGCGCGATAGAGCTCGCGGTCGGCGAGTGCCACCAGATCGGCCGGCGCGGCGGCGGGCAGCTGCGCCGGCTCGATCGCCGCGACGCCGACGCTGACCGTCACCACACCCGGCTGGCTGTGCGGATGGCGAAGCGCCAGTGCCTGCACCTGCACACGCAGCCGCTCGGCCAGTTCCTCCGCCGCGGGTTGGCCGGTGTCGGCCAGAATGACGGCGAATTCCTCGCCGCCGTAGCGGGCCACGACATCGCCGGGCCGGCGCACGACCGCCGCGATAGAGGCCGCGATCCGGCGCAGGCACTCGTCGCCCGCCGGATGGCCGAAGGTGTCGTTGAACGGCTTGAACAGGTCGATATCGATGAACAGCAGCGCCAATCCCTGCCCCGCCCGCCGCGCACGCTGCCATTCGGCTTGCAGCGCAAGGTCGAAGCCGCGCCGGTTGGCAATCCCGGTCAGCGCGTCGGTCACCGCGAGCGATTCGAGCCGCCGGTTCGCTTCGGCAAGCTCGGCATTGACAGTGCCGAGAGTGCGCAGCAGCGCCTCGTTCCGCTGACCGGCGAGCAGCAGGCCGAGTGTCTGGCGGTGCAGGTTGGAGACGATGGTGAGGGTCGCGAACACGTTGAGCGCGACCAGCAGGGCAAACGGCCGGAAGCGCGGGTCGGGCGCGAGCAGGCAGGCGACCAGCATCGGCGTGACCGTGATCACCACCTGCCCGATCGCGGCGGCCGGCACGCCGTTGTTGCGCGCCGCCGCCGCGGCGAGCACGCCCGACTGAACCGCGATCGCGACGAGCTGCGTATAGGAATCGCCCGCCAGCACGGCCGCAGCACTGCCCGCCCCCCACAGCGCCGCCTGCAACCACGCGCCGGCAACGAAGCGGCGAATCCAACGCTGCGGCGATTCCGTCCGGCGGCGCCGGCAATAGGCGATGTAATCGCCGAGCCGCACCACCAGCAGCAGCGATGCCACCGCCGTCCAGCGCACCGCCCAGGGGGAGCCGGTGTGCCACCACACCGTGCCGCCGGCCACCAGCACCGCCAGGAGGGCCGCGAGATGCGTCTGGCGCTGGCGATAGATGGCATCCGCCAGCCGCCATTGCAACGATCCGCTCAGATGCGAAGCGAACGCCCGGTGCCAGGCCTGACCCAGCCGCCCGGGCCGCACGAATTCCGCCAAGCCACCGTCCATCGGCACGCCATTCCGCCCCCAGCGGGCTTCATATCAGGTGCAGATCGAGGCGAAAAGGCTTTTGCGACTGCCGATCGGCACATGATGCGACATCCCGGGCGGACGGTCCCGCCGCCGCGGTGCGGCGGCGGGGCAGGTGGGCGGTTCAGCGCACCACTGCGAGCTTCTCCCGCCGCAGTTGCGCCGCGAGCTCGTCGAGGGCGCGGGCGTAGCCGTCCAGCATTTCGTCGATCTCGGCTTCGGTGATGATGAGCGGCGGGCTGAATGCCAGCGTATCGTTGACCATCGCGCGGCCGATGACGCCGTTCGCCTCCAGCAGTTTCGCTGCCCGTGCGCCGATCTTCAGTCCGGGGTCGAAGTTGGTGCGCGTCGCCTTGTCGGCCACCAGTTCCAGCGCCGCGATCAGTCCGATGCCGCGCACTTCGCCCACCAGCTCATGCCCGCTGAAGCGCCGCCGCAGCGCCGCCTGAAGATACGGGCCGACGGTGCGGACATGGCTGCCGATATCGGTCTCGTCGTAGATTTTGAGCGTCTCCACGGCGACCGCCGCCGGCACCGGATGGCCGGAATAGGTGTAGCCGTGGCCGAAAGTGCCGATGGCATGGCTTTCGTCGGCGAGCGCCTGGAAGATCCGGTCACTGACCAGCACCGCGCTGATCGGCAGGAAGGATGCCGACAGCGCCTTGGCGCAGGTGAGGATGTCGGGCTGCATGCCGAAGGTCTGCGTGCCCCAGTAGTTGGCGGTCCGCCAGAAGCCGCAGATCACCTCATCGGCGACCAGCAGCACATCGTACTTCTTCAACACCGCCTGGATTTTCTCGAAATACGTCCGCGGCGGCACGATCACGCCTCCGGCGCCCATCACCGGCTCCGCCCACATCGCGGCCACCGTCTCCGGGTCTTCGGCGAGGATCAGCTTCTCCAGTTCCTCGGCGCAGCGCGTCGCGAACGCCTCCTCGCTCTCGCCGGCCTCGGCATTGTGGTAGTGGTGCGGCGTCATCGTGTGCACGAAGCCGGGCAGCGGGATGTCGAAGCTGCGGTGGTTGGCGGCAAGCCCGGTCAGGCTGCCGGAGGCGACGGTGATGCCGTGATAGCCCTTGATGCGGCCGATGATCTTCTTCTTCTTCGGGCGGCCGAGGGCATTGTTGAAATACCACACCATCTTGATCGCGGTGTCGTTCGCCTCCGACCCGGAATTGGCGAAGAACGCGCGGCTCATCGGCACCGGGGCGCGCGCGATCAGCATCTCCGCCAGGTCGATCATCGGCTCGTGCGATTTGGCGGCGAAGCTGTGGTAGAACGGCAGTGTCCGCATCTGCTTCGCCGCCGCCGCCACCAGCCGCTCGTTGGAGAAGCCGAGGGACGCGCACCACAGGCCGGCGATGGCGTCGATATACTCCTTTCCGGCATCGTCCCACACGCGCACGCCCTGGCCGCGGGAAATCACCATCGGCCCGGTTTCGATATGCGTCCGCAGGTCGGTGTAGGGGTGCAGCGCATAGGCGGCGTCGCGGGCGGCGGCCGAATTCGCGCGGGGCGGGGTCATGGGGCGCTTCCTTCACCGGATGCTCTGAATGGCGCATACTAGGCGCACCGAGCCGCCGTGGGGAACCCCGCACAATGACCGATCTCTTTCCGCATGCCGCCCATTGGGGCGCCTTCACCGCCGTGGTGGAGGGGGGCCGGCTGGTCGGCACCCGCCCCTTCCCCGGCGACCCCAACCCGCCGGCACTGCTCGCCGGCATCCCGGACGCGGTGCATGCGCCGACCCGCATCGACCGCCC
>JAJZNE010000027.1 GCA_021847995.1 Pseudomonadota bacterium | reverse complement strand
CAGCGACGAGAAGGCGACATCGGCGCAGATGGCAAGCCTGAAGGCGCAGGTCGATCGCTTGAAGGCGGAACTCGCCGACCAGCCCTATGTCTCCGACGGGTCGCAGTACGGCGAGCTGGAGCAGTTGGCATATTTGCAGCGACACCAGAACTTCGTCGCCTCGATCGAGGATTACGATCAGAAGATCGCCAGCCTCCAGGCCAAGGTGCATCTGGCGGAGCAGGACATCGCCAGCCTGAGCCGCCAGCTCGGCAAGCTGCAATCGGTCGAGGATATGCGCAAGCAGCTCGAACGCATGCAGGTCGGCAGCAAACTCAACACCGTCCAGGCGGAACTCGACCGCGAGGAGGGGGTGCAGCGTCTGGAGGACGCGAAACAGGCGCTGATCGGCGCGAAGCGCGACCTCGACAGCATGGTGGCGGAGCGCGACAGCTGGCGTCACAAATGGTATGCCGACACCCAGGATCTGGAAAGCCAGCAGGAACGTCTGCTGTCCGACATGTCGGGCCAGACCTCGAAGAACGCGCTGCGGCGCAAGCTGGTGGAGATGCGGGCGGAGACCGACTCGGTCGTGCTCAGCGTGTCGCGCGTGGCGCCGGGGACGGTGCTGCAATCGGGTGTCGAGCTGATGACGACGGTGCCGATCGACGACCCGCTGGAAGTGGTGGCGATGGTCGATGGGGCCAATTCCGGCTTTGTGCGGCCGGGTGATCCGGTGTCGATCAAGTTCGACACCCTGCCGTATTTCCGCTACGGCTACGCGCTCGGCCATGTCACGCGGGTCAGCGCCGACAGCTTCACCGATCCCACCCAGGGCCAGCAGAACCCACAGGCGACCTCGCCCAGCATCGCCTCCAACTCGCCGCAGAACAACGGCACGGCGCCAGTCTATTTCTACCGCGCCTTCGTTACGATCGACCAGCTCAAGCTGCGCCACCCGCCGGAGAGCTTCGCGCTCAAGCCGGGGATGCCGTTGCAGGTGGATATCAAGGTCGGGCAGCGGACGATCCTGGAATACATGTTCGACCGCGTCGCCCCCTTCCTTGCCCGCGGCGCGCAGGAGCCGACATGAGCGGGCAGTGCATGGCGGCATGAGGCGGCGCGGATGGTCGGGCTGATCGGGCGGCTGACAGGGTTCGGCTCCGCGGCGGCGGCGCTGCGGCGGGCACGCCAACTGACCGAGCGGGGGCAGCGGGCCGCCGCCTTCCCGCTGCTCGCCAAGGCGGCGCGGGCGGGCAATGCGGAAGCTGAATATCTCGTCGGCCGTGCCTATCTGGAAGCGGCCGGCGTGCCGCCCAGCCCGCCCGAGGCGGCCCGCTGGCTGGAGAAATCGGCCGCGCGCGGCTATGTCGCGGCGCAGTCGTTGCTCGGCGCGCTCTATCTGCACGGCGTCAGCGGCGTTGCCGCCGAGGCGGCGCAGTCCGGCTCGGCGCTGTTCGCCGCCGCCGGCGGCGGCGCGGTGCAGCCCGATTTCGACAAGGCGGCGTACTGGGCGCGCCGCGCGGCGGAGGGCGGGTCGGCCGACGGACAGGCGCTGCTCGCCTATATCCTGACCTCGGGGCCGGAGTCGCTGCGCGATCTGCCGGCGGCCGAGGAATGGTACCGCAAATCGGCGGCGGCGAATTCGCCGCAGGGGCAGCTCGGCTACGCGATGGCATTGCTCCGCCCCGACCGCACGCCGCAGGAGCAGGCGGAGGGGGCGGTTCAACTGGCGCGTGCCGCCGACTCCGGCCTCGGCACCGCCCAGTATCTGCTCGGCGTGCTGACCATGTTCGGCCAGGGCGTACCGAAGGATGCGGCGCGTGCCGCCGACCTCTACCGTCAGGCGGCGGAGAAGGGCGTGCGTTCGGCGCAGGCGCGCTATGGCCTTGCGCTGCTGGAAGGGCAGGGGGTCGAGCGGGATTTGCAGGAGGCCGAGTCGTGGCTGCGCCGCGCCGGACTTGCCGGCGATCCGGAGGCGGCGGCGCTGGTCGGCGACCTCTATTCCCGCGGCGGCGAACTGCCGCCCAATCATACCGAGGCCGCGGTCTGGTTCCGCCGTGCCGCGGAGGCCGGCCACAAGACCGCGGCACGCGCGCTCGGCATGCTGCACCTGACCGGCGCCGGCGTGCCGCGGGATCCGACCGAGGCAGCGCGCTGGTTCCGCGTCTCGGCCGAGGCCGGCGATACGCAGGCGCGCCACGATCTCGCGACCCTCGTGCTGCAAGGCAAGGCCGAGGCGGACGATGCCGTTCGCACCCGCGAATGGTTCGAGCAGTCGGCGACTGCCGGCGATCTCGTCGCCGCCTATAATTACGGCATCTGCCTCGCCGAGGGCGTTGGGGTGGCGCGCGATGACGCGCAGGCGGCGCACTGGCTCCGTCGCGCCGCCGAGGGCGTGGTCAATGCCCAGTACTGGTACGGCCGCATGCTGGCCGAGGGCCGCGGCGTCGAGCAGAACGTGGAGGAGGGACGCGCCTGGATCATGCGCGCGGCCTCGATCGGCATGGTCGATGCGCAGGTGGCGCTGGCCGAGATGATGGTGAATGGCCGCGGCGGCCCGCGCGACCATCCGGCGGCCCTGGCGCTGTTCCAGAAGGCCGCCGAGCACGGCCATGTCGGCGCCATGTTCGCGCTCGGCGCCATGTTCGGGGGCGGCCATGAGGTGCCGTGGGATCGTCCGGCGGCCCAGAAATGGTTCCGTGCCGCCGCGGAGCGCGGGCATGCCCATGCGCAGATGATGCTCGGCCGCTATCTCGCCCGCGGCCTGGCCGGCACCACCGATGCGGCGGAGGCGCGGGCGTGGCTGGAACGCGCGGCGGCGCAGGGGCTGACGGAGGCGCAGGGCGACCTGGCGGCCCTGCCGCCGGTGGCGCCACCGCCGCCGGTCGAGGCAGATGCGCCGGCGCAGTCGGCGATGGCCCGCTGACCGCACCGCGCACGCAGCAGGAGGTTCAGGGCGAGCTGGCCCGCGCGGCGCTGCTGCGCGGCGAGGCGGCATTGACCGAGGGTGACCCGGCGGCGGCGCTGCCCTGGCTGCGCCGCGCCCGCCGCATCGCGCCCAGCGACGATACCGTGGCGCTGACCCTCGGACTTGCGCTGCTGATGCGCGGCGATGAGGAGGCCGGGGCGCTGTTCGCCGACCTCGCCACCCGGCACGACGTGCAGGAAGTGTGGCTCGGCCTCGCCACGTCGCGCCGGCAGGCCGGCGATGTCCCGGCGGCCGCGGCGGCGCTGGCGCAGGCACTGGCCGGGCATGTCCTCGGCAGAAGCGGTGCGATGGACGCGCTCGCCGCCGATCTCGCGGCGCGCTCCGGCGCGCCCGGCTGGTGCGGACTTGCGCGCGACGGAACGCTGGTCGTCGGCGGGGTCGCGCGGCCGGATCTGCTGGTGCGCGTGGACGGCGCGGTCTGGCGTGGCCGGCGCATCGCCGCCAACGCGCTCCGGGTCGAGGTGACACGCGACGGCACCGCGCTGCTCGGCAGCCCGCTGCTGCCGGCGCGCCAGCATCGCGTGGAAGGCGTGGTTGCGGCGCGTGACGGGGGGCTGGAGGGCTGGGCCTGGCATCCCGGCGATGCCGCGCGCGATCCCGAGATCTGCATCGTGCCGCTTGCCGGCGGGCCGGCGCGTCGGCTGGTGGCGCGCGACATCGACATGCCCTCGCCGCGCGCGCTCGCCCGGCCGCGCCGCTTCGCGCTCGCCGGGATCGCTGCGGCGGTGCGCGTGCTCGGTGCCGATGGGCGGGATCTGGCGGGCAGCCCGCTCGACCCGGGGCTGGAGGCGCGGTCGGCGACGGCAGCGGCGCAGGCCGTGGCGGCGGCGCTGCCGGTTGGCGGGCGGACGCGGGGGGTGCCCTGGCAGCCGATGCCGGCGGACCTGCGCGGCCCGCCCGCCGCCGCACCGCGCCGGCCGGGGCGGCGGATTGCCGTGGTGGTCCCGGTCTATCGCGATCTTGCGGCCACCCGCGCCTGCCTTGATGCCGTGTTCGCGACCGTGCCGCGCGGCACCACGGTGATCGCGGTCGATGACGCGACGCCCGAGCCTGCGCTCGCCGAGTGGCTGCGGGGGCTGGCGGCGGCGCGGCGGCTGCGGCTGCTGCGTCACCCGGTCAACCGCGGCTTCCCCCACGCCGCCAATACCGGCCTGCGCGAAGCCGCAGCGCTGCCTGAGGATCCGGACGTGGTGCTGCTGAACAGCGACACCGTTCCCGCCCCCGCCTGGCTTGCCACCCTGCGCCGGGCGGTGCATGCCGCTCCCGACATCGGCACCGCGTCCCCGCTCACCAACGACGCCACCATCCTGACCTATCCCGACCCGGCGCGTCCGGGCCCGCCGCCCGACGACCTCGCCGCCTTCGCGGCGCTGGCGCGGGCGACGCATGGGCCGACGGCGGTGGAGATCCCGACGCCGGTCGGCTTCTGCATGTATCTGCGCCGCGAATGCCTGGCCGCGACCGGCCTGCTGCGCACCGATATCTTCGCGCAGGGCTACGGCGAGGAGAACGATTTCGCGCTGCGCGCCCGCCGCCTCGGCTGGCGGCATGTCGCCGTGCCGGGGGCCTTCGTCGCTCATCTCGGCGGGCGCTCCTTCGGCGATGCGCGGGCGGCGCTGCTGGCGCGCAACCTCGACGTGCTGGAGCGGCTGCACCCCGGCTACCGCGCCCTGATCGCGGACTGGCAGGCCGGCGATCCGCTGGCGCCGGCTCGGCGGGCGCTGGATGCGGCGCGCTGGACGGCCGACGCCGACGGGCGGCCCGGCGTGCTGATCGTCACCCATGACCATCAGGGCGGGGTGGAGCGTGCCGTGCGCGACCGCTGCGCGGCCCTGGTGGCGGAGGGTGCGCGGCCGGTGCTGCTGCGCCCGGTGGTCGATCTCTCCGGCAGCGCGGCGGCGGCGGAGCGGCGCTACCTGCCCGGCATCTGCGCGGTCGGGGAGGCGGAGGGCAACCGCTTTCCCAACCTTCGCTTCCTGCTGCCGGCGGAGTTGCCCGACCTTGTCGCCCTGCTGCGCGCGGCGCGACCGTTGCGGCTGGAACTGCATCACCGGCTCGGCCATCATCCGGCCATTCTCGACCTGCCGGCGCAACTCGGCATCCGCTACGAAATCCACCTCCACGATTATGCGCTGTTCTGCCCCCGGATCAACCTCGTCGGCCGTGACGGGCGCTATTGCGGGGAGCCGGAGGTGGCGGCGTGCGAGGCCTGCGTTGCCGACGCCGGCAGCGCGCTGGAGGAGGCGATCGGCCCGGCGGCGCTGCGCGTCCGCTCGGCGGCGGAGCTGGCCGGCGCAGCCCGCATCGTCGCGCCGAGCGCCGATGCCGCCGCGCGCCTCGCTCGCCATTTTCCGGCCTCCCGCGCCGTCGTCGTGCCGCATGAGGACGATGCCGCCCTGCCGCGGCTGCGCGTGCCGGGGGCGGGGCCGCGGCGCATCGGCGTGCCGGGCGCGATCGGCATCCACAAGGGATTCGATGTGCTGCTCGCCTGCGCGCGGGATGCCGCGCGGCGCGATCTTCATCTTCGCTTCGTCGTCCTCGGTCATACCCACGACGATGCCCGCGCGCTCGACACCGGAGGCATCTGCATCACCGGCCCGTACCGGGAGGGTGAGCTGCCCGACCTGATCGTGCAGCAACGCATCGACCTCGCCTTCCTGCCGTCGGTCTGGCCGGAAACCTGGTGCTACACGCTGGGCGAGGCGTTGCGGGCGGGATTGGCCGCGGTTGCCTTCGATCTCGGTGCGCCGGCCGAGCGGATTCGGCGCACCGGGCGTGGCCTTGTGCTGCCGCTCGGCCTTCCCGCGCCTGCCATCAACAATGCACTTCTTGCCTTGCAGGTGACGGCGCGCGATGAATGCGTCGTGACCGCCTTCCGCCCGTGAAACCGTTTCCCCAGCGCCTTTGAGAGCGAGATCCTGAATGCCAGACGCGAACCCCGCGCCCGCCGAGAAGGCGCCCACGCAGAAGCTCATCACCGAACTCAAGGTCAGCGGCCATCTGATGACGCTGGACACAGGGCTGTTCTGCATCGTGCAGACCCCGTCCCGCGCGCTCGATGCCGCGGCCGGGTTGCCGGGGGTGCGCATCTCCCTGCCGCCGGGGCCGGCGAGCCGCCCGGAAGCGGTCAGCATCAGCACCTTCCGGCCGGATGGCTGGCTGCTCGGCGGCGGCGATGCGGCGCTGGTCCGGGTGCTGAACGGCCCGGCGCAGATCCTCGTCACCATCTACCAGTCTCCGACGGCGACCGAGGGCGCCCCCAACCTGCAGGTGCTGCGCCTGATGGAGCCGGCCGCGGGCGCCCCAGCAGCGGTGGCGGGCGGGGCGGCCCAGGCGGGCGGTACCGCGCCCCGCCGCGCCCCGCGCATGATGGAAATGGTTGCGCATATCCAGGAACGCGGCGATGTCGGCGCCATGCTCGGCGAATGGCTCGGCGAGCGCGGCAGCAAGAAATGGATCGAGGGATTCGGCATCTCGCCCGCGCATGAAATCGGCGCGGCGGACATCGAATACCAGGCCGTCCTCGGTCGCGGCTGGCTGTCGCCATGGGTGGAGGGAGGGCAGTTCTGCGGCAGCCGCGGCATGGCGCTGCCGATCCTCGGCCTGCGCATGCGGCTGCGCGGCGCGGCGGCGGAGACGCACGACCTGTCCTATGCCGCGAGCTTCCTGGACGGCACGGCAGTCGGGCCGGTCGCGGCCGGCGAGCCGTGCGAGGCGGACAGCCTGGCGCCGATCGAGGCGTTCCAGGTGATCGTCCGCCGCCGTGGTGAGGCCGCGGCGCCGCTCGCCGAGGGCGCCGCTGCGGGCGACGCCGCGGGAGGGGACGCGGCATCGGCCAAACCTGCGGCGGCCAGGAAGCCGGCCGCGAAAAAGCCGGCGGCGCCGAAGCGGCGCTGACGCCCCCGCCACCGGACAACCGCTTCGGGGCCCCGCGCCCCGAAGCTATTGCTTCCTGCTCCGATCGAGTGCCGCGTGCGATACCTTTTCATTCATCAGAACTTTCCTGGCCAGTATCTGCATGTCCTGCGCCACCTGGCGAACGACCCGGCGAACGAGCTGGTTTTCATCTCGGAGCCCAATCCGAACGCCATCCAGGGTGTCCGCCGGCTGCTGTACCACACGCCCAAGCCGAGCCAGGAGCAGGTGCATCCGGTGGTGCGGGATTTCGACCTCGCCGCGCGCCGGGCGGAGATCGTTGCCGGCATGGCGCGCACGCTCAAGCAGCTCGGCTTCACCCCTGACGTGGTGCTGGGCCATCACGGCTGGGGAGAGCTGCTCGATATCCGCGACGTGTTCCCCGATGCGCCGGTGCTCGGCTATTTCGAATTCTACTACGCGACCGACGGGCAGGACGTGGAGTACGACCCGGAATTCCCGATCGGCGACGACCGCTTCCCGCGCATCCGGGCGATGAACGTGGTCAACCATCTGGCGCTGACCATGGACCAGCACGGCCAGACACCGACGCAGTGGCAGTTGACCCGCTATCCGGACTGGGCGCAGCGCCGCATCCGCCTGATCCGCGAGGGTGCGCGGCTCGATGTCTGCAAGCCCGACCCGGCGGTGAGGAAGGAGCCTTTCGTCATCGGCAATTTCAGTGTCGCGCCCGAGGAGAAACTCGTCACCTATGTCGCGCGCAACCTGGAACCGTATCGCGGCTTCCATGTCATGATGCGGGCACTGCCGGACCTGCTTGCCGGCCGGCCGGACGTGAAAGTGGTGATGGTCGGCGGCGACGACGTGAGCTATGGCGCGCGGCTGCCGGACACCACCTGGCGCGAGCACATGCAGAAGGAAATGGCGGGAAAATTCGACGACAGCCGCGTCCTGCTGCCGGGCCAGATCGCCTATGAGGTGTATCTGCGACTGTTGCAGCGCTCCGATACGCATGTCTATCTGACCTATCCCTTCGTCGCCTCCTGGTCGCTGCGGGAGGCGATGGCATGCGGCTGCGCGATCGTTGCCTCCGACGTGGAATCGGTCGCCGAATTCGTCGCCCACGGCCGCAACGGCCTGCTGGTGCCGGGGCTGGACGCGAAGCGGCTGGCGCAGACGGTGCTGGAAGTGCTGGAGGACCGCGCCCTGAACCGCCGGTTGCGCGCCGCCGCCCGCCGCTATGCCGAGCGGCACCTCGACATGAACGACTATCTCGCTCGGATGCAGCTGACCATCGCCGAGATCACGTCGCGGGCTTGAGGTGCTGCCCGCTCCGGCGCAGGATGATGAACCGTTCCCGCCGCGGGCACGTTGACGGCTGACGACCTTTCCTCGGGAGACGTCCGATGCTGATGATCCTGATCATCCTGCTGATCATCCTGGCGCTCGGTGGATTTGGCCATACCGGCTACCGTCGCGGATGGTATGGCGACGGCTACTACGACGGGCCGCGTTCCGGCGGCTGGGGCGGCGGCGGCATCGGCCTGATCCTGCTGCTGATCGTGCTGTTCCTGCTGTTCGCCCGCCATCGTTACTGAGGGCGCCGGCGCGCCGGCTTGTCGGTGCGCCGCGCGGCGCCATATCGGGTTGATGTCCCGTCGCAAATCTCCCCCGATCCCCGCCCTGCCCGTGATGGCGATGGAGCTTGCCCTGTCATCCTGCGAAGTGATCGCCCGCCGCAGCCTGATGATGGCGCTTAACCGCTGCCCGCCGCTCGAATACCAGCGCATGGTGCTGGAAAAGATGCAGGCGGCGCAGATGTCCGCGGCTGCCTTCATGCTGTCGGGGGGCACCGCCCCGCTCGCGGCGATGCTGTCGCCGTGGCACCGGCGCGCCAACGCCAACGCGCGCCGGCTGCGCCGCCGTTAACGCGCCCGCCCGCCGCGCCCCCAATGGAGCGCGGCGGGCACGCGGCGTCAGCCGAAGCTCGCCAGGATTGCGAGCAGCAGCAGGGCGACGATGTTGGTGATCTTGATCATCGGGTTCACCGCCGGGCCGGCCGTGTCCTTGTAGGGGTCGCCGACCGTGTCGCCGGTCACCGCGGCCTTGTGCGCCTCCGACCCCTTGCCACCGTGATTTCCCTCCTCGATGTATTTCTTCGCGTTGTCCCAGGCCCCGCCCCCCGACGTCATGGAAATGGCGACGAACAGACCGGTGACGATGGTGCCGAGCAGCATCGCGCCAACCGACGCGAACGCCGCGCCCCGTCCGCCGATCAGGTCGATCACAAAATAGAGCACGAACGGCGCCAGCACCGGCAGCAGAGAGGGGATAATCATCTCCTTGATCGCCGCCCGGGTCAGCATATCGACCGCGCGCCCGTATTCGGGCTTGGCGGTCCCTTCCATGATGCCGGGGATGTCGCGGAACTGGCGCCGCACCTCCACCACCACCGCGCCGGCGGCACGGCCGACCGCGGTCATGCCCAGCGCGCCGAACAGATAGGGCAGCAGCCCGCCGATGAACAGCCCGATCACCACGAACGGATTCTGCAGGTTGAAATCGACCTGAACGTTCGGGAAGTAGTGCTTGAGATCTTCGGTATAGGCGGCGAACAGCACCACCGCGGCCAGCCCGGCGGAACCGATGGCATACCCCTTGGTCACCGCCTTGGTCGTATTGCCGACGGCGTCCAGGGCATCGGTGATCTTGCGCACGTCGCCCGGCAGCTCCGCCATCTCGGCGATGCCGCCGGCATTGTCCGTCACCGGCCCGTAGGCATCGAGGGCGACGATCATGCCGGCGAGCGCCAGCATGGTGACCGCCGCGACGGCGATGCCGAACAGCCCGGCGGTCAGGAACGACAGCACGATGCCGAGGCAGATCACCAGCACCGGCAGGGCCGTCGCTTCCATGGAGATGGCGAGGCCCTGGATGACGTTGGTGCCGTGACCGGTGGTGGAGGCGAGCGAGATGCTGCGCACCGGCCGGTAGGCGGTGGAGGTATAGTATTCCGTGATCCAGACGATCAGGCCGGTGACGCCGAGCCCGATCAGCGCGCACACGAACAGGGCGAAGCCGGTGACGCTGCCGCTGCCCATCGGGATCGTGCTGGTGAAGCCGGCGGTGATCGCCACCACGATCGCGATCGCGACGACCGAAAGCCCGCCGGTGACGATCAGCCCGCGATACAGCGCGCCCATGATGCTGCCGTTCGCCGGCAGCTTGACGAAGTAGGTGCCGACGACCGAGGTCAGGATGCAGACGCCGCCGATGCCGAGCGGCAGCATCATCATCCGGTCGGCCCAGGCGCCGGTGAAGAACAGGTTGCCGAGCAGCATGGTGGCGACGATGGTGACGACATAGGTCTCGAACAGGTCGGCGGCCATGCCGGCGCAGTCGCCCACGTTGTCGCCGACATTGTCGGCGATCACGGCGGGGTTGCGGGGATCATCCTCGGGGATGCCGGCCTCCACCTTGCCGACCAGATCGGCGCCGACATCCGCACCCTTGGTGAAGATGCCGCCGCCAAGGCGGGCAAAGATGGAGATAAGGGATGCGCCGAACGACAGCGCCACCATCGCCTCCAGCACCGTGCGCAGATTGGCGGGATACTCGCTGCGCAGGATCCAGTAATAGGCGGTGACGCCCAGCAGGCCCAGTCCGACCACCAGCAGGCCGGTGATGGCGCCGGACTTGAAGGCGATGCCGAGGCCGGCGGCAAGCCCGTGCTGCGCCGCCTGCGCGGTGCGCACATTGGCCCGCACCGAGACGTTCATGCCGACATAGCCGGCACAGCCCGACAGCACCGCGCCGATGACGAAGCCGATGCCGACATGCAGCCCGAGCAGCAGCGACAGCAGAACGAAGATCACCAGTCCGACGATGCCGATCGTGGTATATTGCCGGTTCAGATAGGCCCGCGCACCGACCTGCACGGCGCCGGAGATTTCCTGCATCCGCGCGCTGCCGGCATCGGCGGCGAGCACCTCGCGCCCGGTGACGGCGCCGTAGATCAGGGCAATTACGCCGCAGACAAGAATGGCAATCGAAGCCGAGGACATTCAAACCACTCCCGATATATTTCCCGCCTACCACCGCCTGCTTCGCGAACGGCATGCGTTCGGAAAGCGAATCGGCTGTCGATCCTGGCGGCGGAACATGGCAGAAGCTTCATGGGCAGGCAACCGGCGGGTGCCCGGAGCGGGCGGCCCGGAATCGCAACCGCCCGGGCCGGTCGGCCGGTGTCCGCCGGCCCATTGCAAGCGTCCTTCGCCATCCGCATATCGCCGGCCGCGAAGGAGGGCCAGACCGATGACGGAGACGACCACGAACCCGACCGCCGAACGGCATGATTTCGGCGCCGAGGTGGGGCGGCTGCTCGACCTCGTGGTGCATTCGCTCTACTCCGAGCGCGAGATTTTCCTGCGCGAACTGGTCGCCAACGCCGCCGACGCGATCGACCGGCGGCGCTTCGAGTCGCTGACCGATCCGGCACTGGCGCCGCCGGCGACGGCGAAGGTGCGCATCGTGCCCGCCCGGCCGGAGCGCACGCTCACCATTTCCGACGACGGCATCGGCATGACTCGCGAGGAACTGATCGCCAATCTCGGCACCATCGCGCGCTCCGGCACCCGCGCCTTCGGTGCCACCCTGGCGGAGGCGAAGCCGGAGGACCGTCCCAGCCTGATCGGCCAGTTCGGTGTCGGCTTCTACGCCGCCTTCATGGTCGCCGATGAGGTCGAGGTCGTCTCCCGCCGCGCCGGGACGGAGGCGGCGTGGCGCTGGGCCTCCGACGGGCGCGGCAGCTTCACCGTCGCCCCGGCCGAGCGCGCCGGCCCCGGCACCGACGTGATCCTGCGCCTCAAATCCGATGCCGACGAATATCTCGACGCCTACCGGATCGAGACGGTGGTGCGCAAATGGGCCGACCACGTCACGATCCCGATCACGATCGAACGCGACGGCAAGGATTTGCCGGCCAACGAGGGCACCGCCCTGTGGCGCAGGCCGAAGGCGGAGATCGACGAGAAATCCTACACCGACTTCTATCGCCATCTCGGCGCGATGTTCGATACTCCATGGGCGACGCTGCACTGGCGGGCAGAGGGGGCTCTGGAGTTCTACGCCCTGCTGTTCATCCCCGGCGCCAGGCCGTTCGAGCCGCTGGAGCAGGACCGCAGCAGCCATGTGCGGCTCCATGTCCGCCGCATGTTCATCACCGAGGACGCGGCGCTGCTGCCATCCTGGCTGCGCTTCGTGCGCGGCATCGTCGATACCGAGGATTTGCCGCTCAACGTCTCGCGGGAGATGCTTCAGTCCACGCCGGTCCTGGCCCGTATCCGCAAGGCCGTCACCAACCGGCTGCTGACAGAATTGCGCAGCCGGGCAAAGGACGCCGACAGCTATGCCGCGTTCTGGAACAACTTCGGCGCGGTGCTGAAGGAAGGGGTATGGGAGGACAACGACCATCGCGCGGAGATCGCGCCGCTGCTGCGCTTCGCCTCCTCTGCCGTCGAGGGACTGACCTCGCTCGCCGACTATGTCGGGCGGATGAAGGAGGGGCAGGCGGCGATCTATGTGCTGTCCGGCGAGGACGTGGAGTCGCTGCGTCGCTCGGCGCAACTGGAAGGATTCCGGGCCCGCGGCGTGGAAGTGCTGCTGCTCGGTGACCCGATCGATGCCTTCTGGCCGGAACGGCTGGGAACCTTCGACGGCAAACCGATCCGCAGTGTCACCCAGGGGGCTGCTGATCTGGCCCGGCTGCCGGTGGCGGAGGGCGGCACCGATCCCGGGGAGAACGAAACCGCCGCGGCGCCCGATCTGGGTCCGCTGCTGGCGGCGCTGAAAGCCGCCCTCGGCGATGCCGTGGCGGAGGTGCGGGCAACCGACCGGCTGGTGGACAGCGCCGTCGTGCTGGCGGCCGGCAGCGGCCCGGATCTGCACATGCAGCGGCTGCTCCGGCGGGCCGGGCGGGCCGGCATCGCCGCGCCGCCGGTGCTGGAGATCAATCCGCGCCACGCCCTGACCGCCCGCCTGCTGGCGCGCCACGCGGCGGGTGCCGACCTTGCCGAAGATGCCGCAATGCTGCTCGATCTTGCCCATGTGCAGGAAGGCGACGCGCCACGCGACCCGGCCTCGTTTGCACGTCGTATTGAACGCGCCCTGGCCGCGGCAGGGGGTTAAGTAAAACCCCTCCCGCCACAGGCGAATACCGGGCCGGCGACAAAACCGGCGCGATACAATGCCGTCTCCACTGGCAAAAACTCCGGCGCGGGACTGGCCTACGGGGTTGTCTGGCAGACGCATCGATGTCATGTGAGAAGCGGATCGGCCGACTCGGCCGACCCCGGCTGCGGGAGACGCGATGCGCATTGTCGATCTGCCCTGCGTGACATCGGCCACCGAAACGTGGACGCTGCACGCGGTGCGTCCGTCGGGCCAGCAGCAGCTGCTGGCGTCGTTGCCGCCGGCGCAGGCGGGGTTCCTGCGCGCGGCCGAGTTCACCGCCCGCAGCGGTGAACTTCTGCTGTTGCCCGGCGACGGCGGCATCGCCGGGGCGGTGTTCGGGCTGGGGGACGATCGCTCGCCGTATCCTTTCGGCGAGCTGCCGCTGCGTCTGCCCAACGGTGCCGCGTGGCGTCTGGCGGCGGGCGATCATGATGCTGCGTCGGCCGTGCTTGGCTGGTGCCTCGGCGCCTATGGCTTCGACCGCTTCAAAGTGCCGAAGCGGGCACCGGCGCGGCTGCTGCTGACGGCGCCGCACGCGGCGCCGCTGGCCGAGGCGGCGGCGATCTGGATGGTGCGCGATCTGGTCAATATGCCGGCCAACCTGCTCGGGCCGGCGGAACTGGCCGATGCCGTGATCGCGGTCGGCGAGTCCTTCGGTGCCGAAACGATGCGCGTTGCGGATGCGGCGCTGGCGCAATCCTATCCCGCCGTCGCCGCCGTCGGCGCGGGTGCCGCGCGGGCGCCGGTGGTGGCAGGCTTCGACTGGCGCGGCAGCGGTGCCGGCGACGCGGCGCCGCTGATCGCGCTCTGCGGCAAGGGGGTCTGCTTCGATTCCGGCGGCTACGACATCAAGCCTGCCGACGGCATGCTGCGCATGAAGAAGGACATGGGCGGCGCTGCCACCGTGCTCGGGATCGCGCAGGTGCTGATGGCCGCCGATCTGCCGATCCGGCTGATGCTGCGCGTCGGCTGCGTGGAGAACAGCATCTCGGGCAGTGCCATGCGTCCGCTCGATGTGATCGCCACGCGGCGCGGCCTGACGGTCGAGGTGGGCAATACCGACGCCGAAGGGCGGCTGGTGCTGGCCGACCTGCTCGCCGAGGCGTCGGATGCCCGCCCGTCGCTGCTGATCGACTGTGCGACCCTGACCGGCGCGGCACGCGCCGCCCTCGGCCCCGACCTGCCGGCCATGTTCGCCAACGAGACCGCCTGGGCCGAGGCGGTCGCGGCGGCGGGGACAAAGGTACATGATCCCGTGTGGCGGCTGCCGCTGTGGGACGGCTACGACCCCTGGCTCGACAGCCGGACCGCCGATCTCAACAACATTGCCGGCAAGCCGTTCGCGGGTGCAATCGTTGCTGCGCTGTTCCTACGTCGCTTCGTCGCCGCGGAAACGCCCTGGCTGCACTTCGATCTTTATGCCTGGAACGACAGCACCCGTCCCGGCCGCCCGGAAGGCGGCGAGGCGCAGGTGTTGCGTGCGGTCTGTTCGGCGCTGCAAAGCAGACACATTCCTCTCCAGGATGACCGGAACAGGGCGGTAACGTGATCGGCATTTTCAAGGAACCTTGGCAACGCCCTAGAATTTGTATTAACGCGGAGACCGACCGATTCGACGACATCTCCTTCGCGTGCTTCGCGAATCATGGCGGGAGATTTCCCGCCGTTGGATAGAGAGGAAGTAACGATGGCAACGCCCCCCACCGCCGACCAGTTGGTAGCGATCCTGCGCGATACGATCGTCGCGCTGGTGCGCCGCGACGGCCCTGATCTTTCCGCCCGCCAGCTCGGCGTTTTCCTGACCTGCTATCTGCAGGACGGGGCGCACACGGTGCGCGGCCTGGCTGCCGATCTCAACGTCTCGAAGCCGGCGATCACGCGCGCGCTCGACCGGCTGGGTGAACTCGATCTCGCCCGGCGCAAGGTCGATCCGATGGACCGCCGCAGCGTGCTGGTGCAGCGGACGCTCAAGGGCACCGCGTTCCTGCGCGACCTGCGCACCATCATGACCGAAGCCGTCGCCACCTCAAAGAAACTGGCACCGGCCGAGGGCAACGCGTCGCGCAAGGCCGCCAGCGCCTGAGCATCCACCGGCGGCGGCCCGCATTGCGCCTCTATGGCACCGGCACGTCGGTGATCCGGCACAGATCGATGCGGTGCTGCTCCAGCGTCCTGCGGTCGTCGAACACCGCGCGCAGGTCGTATTGGCAGCCCTTGCCGCGCGCCAGCCGCACCAAGGTCGCCGTTCCTGCCGGCAGGCCGGTCGGTGGCAGCCGGTTGGCACCCCATCCGGTATCGCCGGGGGAGCGGGCGGAGGGGGTGGCATAGAAGGCGCGCAGCCCCGTCGTGCCGCGGTTGATCAGGCGGAAGGAAGGATCGTCGGCGGCCTTGGGCGCCATCTGTTCCGGCCCGCCGACCGTCACCGCATCCAGCGTGCAGGTGTCGAGGCCGCGGCGCTCCTCGCTCCGTCCGTCGGCGAACAGGACACGGATGTCCATCCGGCAGCGCCCGTCGCTGCGCCGGCGGACGGCGAAGCTGCCGCCGGGCGGGATCGGCGGGCGACCGGCGAGGCGGTCCTCGCCCCAGTTCGGATCGCCGCTCGGCGTGACATAGAGGGTGCGGATGGCGGTGTCGGCGCGGTTGACCAGGCTGAACGACGGGTCGCCGGCGGCCGGCGCCGGGGCCGCGCGGGCGAGCAGCATGGCGAGCACCAGCAGCAGGCCGCCGAACAGCGGCAGCGATCGGCGCGTCATGGCAACATCCTCGACATGATGGCGAACGGGACGGCGCCAGGATAGGGTCCGTCGGGTCCGCCTGGAAGCGGTCGGGGGCACGACATGGCGCACGCACCGCAGGCTATCCGGACTTCCGTCGCGGTCGCCGCCTGGGTGCTCTATGACTGGGCCTATGGCGCTTTCACCACCGTGGTGACGACCTTCGTGTTCGCCACCTACTTCACCCAGGCGGTGGCGCCCGATCCGGTGCAGGGCGCGGTGCTGTGGGCCTGGATGCAGGCCGCGGCCGGCATTGCCATCGCGCTGCTGTCGGTTCCCCTCGGCGCCGTTGCCGACCGCGGCGGACGGCGGCGTGTCATGCTCGCCGTCACCACCGCGCTGATGGCAGCCTGCACGCTGCTGCTGTGGACGGTGCGGCCGGTGGCCGCCGACATGGCACGCGCGCTGTGGCTGGTCGGCATCGGCACCGTCGCCTTCGAGGTGGGAACGGTGTTCTACAACGCCATGCTGCCCGACCTTGCTCCCCCGCGGCGGCTCGGGCGGCTGTCCATGCTCGGCTGGGGGGCGGGGTATGCCGGCGGCCTGATCTGCCTCGGCCTCTGCCTCGTCGTGCTGGTGTTTCCGAAGCCGCCGCCGTTCGGGCTGGACGCCGCGCGGGCCGAGCCGGTGCGGGCCACGGCGCTGCTCGCCGGCCTGTGGCTCGCCGCCTTCGCCTGGCCGGCCCCGCTCCTGGTGCCGGAGGGCGTGCGGCGGGCGCCGTGGCGGCGGGCGCTCGGGGAGGGGATGGGGGATCTGCGCGCGGTGCTGGCGGCGGCCTGGCATCGTCCGGCGCTGCGGCGCTTCCTGCTGGCGCGGCTGCTGTTCATGGACGGGCTGACGACGCTGTTCGCCTTCGGCGGCATCTATGCCGCCGGCCAGTTCGGCCTGTCGGCGCAGGAGGTGCTGATCTTCGGCATCGGCCTCAATGTCGCGGCCGGCCTGGGGGCGCTCGGCTTTGCCTTCATCGAGGACCGGATCGGTGCGCGGGCGACGGTTCTGCTGTCCCTGCTGGCGCTGATCGGCATTGCCTCGGCGCTGCTGTGCGTGCATCGGCGGGCCAGTTTCTGGGTGCTCGGCCACGCGCTCGGCCTGTTCGTCGGCCCGGCGCAGGCGGCAAGCCGCAGCCTGCTCGCGCACATGGCGCCGGCGGGCGCGCGGGCGGCGTATTTCGGCCTGTTCGCGCTGTCCGGGCGGATCACCGGCTTCATCGGGCCGGCGGCGCTGGGCGCTGCCACCGCTGCTTTCGCCAGCCAGCGCGCCGGTATGGCGGTGATCGTCGTGCTGCTGGCCGCCGGCGCGGCGGCGCTGCTCGGCGTGCCGTCACCAGCGCCCCAGTCCGGCGCGGCGGGCACGCCGGACGACGAGGCCGAGCCAGACCAGTTGCGGCGGCAGCAGCAGCAGCGGCAGCAGCGGCTTGAAGCGTGACGGGGCGGCGACGAACAGAAGGCAGACGACGCCGCCGAGCGCAGCGAAGGCCCAATGCAGCACGGCGACGATCCGCGCATCCATGCCGGCGCGGTGCGCTACCTGATACAGATGCCCGCGATGCGCCTCGGTCAGCCGCTGGCCGCAGGCGGCGCGGCGGCCAAGGGTGAAGGCCACGTCGAACAGCACGCCGGAAAGCAGGCACGGCACCAGCAGGAACGACATCTCCACCGTCTCGAACCGTGCCGCGGCGATGCCGAGCACGGCCAGCATGAAGCCGCAGAACTGGCTGCCGACATCGCCCATGAAGATGCGGGCGCGGGGAAAATTGAACGGCAGGAAGCCGGCAAGGCCGGCGGCGAGCAGCAGTGCTGCGAAATAGACGAACCACGCTGCCTGCGCCGCTGCGAGCCACGCCAGGAACAGGCAGGCGACCAGCGCGGTGCCGGCGGCAAGCCCGTTCAGGCCGTCGATGAAATTCATCGCATTGGTGGCGAACACCACCCAGGCAAGGCTGAGGGCGAACCCGAACCCGCCGAGATCGACCGGGCCGAGATAGGGCAGATTGAGCACGCGCACATAAAGCCCGCTGCCCGCGGCGGCCAGCGCCGCCAGCGTCTGTGCGGCGAGCTTCACCGCGAACGGCCAGTCCTTCAGGTCGTCGAGGAAGGCGACCACGGCGATCGCCAGCGCTGCCAGAATGACACCGCGGAAATAGGGATCGGCGAGGCGGGAGAAATCGGCATAGCCGTAGAGCACGGTAATGCCGAGCATGAAGGCGACGACGATGCCGACGCCGCCCCCCTTGGGTGTCGGGCGGGCATGGGCGCTGCGCGCGTTCGGAACATCGAGGACGCGGGCCGAAATCATCGCCGCAACCACCAGGGCCGAGACCAGGCCGAGCGAGGCGGCGAAGGCGAGATGACGGAGGAAGGCGGCGAGGGTCATGAGGCGCTGCTTAGCGGCCGGTGCCGGGTCGCGCCCAGCCCCCCGGCAGGCTAGAGTCGATCCCATGGCTCGCCCTCTCGCCACCCCCCGCCACGCTTCCCTGCGCATCGTCGTCAACGTGGCGCTGGACGGGCTGCTGGCGGCGGGTTCGGTGGTGCTGGCGCGCTGGCTGCTGGCGCCGGCGGCGGACCCCGTGGTGCCGGCCTGGACGCTCGCATGGGGTGCGGCGGCGCTGTTGCTCGCGGGGCTGCCGTTCCGCCTTTCGGTGCAGTACTGGCGTTTTGCCGGTCCGTCCGACCTGCTCGGCGTCGGCGCCGCCAGCCTGACCGGGGCGGCGGCGTTCGCCCTCGGCCTGCATCTGCTGCATGTCCCCGCGCCGGCGCCGACGCTGCCGGTGGTGCAGGCCCTGGCGCTGATGGTGCTGCTGGCGGTGCCCCGCGTGGTCTATCGCCTGATGCAGGAGGAGCCGGGCGGCGGCGCGGTGGGGGCGCAGCCGGTGCTGCTGGTCGGCGCCGGGGAGGGGGCGGATCTGTTCCTCCGCGCCCTCGCCGGCGATCGGGAGGCGCCGTACCGCGCCGTCGGCCTGCTCTCGCTCGGCCGCGCGCAGACCGGGCGGCGCATCCACAACTGCCCGATCCTGGGCAGCGCCGACGACGTGGCCGCGGTGCTCGCCCGCCTGCGCGCCGAGCAGGCACTGCCCGCTGCCCTGGTGGTGACGGAGCCGGATCTGCCGGGCGACGTGCTGGCCGGGCTGATGGCGGCGGCGGAGCGCGAGGGGCTGCGCGTCGCCCGCGCGCCGCGGCCGACCGCGCTCGATCCGGCCCGGCAGGGGGGGGCGGGCGGGCGGCTGGAATTGCGCCCCGTCGCGATCGAGGATTTGCTGAACCGCCCGCTGGTGCCGCTGGACCGGGCAGGAATGGCGCGGCTGGTGCAGGGGCGGCGGGTGCTGGTGACGGGCGCGGGCGGCAGCATCGGCGCCGAACTGGCGCGCCAGGTGGCGGCGCTGGGGCCGACCCTGCTCGGGCTGCTCGACAACGGCGAATTCGCCCTGTGGCAGATCGACCTGGAGCTTGCCGAACGTCATCCGGCGGTGCCGCGCCGCGCCGTGATCGCCGACATCCGCGACGAGACGCGGCTGCGCGCGGTGATGGCGGAGCTGCGGCCGGAGCTCGTGTTCCACGCCGCGGCGCTCAAGCACGTGCCGATGGTCGAAGCGAACCGGACCGAGGGCCTGCTGACCAACGCCGCCGGCACGCGCCATGTCGCGGATGCGGCGCGGGCCGCGGGGGCACAGGCGATGGTGCTGATCTCCACCGACAAGGCGGTCAATCCGTCCAGCGTCATGGGTGCCTCCAAGCGGCTGGCCGAGATGTACTGCCAGGGGCTCGACACGGCGGCGCGCCGGGCGGGGCAGGGGATGCGCTGCATCACGGTGCGGTTCGGCAACGTGCTCGGCAGCACCGGCTCGGTGGTGCCGCTCTTTCAGCGCCAGCTCGCGCAGGGCGGTCCGCTGACGGTGACGCATCCCGACATGCAGCGCTACTTCATGACGGTGCGCGAGGCGGTGGCGCTGGTGTTGCAGGCGAGCGTGGTGGGCAGCCAGGCGGCGCTGCCGGAGGGCGGGATTTTCGTCCTCGACATGGGTCCGCCGGTGCGCATCGTCGATCTCGCGCGTCAGATGATCCGCCTCGCCGGGCTGCGGCCGGAGGTGGATGTGGAGATCCGCTTCACCGGCCTGCGGCCTGGGGAAAAACTGTTCGAGGAATTGTTCCACGGTCGCGAGCCGGCGGTGCCGACCGCCACGCCCGGCCTGCTGATGGCGACGCCGCGCACGGCCGACGCGGCCATCGTCGGCCGCGCCATCGAGGAGATCGCGGCCGCCTGCCGCGCGGGGCAGGAGCGTCTGGCGCTGGCGATGCTCGGCCGTCTGGTGCCCGAATTCGCCACCCTGGCCGAGGCGGGGACCGCGAACGCATAGGAAGCTCCCGGGCGATATGCGCATCCCGGCGCTGCGGCATTATGCCGGCAATTCTGGGAAGGCAGCCTGGATCGCCTCGACGTCTATCTGCGCGAGGTGCAGGCCGCCCCCACCGCCGCGCCGCCGCCGAAGCCGTGCGACTGACCCGCACCTTCGAGCAGGAAGGCCCGATGGCCGATGCCGACCGCGAGATCGTCATGACCCGCGTCCTGGAGGCGCCCCGCGCGCGCGTATTCGATGCCTGGATCGACCCGGCGCAGCTCGGCCGCTCGGGGCGCGCGCAGGGATTCGCCAATCCCGTCTGCGTGGCCGATGTGCGGCCCGGCGGCCGGCTGTTCATCCGCATGCGCGCGCCCGACGGCACCTTGTATCCGATGCGCGGCGCCTTCCTGGAGGTCGTGCCGCCGCAGCGTCTCGTGTTCACGAGCTTCCCGGTGGACCAGGACGGCAATCCGCAGATCGACGGGCGGGTGACGGTCACGCTGGAGGCGGAGGGGGAGGCGACGCGGCTGCGGCTGCACGCCCGCGCCGTGGCGCTCGTCCCCTATGCCGTGCGCTTCCTTGAAGGCGCGGATGCCGGCTGGACGCAGAGCCTCGATCGGCTCGGCATGGCCGCCGAGGCGCTTGCGGCCGGCTGACGCGGGGGCTGGGTGGTGGCAGGGGCCGCTGGATGCCCCTATCTTCCCGCCATGCCCTTACCCCCTGCCTTCCTCGATTCCGGGCGCCCCGACGTGCCCGACCTCGTCGTGCCCCGTGGCGTGACGCCGTTCCACCTGCCGGGCCAGAAGGTGCGCGGCCGGCTGGTGCGGCTCGGGCCGCTTGCCGAGGCGCTGCTGACCCGCCATGCCCAGCATCCCGCCGTCACCCGCCTGGCCGGAGAGGCGCTGGCGCTGGTCGCGGGGCTGGCGGCGGCGCTCAAGTTCCGCGGCTCGTTCTCGCTCCAGATCAAGGGCGACGGGCCGGTGGGAATGCTGCTGGCGGACTGCACCGATACCGGCGCGCTGCGCGGCTATGCCCGCGCCGACAGCGACCGGCTCGCCGCCCTGCTGGCCGCAACGCCGTCTCCCTCCGCCGCCGCCCTGGTCGGCAGCGGCTATCTCGCGCTCACTGCCGATCAGGGACCGGATACCGAGCGCTACCAGGGCATCGTCGCGATCGAGGGCGACTCGCTCGCCGACATGGCGCTGCATTATTTCGCCACCAGCGAGCAGTTGCGCTGCCAGATCCGCCTCGTTGCGGCACCGACCGCTTCCGGCTGGCGCGCCGGCGCGCTGGTCCTGGAAAAAGTCGCCGGCCAGGGCGGGATCGATCCGGCCCTCGATGCCGCGGCCCAGGAGGAGGGGTGGCGCACCGCGACCCTGCTGGCCGCCACCGTGACCGATGCCGAACTGCTGGACGACGCACTGCCGCCGGAGCGGCTGCTGTTCCGCCTGTTCCACGCGACCGGCGTCGCCGCCGACCGGCCGCGCGCGCTCGCCTACGGCTGCCGCTGCTCGCGCCAGCGGCTGGCCGGCATTCTGGAAGGGTTCGGGAGCGATGACCTCGATCACATGGCGGTCGCCGGCGACATAGTCATGACCTGCGAGTTCTGCAACCTCGATTTCCGCTTCCCGCGCGCCGATGTGCGCGGGCGGGCGCCTGGCGAGGCTGCCGGCCGGGGTTAGGATAATCCGCCGCGGGCAACGTTGACCGCGCCGCGCGGCGTGCGCAGGTTGCGCAACCGCGACCGATGCGAAAGGAGCCGGAGCCGCCATGACCGTCCAAGCCGTCCCGCTTGCGCCGCTGAAGCGGCGTGCCGCGCTGCTCGGCCTGCCGCTGCTGCTGCTGGCCTGCGCCGAGCAGGCGCCGCCGCAATCCTTTCCCCCGCTCAGCTTCAGCTTCCTGCCCAAACTCAAGCTCGATGTTCAGAACATCGAGGTGGAGAACGGCTGGACGCCGCAGCCGGTCACCAACGGCGAGCATGTCGAGGACCAGGCGCCGGAAGCCCCGGTCGAGGCGCTGCGCCGCATGGTGCAGGACCGCCTGATACCCGGCGGCAACAGCGGGGCCGCGGTGGTGACGATCGACGACGCTTCCCTCACCCGCGTGGCCGACCGGTTCGAGGCGAGCTTCGCCGTCCACATGGACATCCACAACGGCGACGGCACCCGCTCGGGCTATGCCGAGGCGAAGGTGGCGCGCACCCGCACCATCAGCGACTATGCCCCCGCCGCCGTCCGGCGCACGCTCTATGAGCTGGTGAAGGCGACGATGGGCGATATGAATGTCGAATTCGAATACCAGATCCGTCACTCGCTGAAGGACTGGCTGCAAACGACGGCGCCGGCCGCGCCGCCGCCGCCGCCGGTGGAGCAGCAGAATCTCGATACGCCGGAGAAATCGTGATCCAACGGCGCTAAGCATCATCTCGCGGGAGGCCCTTGCGTCCCGCGAAAAAGATGATGCGTTTTCAACAGATCCTAAGCAGGCTTTCGTGGTGCGAACCACGAAAGCCTGCTTAGCGGTCGGCCTCCAGCTCCAGCGGCACCCAGCGCGGCCCCTGCTGGCCCAGCACCAGCAGCGGAGCGTAGCGCCGTTTCTGGTCGCTGATCGCCTTCAGTGCCTTCTTCACGTCCGCTGGCGTGCTGACCGGCGTCATGCCGACTGCCTCGATCACCTCATCGACGCCGATGCGATGCTGGGCCGCCGCCCCGCTGGGGGTGACCCCGATGACGACGACGCCGGTCTGGCCGGGCCGCAGCCCGAGCTTGGCGCGCATCGCCTCCGTCACCGGCGCCAGCGTCATGCCGGGATCGGAGGGGGTGGCGAAGCCCATCCGCTCCGCCGGCGCATGGCCCATCGTCGCCATCACGGTCATCGGATTGTCGGTGATCTGCTTCACCGTCACCGGCACGGTCAGCTCGCTGCCGCCACGCAACAGTTGCACCTGCACCTGGGCGCCGGGCGTGGTCGCGGCAACGAGGCGCGCCACCGCGCGCGTGTCGGCGGCATCCTGGTCGTTGACGCGCAGCAGGATATCGCCGTTCCTGATCCTGCCCGCCGCCGGCCCGGTCGGATCGACCTCGGTCACGATCGCCCCGCGCGGCGCCGCAAGCCCGAACGCCGCCGCAAGCTGGGTCGAAAGCCGCTGCGCCCGTACGCCGATACCGCCGGCATGCACGACACCGGTCTTGAGGAACTGGTCGATCAGGAACCTGGCATCGTTGATCGGCAGCGCATAGCCGATGCCGATCGAGCCGGTGTTGCCCGGCGAACTGGTCAGGCCGGTGTTGATGCCGATCACCTCGCCCTTCATGTCGAACATCGGCCCGCCGGAATTGCCGTGGTTCAGCGCTGCGTCGGTCTGGAAGAAATGGTCGAACATCGTCTCCCCGATGTCGCGGTTGAGCGCGCTGATGACGCCGGTGCTGAGCGAATGCCCGACGCCGAGCGGGTTGCCGAGCAGCAGCACGGGATCACCGACGCGCACCGTGTCGCTGTCGCCGAGCGTCACCGCGGGCAGCTTCTCTGCCGTGTCCACCTTCAGCAGGGCGAGGTCGAGCCAGTCGCTGATGAACAGCGGCCGCGCGGCAAGCGGCGGGCGGTCGGGCAGGATCGCCGTGATCTCGGAGGCGCCGGCGATCACGTGCCGGTTGGTAACGATGATCCCGGTCGGGTCGATGACGAAACCGGAGCCGTCGAAGAACATGCGGCCCTGAGGAGTACGCGCGACGGTCTTGATCTCGGCCACGCTCGGCATCAGGGCCGCGACCCGCGCGGCGAGATCGGACGGAGCGGCGGCCTCCTCTGCCCGCAAAGGGCGGCCGGGCGGCGCGGTGGCGAGGAGGGCCGCCACCGCCAGCGTGATCGTCGTCGCACGGTGCAGACGCATGGCCGTCCCCTCCACTGGCTTGCCCCAGGGCAGGAGCCTGCCATGTCTGGCAGCACTGCCGCAACGGGCACATGCCGGCGGAGGGGACGCTCGGCAGCCGGCGCGATCCGGCTGGCGTTCAGTCGTGCAGAGTGGCGAGATAGGCGATCACGGCATGGCGGTTCCATTTCCGCTTCAAGCCGATGAAATGCATCTTCACGCCGGGAATATAGGCCTGCGGATCATAGAGATAGTGATTGAGTTCCTCCACGGTCCAGACCTTGCCGAAATTCTTCATTGCCGAGGAATACTCGTATCCCGGCTCGGTCCCGGCCTTGCGCCCGACCACCCCATAGAGGCTCGGGCCGGTCCAGTTCATGTCTTTACGGCGATGATGGCAGGTGTGGCAGATATGGTCGAAGACTTCCTCTCCGTGCTTGAGGAGGGCCGCCTTGTTGTTCTCGTCCTCGTCGTTCTGATCCTGCGCCCGTGCCGTGAGCCCGGTGGAGAGAGCCAGCAGCAGCAGCAGGCCGAAGGCGGCGATCCGCCGCCGCCGCGCGCCGGTCCCGTCCCCCGCCGCACCGGCGATCGCCGGTGCGGCCGTCGTGTCGGAGTTCGTCATGTTGGCCATCCCCTCCATCACCATGCCGTCCAGAGATAGACATACAGCGTGTTGTTGCCGCTGGCATTATGCCCGAAGCCGTCGTAGTTCCGCGTGCCACCGTTGAATTCCAGGTAATCGACGTACTGCACGCCGAGCTTCAGGTTCTTCTCCAGCGCCCAGCCGCTGTCGGCCGATTTGCCGAACGGCACCCAGTCGAGTTCGAAGGTGATGGCCTTGCTGTTCGGGCTGCCATTGGCGCTGCCGAGCACCGGTGAGGGGCTGTAGAGCAGCGCATCGTGGGTGCCGAACGTGTCGTTGAAGGCGAGGGTCGCGCCATAGGTGTTCTGGTAGTAGTAGTCGCCCATCAGGCGGAACTGGTTGAGCGTGTTCGCCTTGTTGGCCGCCAGCCCGCCGGCGGCGGTGCCGCTGAGGTCGGCCTGCTGCTGGATGAAGTTGGTGGCGAGTGCGAACAGGTGGTCGCCGTTGGTGTACTGGTAGTTGGCGTCGATCCCGTAGTCGTAAAAGTTGTTACTGCCCGGAAGTCCAAACCCGTCCTGGCCGACAGTGTTTGCATAGAAGAACAGGCCCCCAAGCTCCAGAAAATTCGGACCCCACTGCTTCTGCCATGCCATGCGCACATACGGCGCGGCCCCCTGGATATAGCCCAGTGAGGTCGTATTGCCGAGGGCCTGCTGCCACGTCGTCTGCAATGATTTGTAGCCGCCCGCCTCGAAATACCATGTCTGGTTGATCCAGTAATAGTTGGTCAGGCCCAGCGCGTTGTGTGACAGCGCCTGGATCGCCAGCGGCAGCGCCGTCGGGCCGGGGGCCACGGCGGAGTTGGCATAGGGATAGGCGTAATGGTACAGGGTGTTGTACGGATCCTGCACCGTCGGCCCGTCATTGAAATCGAGGCCGACCTGCACCGTCTGGTCCTTAACGTCGAACGGGTGCGTCAGCCGCAGGTCGCTGTCGTCAAGCGCCGTGCTGCCCGAACCGCCATAGGTGATCTGTACCAGCCCGCCGGCATAGTCCGACAGCCGGCCGGCGAGGAAGAACGATACCTGATCGAGGTTGTAGTTGTTGTTGTTGCCGAAATTCGGTGAAGCATATTTCTGCACCGGCGAGGCGGTATTGTTGAAGGATTGCAGAACATATGCCGACAACGGGATGTACGGCCACGGCGTCTCCCCGGCCGACAGCGTGTAGCCCGTCATCTTGAAGGCGATGCCGAAAGGCGTCAGTTGCGGCCCGAATGCGCCGATATGGCAGGAGACGCATGGCTGGCCGGTCTGCCGCGCAAACGCCGGAATCGCGTGGGCCGGCTGGCGGGCAGCGAACAGAAGCAGTCCGATCGTTGCCAACACTACGGCCGCACGCAACGAAACCCGTCGCATTGTCAGGAACCTCTCGTTGTTGCGTTGACAAGAATTTCATTCTCCGGACAGCCGGACATTGACCGGGATCAAAAGGGTGGCCGGCGGCGTGCCGCCGGCCACCGATGGTCAGTGCAGTGTGGCGAGATAGGCGATCAGGTCGGCACGCTCGGCCTCGTTCTTCAGGCCCGGATACGACATGGTGGTGTCATGCACCATGGCGCGCGGATTGGTCAGGTACTTGTCCAGTGACGCCTGGTCCCAGGTGATGCCGAGCTTCTTGTGGTCGGCCGAGTAATGGAACCCCGGCTCGCTGCCCGCCTGCCGCCCGACCACGCCGAACAGGCTCGGCCCGACGCCGTTCTTGCCGGCCACCGGGGAATGACAGATCGAGCATTGCGACTTGAAGATCTTTGCCCCGGCGGCGGGGTCGGCGGCAAAGGCCGCGGTTGCGCTGCCGGCCAGAATCAGGCCGGCGGTCAGGATACGAAACATGAGTATCTCCTTCGTTCTGCGGGCATGGCCCGCGGCACGGTGCATAGTGGCTGACACCGCGCCTTGATCCATCTCATGACATGGAATGGTCAAGCCTGGCAGGCGCCGCTACAGCGATCCCACCCGCACTGCGTCGCGCCCGCTACGCTTGGCGGCATAGAGGGCGCGGTCCGCCGCCGCGATCAGCGCCGGGGGTTCGCTGCCGTCGTCCGGGGCGGTGGACGCGACGCCGAGGCTGACCGTGACGATCCCCACCTCGCTTCCCGCATGCACGATGCCAAGGTCGCGCACCGCCCTGCGGATTCGGTGCGCGATCCGCGCCGCGCCCGGGACGTCGGTATCGGGCAGCAGGACGATGAACTCCTCCCCGCCCAGGCGGGCGGCAAGGTCGCCGGGACGGTGCAGCGCGCCCTCGATCGCGCCGGCCACGGCCTGCAGGCAGGTATCGCCGGCGGGGTGGCCATAGCGGTCGTTGAAGGCCTTGAAGCAGTCGGCATCGATGATCGCGACCGAGAGCCAGAGGGCGAGTCGCCGCGCGCGGCGATGCTCGGCGGCGAGGATCTCGTCGAACCGCCGGCGGTTGGCGAGGCCGGTCAGCGGATCCTGGCCGGCCAGTTCCTCAAGCCGCCGATTCGCCGCCTCAAGCTGCTCCTCGAACGCCTTGCGTTCGGAGATATCGCGCGTGACAACGACAAACCCGCTGCCATCGGCCAGCCGTCTTCCGCTCGATTCGAGCCAGATGCACCGGCCGTCCTTGCGCAGCGCGCGATAGATGCCGCGCGCCGTTTCCTGCCCCGCCTTCAGCGGCGCGTTCAGCGTGGCATCCAGCAGCAGCCAGTCGTCCGGATGCACGATGCCGCCCGGTTGGTTCCCGACCAGTTCCTCCTGCGCATAGCCGAGCAGGTCGCGGCAGGCGGTGGAGACGTAGCGGCGGCGGAAATCGGGGCCGAACAGGGTGATCATGTCGGTTGCGCTGTCGGCGAGCAGGCGGTGATGCGCCTCGCTCACGGCGAGTTCCGCCTGGGTCGCCGCCAGTTCGCCGGTGCGCGTTTCCAGCCGCTCCGCCATGCGGTTGAAGGCGCGGGCGAGGGCGAGCAGCTCGGTGATGCCGGTCGCGGTCGGCACGCGCGCGGCCAGATCGCCGGTGCCGAAACGGTCGGCGGCGGCGGCGAGGGCATCGATCGGCCGCAGCACCAGCGTGCGTGCACCCGCCCAGGCGAGCGCGATCGCCGCCAGCAGGGCGACCAGCGCCAGTGCTGCGCCGAACCAGATGCGCGCGTTGGCCTGGGCCAGCACGTCGGCGCGCGCCAGCCCCACGGCGAGCATCAGCGCGCCGTCATCGGTTGCGATCGGGGCGAAGCCGAAGATCATCGGCGTGCCGTCGCCGTCCCCGGCGGTGAACACACCGCCGTCCGGGAACCGGGCAAAGGCCGCGGTGAAGCGCGGATCGCGCGTCGCCATCACCGGGGCGACCCATGCCGCGCTGCTGCCCAGCATGACGCCGCTCGCCGGGTCGATCACCATGGCGACGTGGCGCACCGGGCCGGTGATGCGCGCCGCCAGCCGTGACAGCCAGTTCATATTGAGTGAGGCGACGACGGCGCCGGGCGGGGGCGCCTCCGGCTGGTCGGGGGGAAGCGGCAGCCCTTCGACAAGGATCGGCCGCCCGGTGATCCGGCTGATGATCATCGCGGTCGCCGGCGGATCGCCGGGGGCGGCATGCAGTGCCTGCCGGACATGCGGCCGGTCGCCGATATTGGGCAGGTTCCGGTCGGTCCAACTGCTGCACAGAACTGCCCCGTCGTGCCCCACCACGTCGAGGCTCACCAGACGCGGATCGCCCTTGACGGTGAGATCGAGGGCGGTGTTGCATTCTGCCGTCCCTGCGCTGCGCAGGCTCGACCCGGCGGCCAGCAGGCGCAGCACATTGGCGATTTCGGCCACCATCTCGCGCTGCTGCTCGCTGCCCAGGCGCGCGAGGTCGAGCGCCCGGGCCTCTGCCGCCTGCACCGCCTCGCGCCGCTCGATCGCGGCGGCGGCCAGCAGCAGCACCAGCATCGGCGCGGCGGCCAGCAGGCACATCAGGGCGATACGCCCGCCCAGCCCGCGCAGGAGACCGTGCAGGAGACCGTGCAGCCGGGGCTTCCTTCGCGTCATCCCGTCATGCCCGCCGAGGTTCGCGTCGTGTATGTGTCGATTTAGAAACCATCTCGCCAGGGGGTCATGTTAGCGCAAGCTGGGCGATTAGTCGATGCGATCCTGCAAGATGGCCGAATTTTCCGGCCGGCCATGGCCGGTCGCCGGGGCTGCCTTGCGGCGGGCGTTTGTTCATCATACGTTCCGGCATGCCATCGGCACCACCGCCATTCGCCGAACTCGCCGCCGCCACCGCCTTTTCCTTCCTGCGCGGCGCCAGCCGGCCGGAGGAGATGGTGGCGCAGGCTGCCGCGCTCGGCCTCGCCGCCCTCGGCCTCGCCGACCGCAACAGCGTCGCCGGCGTGGTCCGCGCGCATGAGGCGGCGAAGCAGGCCGGGCTGCGTCTGCTCGTCGGCAGCCGCCTCGTGTTCCGCGACGGCACCCCCGACCTGATCGCCTATCCCGAGGACCGTGCCGCCTGGGGGCGGCTCACCCGCCTGCTCACCCAGGGCAAGCTGCGGGCGCGCAAGGGCGAGTGTTTGCTCGACCGCGGCGATCTGCTCGATCAGGCGGCCGGGCTGATCCTGCTGGCGCTGCCGCCGGAGCGGCCCGATGCCGCCTTTGCGCGTGCCTTCGCCGGCTTGCGGGCGGCGCTGGGGGGCCGGCTTGCTCTCGCGGCGGCGCTGCGGCGCGATGCGCTGGACGGGCCGCGGCTGCGCGCGCTCGCCGCCATCGATGCCGGCTTCGTCGCCGTCAACGAGCCACTCTATCATGTGCCGGACCGCCGGCCGCTGCATGACGCGATGACGGCGATCCGCCTCGGCACCACCGTCGCGGCGGCGGGCCATGCGCTGCTGGCCAATGCCGAGCGTCATCTGAAAGGGCCGGCCGAGATGGCGCGGCTGTTCCGCGACCATCCGGCGGCACTTTCGCGCACGCTCGACATCGTCGCCGCCTGCCGCTTCTCGCTCGACGATCTCGCCTATGAGTATCCGGATGAGCCGGTGCCCGCGGGCACCACGCCGGACGCCCATCTGGCGGCGCTTGCGTGGCAGGGCGCGGCGCGGCGCTATCCCGCCGGCGTGCCCGCGGCGGTGTGCGCGACGATCGCGAAGGAACTCGCGCTGATCGCCGAACTCGGCTACGCGCGCTATTTCCTCACCGTCCATGACATCGTGCGGTTCGCGCGCGGGGCGGGGATTCTGTGCCAGGGCCGCGGCTCGGCGGCGAATTCCGCCGTCTGCTACTGCCTCGGCATCACCGCCGTCGATCCCGCCGAGATCGACCTTCTGTTCGAGCGCTTCGTCTCCGCCGAACGGCGCGAGCCGCCCGACATCGATGTGGATTTCGAGCATGAGCGGCGTGAGGAGGTGATTCAGTACATCTATCGCCGCTACGGCCATGACCGGGCCGGGATCGCCGCGGCGGTGATCCATTATCGCCCGAAGCTGGCGATCCGCGAGATCGGCAAGGTCATGGGCCTGCCGGCGGATGCGACGGCGGCGCTGGCGGCGCAGAGCTGGGCCGCCGGGGAAACGCTGTGGCCCGATGAGCGGCTGCGCGAGATCGGCTTCGATCCCGCCGACCGGCTGCTCGCCCGCACGCTCGCCCTGGCACGCGAGCTGGTCGGGTTTCCGCGCCACCTGTCGCAGCATGTCGGCGGCTTCGTGCTGACGCGCGGGCTGCTCACCGAAACCGTGCCGGTCGGCCCCGCCGCCATGCCCGGCCGCTTCTTCATCGAGTGGGACAAGGACGATATCGACGCGCTCGGCATCATGAAGGTCGATGTGCTGGCCCTCGGCATGCTGACCTGCATCCGCAAGTGCTTCGCTCTGCTGCGCCGGCGCGGCTTTCCCATCGACGATCTGGCCGACATTCCGCGCGACGATCCGGCGGTGTGGCGCATGCTGCAACGGGGCGACAGCCTCGGTGTCTTCCAGGTCGAAAGCCGGGCGCAGATGAACATGCTGCCGCGCCTCAAACCGGCGCGGTTCTACGACCTGGTGATCGAGGTCGCGATCGTCCGCCCCGGTCCGATCCAGGGCGACATGGTGCATCCCTATCTGCGCCGCCGGCAGGGGCTGGAGGCGGTGCATTTCCCCTCGCCGGCGCCGGAGCACGGACCGCCCGACGAACTCGCGCGCGTGCTCGGCCGCACGCTCGGCGTGCCGCTGTTCCAGGAACAGGCCATGCGCATCGCGATCGAGGCGGCGCGCTTCACGCCGGCGGAGGCGAACGCCCTGCGCCGCGCCATGGCAACGTTCCGCCATGTCGGTACCATCCACCGCTTCTTTGCGAAAATGGTCGATGGCATGACCGCGCGCGGCTATGCCCGCGACTTCGCCGAGCGCTGCTTCCGCCAGATCGAGGGATTCGGGACATACGGTTTCCCCGAGAGCCATGCGGCCTCCTTCGCGCTGCTGGTCTATGCCTCGGCGTGGCTCAAATGCCACCATCCGGCGGCGTTCGCCTGCGCCCTGCTCAATTCCCAGCCGATGGGCTTCTATGCGCCGGCACAGATCGTGCGCGACGCCCGCGCCCACGGTGTCGTCGTGCGCGCGATCGAGGTGAGCGCCAGTGGCTGGGACTGCACGCTGGAGGCGACGGAGGATGGGCCGGCGCTGCGTCTCGGCCTGCGCCTGATCGGCGGTTTCCGCGCCGAGTGGGCACGGATGCTGCCGGTGCGCCACCCCGACATCGCCTCCCTCGCCCGCACGCTGCCGCGCGCGGCGCTGCTGCTGCTGGCGGAGGCGGATGCCCTGCGCAGCCTCGGTCTCGATCGGCGGGCGGCGCTGTGGCGCGTGCGCGGCCTTGCGGACGCGCCGCCGCTGCCGCTGTTCGCCGCGCTCGATCCGCCCGCCGACCGGGCGGTGCTGCCGGCGATGACCCGTGCCGCGCAGGTGGTGGCGGACTATCAGGCGACCGGCCTGTCGCTGAAAGCCCATCCGCTGCGCTTCCTGCGCGCCGCCCTGGCGGGCGAGGGCATCCTGAGCTGTGCCGAGGCGACCGGGGCGCGCGACGGCGCACGGGTCGCGGTGGCCGGCGTGGTGCTGGTGCGCCAGCGGCCCGGCACCGCCGCCGGCGTGGTGTTCGTGACCATCGAGGATGAAAGCGGCATCGCCAACATCGTCGTCTGGGCCACGGTCGCCGAGCATGACCGGCTGGCCCTGCTGGGCAGCACGCTGCTCGTGGTCCACGGCAGCGTGCAGCGCACGCCGGAAGGCATCGTGCACGTCATCGCGACACGGCTGGAAGACCGCTCGGCGGCGCTGCGCCGGCTCGATGCGCCGGGGATCGCCGCGCCGCTGGCGCGGGCCGACGAGGTGGCACGTCCGAAGCTGCCGCCGTCGCGCGACTTCCGTTGATTGCCGTTGCGGGCGTATATTCCCTGTCATGCCCTACACCCTGCGCCGCCCCGCCGCCGCCGCCGGTGCCCGCGCGCCGGGCGAGGCGATCGCGCCGGTGATCGCCGAAGGCAGATTCGGGCTTGCCGTGCAGCCGGTGTGCAGCACCTTGAGCCGCGCGCCGGATCACATGGAGGCGCTGCTGCGCCCGCCCGCGTCCGACGGCCTGTCGCCGCGCGCCTTCGTCGCGGCGGCCGAGGCGGCCGGTCTCGGCCCGGCGCTCGACCGCGCGGTGCTGCACGCCGCGCGCACGCTGCCGGGGCTGGTTTCGGTCAATGTCTGCGCGCGGTCCTTGCAGCAGCGTGATTTCGTCCGCATCGTGCTCGATGTCGGCGCCGGCGCGCTCGAACTGGTGCGGACGGAGACGGTCGATGACCTCGCCGCGGTCGCCGCCGCGGTGACGGAGCTGCGGGCCTGCGGCGTGCGGGTGGCGCTGGATGCGGTGGACGGCGGTGCGGCCTCGCTCGCGCTTGCGCAGGCGGCGCGGTTCGATGCGCTGAAGCTGTCCGGCGGCGTGGTGCGCGCGGCGATCGCGGGCGCGCGCGGGCGGCGGCTGCTCGGCGAGCTGCTGCGCCTGGCGGAGGCGGTGGGGGCGCGCGTGATCGCGACCCAGATCGAGACGCTGCCGCAGCTCTGGGCGATGCAGCGGGAGGGGGTGGAGCTGGTGCAGGGCTGGCTGCTCGGCGCCCCGGTGACGGCCCCGCCGCTGCCGCCCGCCGGGGACGCGGGGCAGGGGCTTGGCGCAGCACCGGGCTTGCCCTAAACCGCCGCCCCACATCCGCGAAGGAGCCGGTCCATGGCCGTCGAGCGCACGCTGTCCATCCTCAAGCCCGACGCCACCAGGCGCAACCTGACGGGCCGCATCAACGCCGTGCTGGAGGGGGCGGGCTTGCGCATCGTCGCGCAGAAGCGCCTGCGCCTGACCACGGCCGCGGCCGAGGCATTCTACGAGGTGCATCGGGAGCGCGGGTTCTTCCGCGACCTGGTGACGTTCATGACGTCCGGCCCGGTGGTGGTGCAGGTGCTGGAGGGGGAGGGGGCGGTTGCCCGCAACCGTGAGGTGATGGGCGCCACCAACCCCGCCAACGCCGCCCCCGGCACCATCCGCCGGGAGTTCGCCGAGAGCATCGAGGCCAATTCCGTCCACGGCTCCGACAGCGCCGAGAATGCGGCGCGGGAGATTTCCTTCTTCTTCCCGGAGATCGAGATCGTCGGCTGAGCCGGCGCCCGCCGATCACCCGCCGCGGGCGATCGGGGCGGGGGACGATGCGAACGCCGATCGGCAATTTTGCCCGCCACGCCCGTCCCTGGCGTCCGGACAGGGCGGCATCTTGCGGACAACAGCGACGCAGGATATGGTTGACAAGGAAACTTCATCGCGGCAGTTTCCTGGTCAATGAAGGAAACTCCCCTGGCACGCCGCCCCCTCGTCAGCCCGCTCGATGCCCATCTCGGCTACTGGCTCCGCTTTGTCTCGAACCACGTCTCGCATGCGTTCAGCCGCAGGATCGCCGCGCATGGCGTGACCGTGGCGGAATGGGTCGTGTTGCGCGCGTTGTTCGACGCCGGGGCGGTGATGCCGAGCATCCTGGCCGAACGCCTGGGCATGACCCGCGGCGCGATCACCAGGCTCGCCGACAGGCTCGTCGCCAAAACCCTGATCGTCCGGACGGCGGGCGCGGACGATCTGCGCACGCAGACGCTGGCGCTGACCGAAGCGGGCCACGCCCTGGTGCCCGTCCTGTCGTCGCTCGCCGATGCCAACGACGCGGAATTCTTCGGTTCTATCGACCCCGCCACGCACGCCACGATCGCGGCGGCGATGAAAGCGATCGTCCGGCGAAAGGGCCTGCGCAGCGTGCCTGTGGACTGAATGTCTGCCCGAACCGACCGCAACGGACCACCACCGGAAAGGCGCGTGCCATGGATGCCGATCTGACCGCGATCGCCCGAACCTGTCTCGAAGGTGCCGAGAACAACGGCATGACCTTCCCGCAGATCGTGGCAACGCTGATGCAGGCCGGTTTCGAGAGCTATGCGATCGATTTCCGCCGCGCCACCGCGACCTATTACCTGCCGGACGGCGACAGCGCGGTGCTGCCGACGCACCGGCCCCGCGTGCCGATCGCCGCCGCGCTGGACACGGCGGCCGTTCAGGCCGCCATCGGCGAAGCGCAGCGCCTGGTGCCCGGCTACACCTACGCCGGGTTCTGTGCAAAGGTCATGGCGGCCGGCTGTGTCGGCTATATCGTATCATTTCCCGGCCGCCGAGCCGTCTATCTCGGCCGCACCGCCGAAACCCACGTCGAGCATTTTCCCCGATAGGCGCCATTGGCAGTCCCGATCGCATCGGATCATCGGATCGCACGCAGCGCGAGCACGTTCCCCTGCCTTTCCGACCGGAACCCGCGGGTGACCTTGCGGAAGATCACGCCGGGGCGGAGATGACGTTCGGAGAGGTTGTTGGTGTCTGGCACGTCGCGGTTGGTCACGAACGCGAACAGATGCCCCCGGTTGGCGGCGATGCGCCTGCGCAGCCTGCGGCCCGGCTCGCCGAGCGGGACGGCCGCCATGATGCGGTCGAGCCGGCGATCCGGATCGGCGCGATACTGCGCGAGCGTGGTGTCCTGGAACGTCGATCGTCGTCGGCCGATGGCGATGGCGCGCAGCAGCAGCCGCCTGAACGCGGCGCTGAAGTCGGTGTCGCCGCCCTCGACGCCGTAGCGGGCATCGCGCAGCAGATGCGCCAGACACACCTGCCATCTCACCGCGTCGCCGCGCTGGCTGCCCGGCATGTCGGACACCCGGACCAATTGTCCAGCGTCTTGCCCGGCCGCTCGAATTTGGCCAGCCGCGCCTCCAGTTCGGCGATGCGCGCCAGCGCCGCTCTCATTCGCACCCACCCGCCCCAACCCCTCCCGGCCGGTCAGGCGCTACCCAGGTGGGCAATTGCGCCGATCGTAGGGCGCATAAGCGAAGCGCCATGCGCCATCGCCAGTCGATCGCGACAGCCGGTTGCTCACCGGGCACATCGACGCACTTCGCACGGCCGTCCGCCGCGCCCGTGGCGAACGGGGTATCTGGCAGCGGCGCTTCCGGGAACACACCATCCGCGACGACAGGGACTATGCCGATCACGTGGACGACGTGCATTTCAATCCGGTCGGGCACGGGTCGGTCGCAGACCCGGCGTCACGGCCGTACTCCCCGTTCCATCGTGCCGTTGCCGCCGGAGTGTATCCCACGGACTGAGCCTGCAAGGCCCTGCCGGATATCGATTGGGGAGAGCGCCGCTGACGCCGCTGCACCGAGCCCCTCCCCGCCGCCACCGGCGCATGACGCTTCGCTTATCCCCCCTACGCTTGCTATCATTCCCCCCGCAAGTTCGTTACGATAGATGTCGGTGGCCTTTGCCGGATGGCGGTCCATGTACAAGACGAATAATCGTTTCAGTCCAAGCGGTTCCCCGGACCAATCCCGGCAGTACCTTGCTGCCAAAGGTGTCCCGAAAACGCAAAAAGGCCCAATAGTTACGTCCCCACTCCGAATCGTCCTCAAGCCGGGCGAACAACTTCCACCCGGATGGCGAAAGGAAGCGGCACTCCCGAAGGGCCGGTTGCTTGAAATTCGTCCTCTTATTGCGCACGTGGCAGGACGCGTCCGGAAGGCCGACACACTGGCTGACCGGCTCAATGAGCGCGGCATTAAAAATGCGTTTGGAATGCCTTGGACAGCGGGAGGTGCCACTGCGCTTATGCACGCATTGGAGCTGACTTTCGGCAAGAATGCCCCCTGGCTGCCGAAGAAGGAGCGGCCTCTGCCCCCACCAAGTCCTGTGTCCGTCCAGTTCACCGAGACTCCGTTGCGGTTGCGCGGGAAGCGGCGACGTTCGAGATAGCGCTGTTCCATCGAGTTCGCAGATCAGAATCATCGCAATTGCTCACCCCCCCGCTGGTGGTTCACCCTGATGGGATGATTGGCACACCGGCCAAGGCGTTGCGCAGGGCGTGCAGGGCGGTCAGGCCGTGTAATTTCCCGGTGGCGATGATGCTGGCGGCGGCGGCGTAGGCTTCGGCGCCTCACTCGCAGCGGAACCCGTAGGTGACCTTGCGGAAGATCACGCCGGGTCGGAGATGCCGCTTCCGGCCGGGCACGGCGAAATTCTCCCGCGCGCGCCGCCGCATGCTCCGGCCGGTGACGGCGCACCTTGCAGCCGCCGTCACGCCCGCCGCACCGCCCCGCGCGGCAGCGCCCCGCGCCGTCTGCGCCAGCGCCGCAGCCCGGCCAGCGCGAACAGCAGCACGCCCAGGATCAGCACCCACACCGCCGGCCGCGGGCCGTAGCTGAGATCGAAATTGGCGTCCCATACCAGCCACGGATCGACGTGGTTGCGCACCGCGTACCACGCCGCCTCGAACACCGACGCGCTCGCCGCCGCCGCCAGCGCCAGCGGCAGGATCGGCCACAGGCGCTGCTGCCAGCGCCGGCGCAGCCTGCGCCAGTACATCGCCCAGGCGAACAGCCCGGCCAGCAGCACCGCATCGGTGATGTCCGCCTTCGACTGCACGGCGTAGTGGAACAGCGCCAGCACCGCGATCCCGTAGGCGAGCCGGTGCAGCTTCTTCCACCGCGCGCCGAGCCGCCGCTGCCAGCCGTCGGTCGAGGTCACCGCCAGCGCCAGCAGCCCGAGCAGGGCGATGAACCCGATGGTGAGATAGAACCGCAGCGCGATCTCGCTCGCGACATGCAGCAGCCGCCATTTCTGGTCGAGCGCGAACAGCGTCAGGTGCAACACCGCATAGCAGGCCGCGGTCACCCCCAGCATGCGCCGCAGCATCACCACGCGCCCCCAGTCCAGCACCGCGCGTGCCGGCGTCACGGCAAGCGAGAGCAGGAGGAACCGGATCGCCCACAGGCCGCTGACATGGATCGCCTCGGTGATCGGGCGCGGGCCGAGATCGTGCAGATACCAGCGCAGCAGCAGCACCGCCGCATGCGACAGGGCGAACGCCAGCACGCCCAGCTTGAGCCAGGAAAACCGCCCCGCCGGGTCGCGTACCACGCCGCTCAGCCGCATCGCCGTCTCCTGCGCCGTCACCGGGCGGACTCGCCCGCGCGTCCGGCGTTACGCGCCGCCGCTGTCGGCGGATGCGCTCAGCGCCCGGCCATCGCCCGCAATTCGCCCGCCAGCTGCTCCTCCGTCACCGCCTCCGGCCAGCCTGCCGGCGCCTCCAGCGCACGCGCGAGCTCGGCCTTGTACTCATCGCGCCGCAGCTCGATCGCGCCGAACTGCGCCAGATGCATGGTCACGAACTGCGTATCAAGCAGCCGGAACCCCCCGATGCGCAGGCGGGCGACGAGATGCGCCAGCGCCGTCTTGGAGGCGTCGCGCGCCCGGCTGAACATGCTCTCGCCGAAGAACGCCCCGCCCAGCGCCACCCCGTAAAGACCGCCGGCCAGGGTGCCGCCCTGCCATGCCTCCACCGAATGGGCGTGACCGAGCCGGTGCAGCTCGGTGAACAGCCGCTCGATCTCGGCATTGATCCAGGTATCCTCCCGCCCCGGCGCGGTCGCGGCGCAGGCGGCGATGACGGCGGGGAAGTCGGCATCGACGGTGATCGTGAACACCCCCGCCAGCACCGTGCGCAGCAGCCGGCGCGGCAGATGGAACCCGAGCAGCGGCAGCACGCCGCGCATGTCCGGGTCGAGCCAGTAAAGCCGCTCGCCGCGCCGCGTCTCGGCCATCGGGAACAGGCCGGCGCGGTAGGCGCGCAGCATCAGGTCGGGCGTGATTTCCAGGCTTCGGCGCGACATCCGCGCCATATTGCCGGATCGCGCGACGGCGGGGAAGCGACCGATGTGCCGCGTTGCGCGGCCGCCATGCTGTCGTTATGATCCCGCCGTCCGGCGGAGGATGTTGCATGAGCAGCACATCGCCTGCTTCTGCCACGGCATTGCCGATGGATGTGCCGGGAATCGATCTGCGCAACCTGTTCTGGGTGGCGCTTGCCTTCTTCGTGCTGGTCGCCGCGATCGCTGCCGACGATCGCTGGGTGCTGAACTTCCTCCATGTCATGTGCGGCGTGATGTGGACCGGGATCGACCTGTTCATGGGCTTCGTCATCGGCCCGATCATGCGCCGCCTGCCGCCGGAGGCGCGGCGGGCGATGATCCTGCGGCTGATGCCGAAAACGCTGTTCCTGCTGCCCACGCTCGCCATCCTCACCGGCACCGCCGGCTGGTTCCATGCCCGCCAGTTGGGGTTTCTCGCCCTGCCCTGGCCGCAATATGGCTGGGTGCTGGCGGCGCTGGTGATCGTTGCCGTGCTCACGGTGCAGGGCCTCGGCGTGCTGCTGCCGACCAACCTGCTGGTCTATTGGGAAATGCGCCGCCCGGCCCCGGATCTGGCGCGGATCGGGCGGCTGATGCGGCGCTATGTCTATGCGGTGGCGTTGCAGGGCCTGTTGCAGGTCGCGATCATCGTCGTGATGGCGAAGTTCGTCACCGGGTTGTGAACCGCTACCCAGCCCGCACCAGGATGTGCTGCTTGCGTCCGGCCGACAGCTTGATCGCCCCGTCGCGCAGGTCGCCGAGGCCGATGATCTGCCCCTCATCGGCGACCGCCGCATCATTGACGCGCGCCCCGCCGCCGCGGATCAGCCGCCGCGCCTCCCCGCCCGAGGCGGCGAGGCCCGCGAGCGCAAACAGCCGGAACGCCGGAATGCCGGCCGCAAGCTCCGCCGCCGGCACCGTCACGCCGGGCAGGCTCGCCGCCGCCGCGCCTTCCTCGAACGTCGCCCGCGCCGTCGCCGCCGCCCCCTCCGCCGCTTCGCGGCCATGCGCGAGCGCGGTCGCCTCGGTCGCCAGCACCGCCTTCGCCGCGTTGATCTCCGCCCCGCCCAGCGCCTCCAGCCGAGCGATCTCGGGCAGCGTCAGGTCGGTGAACAGGCGCAGGAAGCGGCCGACATCGCCATCCTCGGTGTTGCGCCAGAACTGCCAGTACTCATAGGGGCCGACCCGGTCGGCGGTCAGCCACACCGCGCCGCGCGCCGTCTTGCCCATCTTGGCGCCCGACGCGGTGGTGATCAGGGGCGTCGTCAGCCCGAACACGCTGCCCCCGTCGGTGCGCCGCACCAGCTCCATCCCGCACACGATATTGCCCCACTGGTCGGAGCCGCCCATCTGCAACGTCACCCCGTGGCGACGGTAAAGCTCTCGGAAATCATAGGATTGCAGGATCATGTAGTTGAATTCGAGGAACGTCAGCGGCTGCTCGCGCGCGAGCCTGAGGCGCACCGAATCGAACCCCAGCATGCGGTTGACGGTGAACTCCGTGCCCACATCGCGCAGCAGCGGGATATAGCCAAGCCCGTCCAGCCAGTCGGCGTTGTTGCCCACCAGCGCCGCCGGCGCCTCTGCCCCGAAGGTCAGGAACGGCTCGAACACCCGCCTTATGCCGGCCATGTTGGCGGCGATCTGCGCATCGCTCAGCAGCTGGCGCGATTCGTCGCGGCCGGACGGATCGCCGATGCGCGTCGTCCCGCCGCCCAGCAGCACCAGCGGCCGGTGCCCGTGGCGCTGCATCAGCCGCAGCAGCATGATCTGTACCAGGCTGCCGACATGCAGGCTGTCGGCGGTGCAGTCGAAGCCAATATAGCCGGTCACCGTTCCGGCGCACAGCGCCGCGTCCAGGGCCGCCAGGTCGGTGCATTGATGCACGAAGCCACGTTCCGTCGCCTCGCGCAGGAAACCGCTCGCTGTCATGATCGGCGCTCCTAGCACAGCGGTGGAGAAGGCGGAATGCTGCGTGCCATCGGGCTGATGAGCGGCACCTCCCTCGATGGCGTGGACGCCGCCTGGCTGCTCACCGACGGGACGCGCATCGCCCGCTTCGGCCCTGCCCTGACGCGGCCCTACGATGCCGCGCTGCGCGCCGATCTGCGCCGTCTGCTCGACCGCGTGCCGACCCTCGCCGCGGACGATCCGGCACTCGACGACGCCGAACGGCGGCTGACGCTGCGGCATGCCGAGGCGGTCGCGGCGCTCGGCGCGGCGGCCGACCTGATCGGCTTTCACGGCCAGACCATCCTGCACGCCCCCGCCGCGCACCGCACCTGGCAGATCGGTGACGCTGCCCTGCTGGCGCGGCTGACCGGGCTTCCGGTCGCACATGATTTCCGCACCCTCGACGTGGCGCAGGGCGGGGAGGGGGCGCCGCTCGCCCCGGTGTTCCATGACGCCCTGGCCGCCGGTCTCGAACGGCCGCTCGCCGTGCTCAACATCGGCGGGGTTGCCAACGTCACCTGGCTCGGGCAGGCGGGCGCGATCCTGGCCTGCGATACCGGTCCCGGCAACGGTCCGCTGGACGACTGGGCGCAGCGCCATCTCGGCCGGCCGCAGGACGAAGGCGGCCGGCTGGCCGCCGCCGGCAGCGCCGATGCCGGCGTGCTGGCGCGGCTGCTGGCCGACCCCTATTTCGCCCGCCCTGCGCCGAAATCGCTCGACCGGCTGTCGTTCCGCGCCACCCTCGCGGCCAGCGGCCTCGCCGCCCTCCAGGCCGCCGACGGGGCCGCGACGCTGGTCGCCTTCCTCGCCGAGGCGGTGGCGCGCACCCCCCTGCCGGCGCCGCCGCGCCGCTGGCTGGTGTGCGGCGGCGGGCGGCACAACCCGGCGATCATGGCTGCCCTGCGCGCCCGCCTGCCCGCACCGGTCGTGCCGGTGGAGGCGGTGGGCTGGGACGGCGATGCGCTGGAGGCGCAGTGTTTCGCGTTCCTCGCCGCACGGGTGCAGCAGCGGCTGCCGCTCAGCTTTCCCGCCACCACCGGCGTCGCGCGGCCGGCGCCCGGCGGCCGCATCGCGTTCCCGCCGCAGCCCCGAACAGGATGAGCGACGGCGGTGCTTCGCTTGCGGCGGCGGGCGCCCTGTGCCTTACTCGCATGCGTTGAGGGCAGGCGCTGCGGACATGGACGGCGCAGGGGGAACGGTCATGGCAATCACCCGCCGGCGCGCGATTGGCAGCGTCATTCTCGGCACCGCCGCGGCAGCGGTCGCGCCGTTCGCAATCACCGGCCGCGCCGCCGCCGCCGAGACAATCAGGTTCGGCATGGTGACGCCGCTCACCGGCGCCGGCGCCGATCCCGGCCGCATCCAGCGCAACTGCGCCACCCTGGCGGTGGAGGCGGTGAACGACGCGGGCGGCGTGCTCGGCCGCCGGCTGGAGATCGTGTCGGAAGACGATCAGACCACCAATCCCGGCGTCGTGCTCGCCTTCTCGCGCCTCGTCGCGCGGGGCGATTGCGTCGGCTTCCTCGGCTCGATCCGCTCGACGCAGGTCAACGCGATGGCGCCCGACGTGGCCAAGGCGGCGCGGCCGGTGATGTTCGGCGGCACCGACCCGACGCTCACCCACATGGGCAACCGCTGGCTGTTCCGCTGCCGGCCGAACGACCTCTACTCGGCTCGGGTGATCGCCGACTTCACCGTCAACGGCCTGAAGAAGTCGAAGATCGCTCTGATCCATTCGACCGATGCGTTCGGCACCGGCGGG
>JAJZNE010000175.1 GCA_021847995.1 Pseudomonadota bacterium | reverse complement strand
GCCGCCGCCGCCGCCGAAGCCGCCGCCGCCGCCACCCTTGAAATAGCTGCCGCCACCCCCGCCGCCGAACCCACCCGTACCGCCGCCCCCGGCGCCGAGGCCGCCGCCGCCGCCGCCGCCGCCGAATCCGCCCGCCCCGCCTGTTCCGCTCGAGCCTGCCGCTCTACCGCCTACCCCGCCGCCGCCAGCACCGCCGCCGGCGGGAGCGGCAGCGCCGCCGCCACCCCCGCCGCCGCTCGCGCCGCCACTCCCGCTGCCGCCTGCACCGTTGCTGCCGCCGCCCTTGCCGCCCTCTGCGGCGCCCTCAATCAGCCCAGCCTCGCCGTTGCTGGTCGAGGTTCCGCCGGCACCGCCGATCCCGCCGCCGCCGCCGAACACATTGCCGCCCGCGCCGCCCAGCCCACCGCCGCCGCCCCCGCCTTGGGTGAAGGAGGCCGCGCCGCCGGCGCCGCCGGTCGCCTGATCGCCGGTGAAGCTGACATTGCTGAGCGTGACGCTGCCGCTGCTGGCGACGAACAGCCCGCCGCCCAGCCCGGCCCCGCCGCCGCCGCCATTCAAGGCGGTCCCGCCGGCGCCGCCGGCCGCCTTGGTATCGATGATGCCGAGGTCGTTGATCGAAACCGATCCGGCATAGACGAACAGGCCGCGATAGAGGCCGGCGCCGCTCAGCGTGTCGCCCCGGCCGTTGATGGTCAGGGAGGAGAAGCTGTCGAGATTGATCGCATCGAGTGCGGCGGCGAGCGTCAGCACCGTCCCGGAGGACAGGCTGAAGGTGAAGGTGTACGCCGTGTTGGCGGCGGCATCGGCGCCGCCCGCATCGATCAGCTTGATGTCGTTGGCAAGGTCGGTGGCGCTGGTGATGGTGAAGCTGGTCTGAGGCACGGACATGACGGCTCCGGGGTCAGGTTGCGGCGCCCGGACACATACACGACACGGCGAGGCCCGCGCCCACGGATCATCCTCAAATAATGGTAATTAAGAAAACGCAACTATGTCAGCGCGGCGCAGGCGCCCCCCGCCGCCGCGGTCTCGCTGCCGGCCGCGGGGTCAGGATGGCCGCGCGGCCGGCGGGATCAGGCGGCCTGGCGTGCGGCGAGCAGGGTGCGCAGGTGGTGCGGCACCTGCCGGGCGGCGCGGGCGCGGGGGTAGGGCAGTTCGACGGCATCGGGCGAGGGGGCGGGGCGCGTCGCCGCGTTGTCGAACGGCAATTCCTGCCAGTCGTCGAGAAAGCTCTCCGCCGCCACCCCCTCGGCGAGCAGCAGCGCATGGCTGTCGAGTTCGACATGCCAGTAGACGAACCGCTCCGGCATCGCCGCCTCGCGCAGGATCGTCGTGAAGTTCACCAGCGCCGAGGCGTGCACCAGGATCTCGCCGATCCGCACGGCATGGCCGGGGGAGAGCAGCAGGTCGCGGTGCGGCAGGTTCGGCCCCAGCGCGCCGGCGCGGATGCGCACCGGGAAGACGCGCAGGCGATCGGCGAAGCGCGCCGCCACCGTGCTGTGCCCGACCCAGCGCACCGGCGCGCTGCCGCCATCGGCCAGGCAGACCGGATCGCCGGCGCGCAGCCGCTCCACCGGCACCGCGCCCGCCGGGGTGGCGATGCGGGTGCCGGCCAGAAAGCACACCGGATCGGCCGAGATCAGGGTGCCGCCGGGCGGATCGCCGACGTTGTAGCTGGCGGCGACGGTGCCGGTCAGCTTGAAGTCGAGCGTGGTGGTGCCGTTGGTGACTTGCAGGGTGTTGGAGTTGACGACAGTCGCGCTGGTGCTGCCGCTGACGAAGGCGAGGCCCTGGAGATCGAGCGTGGCGGCGCCGGCGAAATTGTCGAGCGTGTTGGCGAAGGCGGTGCCGGAGGCCGGCTGATCGGCGCTGCCGATCGCCAGCACGTTGTTGGTGGTGTTCGAGAAAGTGACCGCCCCGCTGCCCGCCGCCCCATTTGCCGCGAGGTCCAACGTGCCGGCATCGAGCGTGGTGCCGCCGGTATAGGTATTGGCGGCATCCAGCGTCACGCTGCCGGCACCGTTCAGCACCAGGCCGCCGGCGCCCTGGCTCGCGGCGGTCGGAAGCGACCCGCTCTGATCGGCGATCACGCCGCCGATGGTCAGGCTCTGCCCGGCGGCGGGATCGAGGGTGACGCTCTGGCTGCCCTGGATGAACAGGCCGGAACCGAAGGCCGAGCCGGCGCTGCCGCTCCAGGAGCTACCCTTGCTGCTCGTCCCGCCGGCGCCGCCGTTGACGGTGCCGGCGGAGAGCGAGCCGCCCTCGATCGCAAGCGTGCCGCCCTGCTGGACGAAGATATCGCCGCCCGCCCCCAACCCGCCGCCGCCGCCGCCGAAGGAAAAGCTGCCGCCGCCGCCCCCGCCGAAGCCGCCCGCGCCGCCGTCGCCCCCGCCGACACCCACGCCGCCGCCGCCGCCGAAGCCACCCTTGCCGCCGGTGCCCGTCGCACCTGATGCCGCACCGCCAACCCCGCCGCCGCCGCCGCCGGCGCTGCCTCTGCCGCCTTTGCCGCCGCCCCCGCCCCCGCTGTTTCCGCCGCCACCGCCCTTGCTGCCGCCGCCCTTGCCACCCCCCAGGGCGCCCGGGATCAGCCCGGGCTGGCCGGAAGCGGAGGACGCGCCGCCGGCGCCGCCGATGCCGCCGCCGCCGCCTTGCCCATTGCCGCCCGCCCCGCCCAGGCCGCCGCCGCCGCCCGCGCCTATGCTGCTGTTTCCGGAGGCCGCGCCGCCGGCGCCGCCGGTCGCCTGATCGCCAGTGAAGGTGACGTTGCTGAGCGTGACGCTGCCGCCGCCGGCGACGAACAGCCCGCCGCCCAGCCCGGCCCCACCGCCGCCGCCGCCGCTCTTTCCCGCACCGCCGGCACCGCCGACCGCCTTGGTAGCGACGATGCCCAGGTTCTCGATCGTGACATTCCCGGCATAGACGAACAGCCCGCGATAGAGGGTGCCGCCGCTGATCGCGTTGCCCTCGCCGTTGATCGTCAGGCTGTAACTGCTGCCGAGATTGATCCCGGTCGGATCGGCGGTCAGGGCAAAGCCTGCGGTCAGGTCGATCTCATACGCCCCCGCCGCCAGTTGCCCGAGATCGAGCGAGGTCAGCACCTGGTCCAGCGAGGCCTGGGAGGCTACGTCGTAGGTGGTGGTCATCGGTGAAACCTTTCCGCGCCGGCTGCGTTTTCGCCGCCGACCCTATCACAAACCGAACACGTCCGCGCAACGGCAGAAACGCCGCGCCCGGTTGCCGTCGCGGCGGCACGCCGATTGACCTGCGGGCGGCCGGTCCATAGCCTGCCCGGCATGTCCGATACGGTTCCCCATCCGCCCGCCGCCGTGCCGAAGGCGTGGCCGTTCGAGGAGGCGGCCAGGGTCGCCGCCCGCCTCGCCGCCGCCGGGCGCGGGGCAGCACTGTTCGAAACCGGATACGGCCCCTCCGGCCTGCCGCATATCGGCACCTTCGGCGAAGTGGCCCGCACCTCCTGGGTGCGCCACGCCTTCACCGTGCTGACCGGACTGCCCTCCCGCCTGATCGCGTTCAGCGACGACATGGACGGGCTGCGCAAGGTGCCGGACAACGTGCCCAACACCGCGATGCTGCGCGAATTCCTCGGCCGGCCGCTGACCCGCATCCCCGATCCGTTCGGCACGCACGCAAGCTTCGGCGCGCACAACAACGCGCGCCTGCGCGGCTTCCTCGACGGCTTCGGCTTCGCCTACGAATTCGCCTCCGCCACCGAATACTACGGCTCCGGGCGCTTCGATGCGGCGCTGCGCCGCGTGCTTGCCTGCCACGACGCGATCGTCGCCCTGGTGCGCCCGACGCTCGGCGCCGAACGCGCGGCGACCTACTCGCCGTTCCTGCCGATCCATCCGCGCACCGGCATCGTCATGCAGGTGCCGGTGGCGCGCATCGATACCGACGCCGGCACCATCGTCTGGCGCGATCCCGACGGCGGCGCGTGGATCGAAACGCCGGTCACGGGCGGCGCCTGCAAGCTGCAATGGAAGGCCGACTGGGCGATGCGCTGGCACGCGCTCGGCGTCGATTACGAGATGTCGGGCAAGGATCTGATCGATTCCGTGCGGCTCTCCGGCGCCATCTGCCGCACCCTCGGCAGCGCGCCGCCGGCGGGCTTCACCTATGAACTCTTTCTCGACGAGCACGGTCAGAAGATCAGCAAAAGCCGCGGCAACGGGCTTTCGGTGGAGGAGTGGCTGCGCTACGCGCCGCCGGAAAGCCTCGCGCAGTTCATGTACGCGGCACCGCAGCGCGCCAAGCGCCTCTATTTCGACGTGATCCCGCGCGCCACCGACGATTATCTCGCCAATGCCGAGAAGGCGCGCATCCAGCCCCCGGACGCGGCGATGACCAATCCGGCGTGGCACATCCATGCCGGCGCCGTGCCGGAAAGCGCCAGAAGCCCGATTTCGTTCGCCATGCTGCTCAATCTGGCGTCCGTCGTGAACGCGGAATCGGCCGATATCCTGTGGGGATTCATCCGCCGCTACGATCCCGCCGCCGCGCCGGCGCGGCTGCCGTTCCTCGATCGGCTGGTCGGCTACGCGCTCGCCTATTACCGCGATTTCGTCCGCCCGGCGAAGCGCTTCCGCGCGCCCGACGCGACCGAGCGCGCGGCATTGGCCGACCTTGCCGAAACTCTCGCCGCACTGCCGGCGGAGCAGCCGGCCGAGGATATCCAGACGGCCATCTACGCCGTCGGCAAGCGCCATCCCTTCGCCGAATTGCGGGCGTGGTTCGCCTGTCTCTATCAGGTGCTGCTCGGCCAGCCGGACGGGCCGCGCTTCGGCCAGTTCGTGGCGCTGTACGGCGTCGCGGAGACGGTGGCGCTGATCCGCAGTTCGCTCGCGCGTCCCGCCGACGCGGCCTAGGGGCGCCTGCATCGTGCCGCCGGGCCGCGCCGGGCGATGGAAGACGGCGCTCAGGCATGCGCCGGCGGTGCTGGGGGTGGCGCTGCTGATCGGCGCCGTCTATGTCGTGCAGCGCGAATTCCGCAGCCTGCGCATCGCCGACATCCATGCCGCGCTGCTCCAGATCCGGCCGCACGCCCTGCTCGCCGCCTTCGGCTGGACGCTCGCCGCCTATGGCGTGCTGACTTTCTACGACCGGCTGGGCACCTACTACGCCGGGCATGCCGTCAGCTACCGCCGCGTCGCCTTCGCCTCGTTCTGCGCCTATGCGCTGTCGCACAATCTCGGCTTCGCGGCGGTGTCGGGGGCGGCGGTGCGCTACCGCCTCTATGCGCACTGGGGCCTGTCGCCGCCGCAGATCGCGCGCGTCATCGCGTTCTGCAGCCTCACCTTCGGCCTTGGCGGCCTGGCCCTCGCCGGCACCATCCTGTTCGTCGAGCCGGGCGCCGTCCCCTTCCTCGGTGCGCGGGCGCCGCGCTGGGCGATGTATGCAGCGGCGGCGCTGTTCTGGGCGATCGACCTCGGCTACATCGCGGCCTCACGCGTGCTGCCGCATTTCCGCCTGTTCGGCCATGAGATCGTGCTGCCCGGCTGGCGCATGGCGCTGCTGCAGGTGCTGCTCGCGACCGTCGATGTCGCGGTGACCGCGGCGATCTTCCATGCCCTGCTGCCGGCGGCGCCCGGCCTCAACTACCTGCGTTTCGTCGGCGTCTATCTCGCCTCCTACTCCGCCGGGCTGATCGCGACCCTGCCGGGCGGCATCGGCGTGTTCGACGGTGCCATGCTGCTCGGCCTCGAACCCTATCTGCCGGCGCCGCGCGTGGTCGGCGCGATCCTGATCTTCCGGCTCTATTACTACATCATTCCGCTGTTCCTGGCCGGCTTCCTGTTCGCCGGCAACGAGCTGGCGATGCGCGGGCGGTCGCTGCTGCGCGGCGGCGTGGTGCCGATCGGGCGGATCAGCGAGCCGGATTTCGCGGTCGCCGCCGGCGCCGGCGCGGTCGCCCTGTGCGGCTTCCTGCTGCTCGCCCTCGGCGTGCTGGAACAGCGGCCGGACTATTCCTGGATCGATGCCGATTTCGCCGCGGTCGCGGCGCAGGCCGGCGCCTTCATCCCGTCGCTGATCGGCGCCGCGCTGATGGTGCTGGCGGCGGCGCTGTCGCAGCGCGTCAACCTCGCCTGGAGTGCGACGCTGACCCTGCTGCTGCTCGGCGCCGCGCTGATGGTGGCGCAGGACGAGCCGCTGTGGCTGCCCGGCGTGCTGCTGCTCGCCGCCCTCCTGATCGCGCCCTACCGCCGCGCCTTCTACCGCCATGCCAGGCTGCTCTCCGGCCCGCTCGATGCGGCGACGGCGGTGCCGCTGCTCACGCTCGGCGTCTGCATCCTCACCCTCGCCGCGTTCGAGCGGCATGTCCGCTGGCTGTCCGACAACAGTTTCTGGGAGGTGATCCTGTCGCCCGACGTGTCCAATTCGCTGCGCGCGTCGGTGGCGCTGACCGTGGTGCTGGCGCTGTTCGCGCTGTGGCGGCTGCTGCGTCCGCGGCGGGTCAACTGGGCGCCCTGGGATGCCGCGCAGCGGCTGCGCTACGCCGCCCTCGGCGCCGCGCCCCCGGCAGCGGCGGAAGGCGTGGTGTGGGGCGAGGCGGAGCGTGCCGCCATCCCGTTCCGCCGCGTCGGCCGCACCCTGCTCGCCCTCGGCGATCCAGCCGGGCCGGCGGATGACCGCGTCTCCGCGGTCTGGCGCCTGCGCGACCTGGCGCAGCAGGAGGGGCGGGCACCGGCGGTATGGGGTGCCGGGCGCGATCTGCTCGACGTGTATGCCGATCTCGGCCTCTCCGCCCTGCCGCTCGACGAGCATGGACGGGTGCTGGAGGCGCCGGTCACGCCCTCGCCGCCCGCGTCGCGCCGCTATCTCGTTTGCGCCGCCGAGCGCGACCTGCCGGCGCTGCGCCGTCTTGGCGAGCAGCCGCCGGTCGGCGCCGGCGAATGACGCCGGCCCGCCTCAGGCCGGCAGCGCGGCCGGTGCGTCGTGCCCGGTGTAGCGCGCCAGCACCTCGGCCGCCGGCCCGTCCTCCCGGATGCGGCCCGACTCCATCCAGATGACGCGCGTGCACCAGTCCAGTACCACGTCGGTCAGGTGCGACGACAGCACCAGGATGTCGGCGCCGCGCACCATGTCCTCCAGCCGTCCGCGCGCCTTCTCCATGAAGGCGGCATCGCCGGCGAGGAACCATTCGTCCATCAGCAGCACCTGCGGGCGGATCGCGGTGGCCAGCGCGAAGCCGAGCCGCACCACCATGCCGGAACTGTAGATGCGCACCGGCAGGTCGATGAACGCATCGAGTTCGGCAAAGGCGCGCACGTCATCCTCCAGCCGCCGGATCGCGGCGCGGTCGAGGCCGTTATAAAGGCCGCGCAGGCCGATATTCTCCCGCCCGGTCAGCTCCGGGTTCATCCCGAGCTGCGGATCGAGCAGCGCGTTCAGGGTCCCGCGCACCCGCACCTTGCCCACCGCCGGCTCGTAGATGCCGGCAAGCGTGCGCAAAAGCGTGGTCTTGCCTGCGCCGTTGGTGCCGATCAGGCCGAGCCGGTCGCCGCTGCCGAGCCGGAAGCTGATGTCGCGCAGCGCCTGCACCACCACGCGATGCTTGCGGTCGGCCCCCATGCGGCCGGAGACGGAGGAGAACACGGTGCGCTTCAGGCTGCGCGCGTTGCCGTGATAGAGCGGGAAGTCGAGGCTGACGCCGCGCACCTCGATCTCGGCCGGAAGCATCGCGCTAGACCCAGAAGGCGATGCGCCCGCGCACGCGCGCGAACAGCAGCCAGGTGACCCCGACCAGCAGCAGCGCTGACAGCAGCGCCGAGGCATAGGTCATCACCGTCGGCACTTCACCCAGCAGCGGGCCGCGCACGATCTCCAGCGCCGAGAAGAACGGGTTGAACGGCAGCAGCCACTTGCGCCCGTTTCCGACCAGTTCCGGACGCCAGATCACCGGGGTCACGAAGAACAGCATCTGCACCACGCTGCCGACGATCGGCGGGATGTCGCGGAAGCGTGCGCACAGCGCGCCGAGCAGGATCGACAGCGCCAGCGCATCGACCAGCCACAGCGCGAACGCCGGCAGCGCCAGCAGGCCGGACAATCCGGGCCAGACCGCATAGATCACGAACATGGCGACGATGACGATCAGGTTGTGCGCCAGGATCAGCACATTGCGCAGCACGATGCGCGCGGCATAGAGCGAGAACGGCATGCGCACGGACCGGATCATCGTCTCCGCCGCAGTGAAGCCCTGGCAGGCATCGCCGACCAGGGCGGCGAGAAAGTTCCACAGCACCAGCGACAGCGTCAGGAACGGCAGATACTCGCGCAGGTTCATGTGGAACAGGGTGGCATAGATGCCGCCCATCGCCGCCACCATCACCGCGGTCGAGAGCGTCAGCCAGAACGGGCCGAGCACGGAGCCGCGATAGCGCAGCTTGATGTCGAGCCACGCCAGCGTCCAGCCGAGCCGGCGCAGGGTCCATGCTTCACGCAGATCACGCAACGCCATGCGCTGCCGCGCAGTGAACGTCGGCTCCGGCGTCAGCTCCAGCGAGGCAGGCCCGCGAGCCGCAGTCTGCATGGCGGCGCTCATGGCGCCGCTCCGATACAGGATCGGGGTGCCGGCCGCAACCGCACCGCGTCCCGCCCCGCCCGCTCAGCCGCCCGCGGCGGCGATCGCCGGGGCGTCGGCGGCGCGCACCAGTTCGGTGCGG
>JAJZNE010000148.1 GCA_021847995.1 Pseudomonadota bacterium | reverse complement strand
TGTGGCCGTCGTGGCGGCCCCATCTTTCACCACGGCGCAGCGGCGCCAGCGCGTCTCGGTCAGGCCGGCGGGCAGGCTCGCCACCGGCAGCCCGCCGGGCAGCAGCAGCCAGCCGTGATCGGTGGTGATGCGCAGCCGCCGGCCGGCACGCACCAGACGCAGCACTTCGGCCGCGACGGCGGACAGCGCCGCGCCAATCCCATCCGCCATGCGGGATTGCTGCTCGTGGCCGTCCTTGTCGAAATGGCCGGCCTCGATCCAGCACTTGTCGCTCGGCACCAGCGTCGCCTCGGTCCGCCAGCCCAGCGCGGCAAGCTCGCGCATCAACACGGAGTGGGTGGCCCGCCTGCCGTCCGGCGCCAGCGGCTCGAACCCCTCCGCCCTCTCCGCGCCGTGCAGACGGGCAGCGGCGGGGCTGGCGAGTGGCTTGCACGTGGCGGTGACGGTCGGGAAGCCGGTCCAGCGCCAGCCGGAATCCACCTCAGCTTCGTGCTGGCGCAGCAGCGCCGCGAGCCGTTGCGCGACATCCATGCGCAGCCCGTCGATGAACAGAACGGCGTCGCTCTCCGCCGGCTTCTGCGGTGGCGGCGGGCCGGCTGGCAGCAACGCCTGGAGTGCCAGCGCTTCCCGTTGCAGCCTTGGGGCATAGACGGCGCGCAGCGCCGCCACCACGGCATCGCGGTCTTCCTGCAAGGTCGCTATGGCGTCGGCTTCCTGCCGCGGGGCGACGGATTCCAACGCGCACAATGCGGCATTGTCGGCTTCCCAGCCCGTCTCGGCGTAGGTGTCGGCCAAAGCCTCGGCATCCTGCGCCGGCAGTGGCGGGATGATGGTCAGCCGCGCAAGATGCTGCACCGCCTCGGCCAGACGCGCCTGGCCGCGCGCGGCCCAGGGCCCTTCGCAGCGCTCGGCATGTTCCTTCGCCAGGCGGCCGACCTGATCCCGCGCCGTCGCTTCGTCCGCGTCCTTGAGCTTTGCCAGCGCGGCGCGGAGAGACGTTTCCTGGCGCGCATTGGCCGTGGCGTAGATCGCGGCGTTGGCCGAGAGCAGGTCCGGCGGGTCGATCGGGGACAGCACGGCGGCGGCCGGCTCATACATTCCGCGCCCGCTCCGGGCGAAGCGGTCCCACACGCGGCCCCAGCCGTTCTCCTGACGCAGCATGCGCGCAGCGGCCGTGGTGGGCGCGATCTTCGCCGGGTCGATCCTGAGTTCCGCCTTGGCGCGCGCCTGGAAGGCGGCGAAGCGGGCCGGGTCCGTCTGCGGCGTCAGCCCGCCGCCGAGCCACGCGAGCGTGTCTTCCTCCAGATCCGGCACCAGCAGCTTGAGCAGCCACGGTGCGTCCAGCCGGAGCCCCTGCAACTCGGCAAGCGGGAGCTCGAACAGTTTCGGCGCGGCGGTGGCGAGCGCTTCCCGCGTCGCCTCGTCCTGCGCCACGTCCAGCCCCAGGCCGCCATAGGCCGGCTTGGAGGAGAGGAAGCCGCGCAGCGTCCAGTCCTTGGAATTGGCATGGCCGAACAGCGTGCCGCCGACTACGAACCAGGCGAGCAGGCGCAGATGAAGCGGGCAATCCTCCGCGGCGCGCAGCGTCTCCCGCGCGACGCCGGGCAGATAGAGGATCGCGGGCGCATCACCCTCCCAGGTGAGGTCCGGGATGGCGCGGCCGAGCGCGGCGCGCAGCCAGATGGCGGGGCCTTGGCGGTGGGCGGAGTCGTGGTCGCCGAGGGTGAGCAGGTTCGGGGCTGCGCGACGCAGGGCGGGAAGCAGCGGCGCGAACTCCTGGTTCGGGTCGCACCACAGCACGGCCTCGGGCGCCACCTCCACGCGCGGGTCGTAGTCACCGGCGCCACGCAGGGCGGCGACCAGGGCGGCGAGCGGTGTGCTCATGGGGTTGATTCCATACCCCTTGATCTATTATGTGTCGCGTAATAGATCAAGCCGCATGGCGATCCAGTCGTATAAGTGCCGCGACACCGAGGCGCTGATGCGGGACGGCCGCAATCGCCGCTTCGCCAGCATCGCCTCGGTCGCTCTGCGCAAGCTGGACTATCTGAACGCCGCCGCGGCGCTGAGCGATTTGCGCGCGCCTCCCGGCAATCGATTGGAGGCTCTGAAGGGTAACCGGATCGGCCAGCATAGCATCCGCGTCAATGACCAATGGCGCATCTGCTTCGTCTGGACCGACGCCGGGCCGGTTGACGTTGAAATCTGCGACTACCACTGACAGGCACCATCATGGCCCGCATCACCACCCACCCTGGCGAAATCCTCCGCGAGGAATTCATGATCCCGCTCGGCCTGAGCGCGAATGCGCTGGCCCGTGCGCTGAACGTGCCGCCTAATCGGATCACCGCGATCATCGCCGCGGAAAACCCCCGCGCGGTCACGCCGGACACGGCGCTTCGGCTCGCGCGCTATTTCGGCACCACGCCGCAGCTTTGGCTGAACCTGCAGCTGGCCTACGATCTGTCGGCGGCCATCGCGCATCAGGGGGCGCAGATCGAGGCGGCGGTGCGGCCTCGGGCCGCGTAGCGCCCTGCCGTATCGGGGCACGCCGGACGCCCTTGCATCCGGTGCCTTACTTCCTTACTTTCTTCCTCATGCTCGCCAAGCTCACCGCCAAAAATCAGATCACCCTGCCGAAGCGCGCCCTGCAATCGCTCGGCGCGGGGCCGGCCCCCACGTATTTCGAGGTTGAGGCCGAGAACGGGCGCCTGATCCTGACCCCTGCCCGGATCGGGTCGGCGGATGCCGTGCGCCAGAAGTTGGCCACGCTCGGAATCACGGAGGCGGATATCGACGACGCCGTTGCCTGGGCGCGAAAGCATCCGTGAGGCCGGGCCGGCGCGGTGCGGGCGGTCTTCGATACCAATACGGTGCTGTCCGCCCTGGTCTTCGGGCGCCGGCTGGCGTGGCTGCGGCTTGCCTGGGCGGAGGGCACGGTGACGCCGATCGTCTGCCGGGAGACGGTGACCGAACTCTTGCGCGTCCTGACCTATCCGAAATTCCGGCTGGACGGCGCGGAGCGGGAGGCGCTGTTGGCCGAATATTTGCCCTTCGCCGAGACGGCGCATCTGCCGAACCCGCCGCCCGATCTGCCGCTGGCGTGCCGGGACCGCGATGACGTGGTGTTCCTGCGCCTCGCGCTGGCCAGCCGCGCCGATGTTCCGGTGAGCGGCGACAAGGATCTGCCGGTGCTCGCATCCGCCTATCCGGTGGTGTCGCCGGCGGGGCTGCGCGAGCGTCTGGCACCGGAGGACTGATCGGCACGGAGCGCACGCCGGCCCCAAAGGGCGGATCACGTCTTGCCCGCGCGGGCAGCGCGTTTTTCTTCCAGGGTCGCGCGAGCCGCGCGCTTTTCTTCCAAGGTCGTGTGGTGGTCGTTGCGGCGTTCGCCGTTGAACACCGCGAACCAGGGCGCGGAGGCGACGTCCTTGCCGCGATCGACGCCGTATTTCACGTTCGGCTCGAAGCCGAGCACCTTGGCTTCGATGAAGGGGCGGATGTTCAGCCGCACGCCGTCGTCCAGGTCCGGGTCCCAGCCGAGTGGCTGTTTCTCCAGCGGCTTCCAGCGGACGAAGATGTCGTAGGGCGCTTCGCCTTCCAGGATGCGGGCGAGCCTGGCTTGCAGCACGCGCGCGGCCTCGGCGCGCGGATCGGTGCCCCCCTCTTGACCAGTAAGCCTGGTGATCCAGTCGCCGAGCACGGTGTAGGCGAGGCGTTCGAGATTGGCGCGGGTCAGGCGGTGGTAGTGGGCGATTGCGGTGAATCCGTCGGCGCGGCCATCGGTGATCCACCACAGGAACGGCCGGTCGTGGAACAGCTTGGCATGCTGGCGGGCGGCATGGGTGCGGAGCCAGGCATCGAGCGTGAGCTGCTTCGGCGGCTTGTCCTTGGCACGCTCGCAGGCGGCGGTGACCAGCGCGGCTTCAGAGCCGGCAGTCCAGGCTTCGCCCCAGGCGGCGGCGCAATAGGCGCGGAGCCGGTCGGCGAGCGGGCGTTCCCCGAGCGCAGGGACCAGGGCAAGCAACCCATCTGCGTCGGCCGCGGGGAGCGTCGCGGCCTCGGCGATGTGGGCGCGGGCTTCGGCCGAGAGGCGCATCTTCTCGTCGGTCTCGGCCGGCCAGCGATAGCCGGCGAGGCGGGCGAGCGCCACGTGAAGTTCGGTGCCGGCTTGGGCGTAGCGCGGATGGGCGTGGAACAGCCATTGCGTCGGGTCGTCGGAGTAGGGTTCGGGGAGGCCGTTCGGGTATTTCTCGGCGGCCACCTTTTGCCAGTGGGCGAGGTCGAAGGGGACCTCAACGAAACTCTGGTCTGTCACACTGAGTTTTTGATTGAGCCGACGAACCGCAATCGCGTATGATGGATCAGAGCAAAAACACCAGACAGCATCCAAATATTCAGGCTCTCTCACAACAATTACAGAGCAATTGTTGTCGAAAGAGGCGCCGGTAAAAAGCGTGCAGTCTAGCTCTCGCATTACGGAGAGGGCGATCCCAGACTGCCCCCAGGCTTCTTGCCCTCGTAGCCACGCTGCGGCTTGTTCGCCAAGTCGCTCTTCTATGAAGCCGTGGAGTTGGCCATCGCCCCACCGGAGGAAATTATGTTTACCGAGGAACAATCCGGTCATGTCTGGGGAGGTCTGCTGCAATACCCATTTCGTACCCCGGCTCTCAACTTCCCAGAATAGAACCCCAAATCTCGGGTAGTCACCTGTGACGGTTCCCTTGAACACCTGAGCGAAATCCTGAAGCAGTACTCCCGCTCCTCCCGCACGCACCGAGATGCGCGAACCGGCGGCAATGGACTGGCTTTGCCGCGTATGCGCGATCACTCCACGTAGGAGACTCTCCGCCTTGCCCGCCGGGTCGGGCGCGTCGTTCGCGTCGAGGCCGGCGAAGACCGTCTTGGCGTCCGGACGCGCCTCGGTCAGCGCCACCAGGGCCGCGTTTACCACCTCGCCGCTGATCGTCTCGAAGCAGCGCGGCCCCAGCGCCCCAACCAGCGCCAAGGATGCCTGCAACAGCAGACCCTCCCGCATCTTCTTGTAGCTTCCGAGGAACAGCCAGTTCTGAGGCGTCACCGCCGCCACCGTGCCGCCTCGTGCAGCGAGCGCGCGCATCCGCGTCAGCATGGCGGTCGCCAGATCGGCTTTCGCGTTCTCGAACCGTGCTGCGAGATAGGTCGCCAGCGCCGCATCCTGCTTGCCGCGACCGAGGAACGGCACATTCGTCGCCTGCACCACGAAGCGCCGCGCCAGGATCGCGGCGGCATCGGCCATGCCGCGCGCGGCGAGCGCGCCCTCCGCCCGTTCCGGCTCCGCGCCGCGCATCTTGTCCACCAGCGCCGCGATGCTTTCCTCGATGCGCGCGATGCGCGTCGGGTTGACCAGATCGCCGCCGGTGACCTCGATCAGGCTGCCGAGCAGCGGCGCCTGGGCAAACAGATCATGCAGCGCCTCCAGCCCGCGCCGCAGGTCCGCATCGCCGTTGGCGAGCGCGGCGAACTCCGATTTCGGCAGGGGCGGCGGGGCGCCGACCCAGGCGACATGCGGCGTCGGCAATGCCGTCTCCGCCCCCGCGATCCGCCAGGCCGTCAGCGCCAAAGCGAAGGCGGCGATCTGCACGCAGCGCCCGTCGATCTCCAGCCCGTGCAGATTGTCGCGCAGCGCCGCCACCACGGCCTCAGCCGGCGATATCCCTTCCTCCGCGCCGCGCAGCGCGGCGAGCGCCGCCAGCGCCTCGGTCAGGAAATGCCCGCTGCCGCAGCAGGGATCGAGCAGCGTGACCTCGGCGGCGCGCGCCGGCCAGCCGGGGAAGGTGCCCGCGGCCGGGCGCCAAACCTCGTCCTCGCGGACGAAGCGGAGATAGTCCCATGCGTAGCCCGGCACCGCGCAGGCGGCGCGCAACGCCGCCTCGTCCGCCGCCTCCCGCGCCAGGTCGGGCCGGGCGGCCAGCACCTTGCCGGCCCACCAGGCGCCGAGCGTGTTGTGCAGCAGGAAGCGGACCATGTAGGGCTCGGTGAACAACTGCGTCACCGCCGGCAGTTCGGCCGCGCCGATCTTCACCTGGCTGTCGTTCACCACCTTCTTCTCGGCCGCGCGCCAGAACTGATAGGTCCAGCCCAGGCTGTCATCGGCCGCGAAGATCGCCGCATCCAGCCCGCGCAGATGGTCACGCAGCGCCTTCGCGTGTTCCGGCGCGAGAGTGAGCGACTCCACCGGATCGTCCGGCGGGAACACGCCGGGCAACAGCCGCGCGGCATGGGCGCTGGCGATGGACCACTCGTCGCCGCCACCCATCGCGGCTTCTTCCCGGCAGTCGGTGAGCGAGAGCGGCACCCCCGTCTCATCGCGCAGCAAGCCGCGCTCCAGCAGGAAGCGGGCGAACAGCAGCCGGTGCCACTGCACATAGGCGGCCGCCTCGGTCAGCCGGCGCACCTCCTGCGTGCCGTCCTTGTTCAGCCGGTCGCCGAGCGAGCGGGCATGGGCGCGCAGCCGGTTGCGCTCGGCGCGGCGGGCTTCCAGATGCGCGGGCGATTCCGCCGCCGCCACGCCAAGCCGGCGGATCGCATCCGCCGTTCCGCCTTCGGCCGACACGCGCGCGGCTTTGACGGTGGCTTCCAGACTGCGGCGAAGGTCGCGGGAGAGATCGGGCATTGTCGGGCTTTCGTCTCAGAATCGGGGGCGGACAGGACCCTTGGCGAGGGCGGCGAGGATGGTGGTGCGCACGCCCTCAAGCCATGCCTCCGCCGCGGCCGCATCGGCCAAGGTGCCGGGCGCTGGCAGGGTGATCGGCTGGGCCTGCGGCTGCAACCGCTCGGCCGCCTCATCCAGCGCCGCCTGCGCCCCAGCCTTCAGCCCGCGCGTGAGGTCCGCCCAGGCGGCGAGGTTGCGGGATGTCAGCGCCGCCACGATGTCCTCGGGGCTCGCGACGTTCGGTCGGACCACCGGCAGCAGCCCGTTATCGGCACGGATCGCGTGCTTGTCCTCCGGGCTGAGCTTCTGCCAGTTGGCATCTTCGTGCAGCAACGCCTCCGCTGCCGCGAGGGCAGCTTCGTACACGTCGAAGGCCGCATTGAGCCGGGATCGCAGCTCGGCCGCCGCGTCCTGGCGAAGCGGCGGGATCGGGTCGGGTTCGTCGAGCAGGCGGCGCTGGCTGCGCACATCCTCCAACGCCGCCTGTTGCCCGTGCGCACCGAGCTTCACCAGGCTTTCCGTGGTGCGATAGGCCGGAAGCCGCGCCGCGATGGTCTGGCGGCTGGAAACCCAGACGGCGTAAGCCGCCGCCAGCGCGGTGCCGCGGCTGGCCGCCTCGATCAGCCGTTCGTTGCCGGTGAGGGCGTCGAGCGCATCGAGATCGGGCGTTGTGGGAGCGGCCGGTGCGGGCGGATCGCCGCCCGCCGCCTGTGCGGCGTCGCGCAGGGATTTCAGGATCAGTGGCAGCTGCTCCGCCTCCTGATCCGGCGGGACGTTGATGCTGACAGCCTGGCCGAGGGCGCGGATGGCCCGCTTGTGGGTGGTGGTAACTGTGTGGGTTTCCGGCAGGAAGCGGCAGAGGCCGATCTTCTGGCGCGGTAGTTTGCGCAGAACCGTCTCCTTGCCGTCCTCGCCCAGCACGCGGATCAGCCCGGCATGGGCGAGCACAAGCAGCGCGCCGTCCACCGCATCCTGCGGCCAGCCATAGGGCGGGCCTTCGAACTCGTCACGCAGTTCCTTGCCCTTGCGGCCAGCGCCGAGCTTGGCGCGGATCATCTGGCAGACCGGGTTGCTGTCCGGCGTGCCGTTGTGGCCGACCGCCTTCAATGCGTCGGCCTGCCCGCCTTGGGCGTTCTTCACGACGCGTTCCCAGCCGGCATCGTCGGCGGTGGCGAATTGCGGATAGAGCCGCACCAGCGCGGCCTGTGCTCCGGCGTGCAGGCGGTCCTTGAGATAGGTGCCGGACTGTTCGGAGCCGCCAGCGAGGATCACCTTGGCGTCGCGCACCGCGGCCTCGACGATCTCCTTGATCGTGCGCTCAGCTGCGCCCAGGCGGGCGGACATGGCCTTCTGCGCCTGATCGCCTTCCGTGGTGGAGGGGGCGCCGCGCTGATCGAGCACGGTCTGCGCCGCCTGGCGCTGGCGCAGCGCTTCTTCGAGACGCTCCGCGTCATGCCGCTCGATCAGCAGGTGGATGGTGGCGTCCGTGTCCGGCTGGGCGGCGATGTCGGTCGAGACGGTTTTCAGGGTCTCGTCCCAGCCATTGTGGATGCGCACGATGAGGCCGTCGGATGGGGCTTTCTCATCGGGGCCAAGCCGGATCAGCTTGCGGGGGACCGAGCTGCGGCCTTGGGCGACGGCGGACAGGCCCTTCAGGTTCTCGGACAGTGCCGTATCGAGCGCCGTTCGACGACGGCTGGCGAGTTCAGAGGGATTGTTGCGCACGCTGCGCAGCTCGGCGCGATACGCGGCATCCCACTCCGCCGCCTCCTTGGTCTGCAAGCGCCAGACACCGTCGATCTGCATCACGGCACCGGTTTCTTCAAGCGCGGCAAGGGCGGTGGGCACCGCCGCGCGAACGTCGCCGCCGGCTTCGAGGTTCTCGATCAGAAGATCGGCGAGGGTTTCAGCGTTGGCGCGCACGCCGTGGAATTCGGCATCGCCTTGGATCAGTCCGAGCATGTAGACGAGCATCAGAACGCGCGCCTGAAGCCGCTCGGCGTCAGTGCCCTCGCGCAGCTTGGTGATGCGCGCGCGGGTTTCCTCCGGCAGTTCGCCGGCAGCGAAGGCGTCG
>JAJZNE010000005.1 GCA_021847995.1 Pseudomonadota bacterium | reverse complement strand
CAGCGCGGCGCCGGCCGCGGCCGGCCGATCGGCACCAGCGCCGGCAGTCCCGGCGGCGGAGCGCGGCTCGATGTGCTGGGGACGCTGAAGGCGGCCGCCCCGTGGCAGCGCCTTCGCCCGCCGCCGCCTTCGGGGGCGCGGATGGCGGTGCGGCGATCGGATCTGCGCATCCGGCGGGTGCGGCGGCGCAGCGCCAGCACCACCATTTTCGTCCTCGACGCCTCCGGCTCCGCGGCACTGCACCGGCTCGGCGAGGCCAAGGGGGCGGTGGAGCTGCTGCTGGCCGCGGCCTATGTGCGGCGCGCCCAGGTGGCGCTGATCGCCTTCCGCGGCCGGGACGCCGAGCTGCTGCTGCCACCCACCGGCGCCCTGGCGCGCGCGCGCCGCAGCCTCGCCGGCCTGCGCGGCGGCGGCGGCACGCCGCTGGCGGCGGCGGTGGACGCCGCACGTGAACTGGGTGCCACGGTGCGAAGGCGGGGGGCGGTGCCGTTCCTGGTGTTCCTCACCGACGGGCGCGCCAATGTCGCGCGCGACGGCACACCCGGCCGTGGCCGCGCCGGGACGGAGGCGCTGGAGGCGGCGCGCGCGCTGCGTGCGACCGGGCTGGCCGCGGCGCTGATCGACGTGGCGCCGCGACCGGGCGAAGCGGCAGCAGAGCTGGCGGCGGCGATGGGGGCGAGCTATGCGCCGCTGCCCGGCGCCGATGCCACCGCCCTCGCCCGCACCGTGCAGGCGCTGCGCCCGTGAGGCGGCGGCTGGAATGGGCGCGCGACGGGCAGGACTGGCCGAACCGCGACGCCAGCCGCTTCGTCGCCGCCGGCGGCATCACCTGGCACGTGCAGGTGGCGGGAAGCGGGAAGGTGCTGCTGCTGGTGCACGGCACCGGGGCGGCGACGCATTCCTGGCGCGGCCTGCTGCCGCTGCTGGCGCCGCATTTCACCGTGATCGCCCCCGATCTGCCCGGCCACGGCTTCACCGAGACGCCGCCGCCGGCGCGCCTGTCGCTGCCCGGCATGGCGTTCGGGCTGGCCCAACTGCTGCACGCCCTGGGGCTGCCGCCGCCGGCGCTGGCGGCGGGGCATTCCGCGGGGGCGGCGATCCTGGTCCGCATGTGCCTCGACCGGCGCATCGGCCCCGCCACCATCGTCAGCCTGAACGGCGCGCTGCTGCCACTGCCGGGCGTGTCGGAGCACGTGTTCTCGCCGATCGCGCGGCTGCTCGCGGCCCTGCCGCCGGTGCCCTGGCTGTTCGCACGCCGCGCCGGCGCGCGGCCGGTGACCGAACGGCTGCTGGCCGGCACCGGCTCGACGCTCGATGAGGAGGGGGTGCGCCTCTATCAGCGTCTCGCCGGCACTCCCGGCCATGTCGCGGCGGCGCTCGGCATGATGGCGCAGTGGGATCTGCGCCCGCTGGCGCAGCAATTGCCGGCGCTCGCGCAACGGCTGCTGCTGGTCACGGGCAGCAACGACCGCACCGTGCCGCCAAGCGAGGCCGGGCGGGTACGCCGGAGCTTGCCGACCGCTGAGCTGCTGTCGCTGCCGGGGCTGGGCCATCTTGCGCACGAGGAACGGCCGGACCTGGTGGCGGCGCTGCTGGTGAAGCGCGCGGCATGACCCGGCATGCGGTCGATGCGGTGCTGGCGCTGCTGGCGGGGGAGGCGGTGGTGCTTGCCCTCTGGCACCGGTGGAGCGGGCGCGGCCCGCGGCCGGGCGCGCTTCTGCCGACGCTGGCGGCGGGCGCGGGGCTGCTTGCGGCGCTGCGGGCCGCCCTCGGCGGCGGCCGCGCCGGTGCCATCGCGCTCTGGCTGCTGGTGGCGTTTGGGTTCCACCTGTTGGACCTGTGGCAGCGCGGGCGGGAAGGGACAACGCAACAGCGGCCGGGCGACTGATCGCCCGGCCGCTGCGCGACCGCCGGTGGCCCGCCCGGGCGCGGGGAGGAAACGACGCCTAGGGGTGGGCGGCACCGGTCAGTTCCGGAAACTCCTTCGCCATCGCCACCCCGAACAGCGGCTTGTAGGCGCCGCGGTGGCAGGTGGCGCAGTTCAGCTTCGGCGCGTCGCCGAGCGGCCCGAGCCGCTGCGGCGGGAACACGCCGGCCAGCCCGTCGAGATACTGGGTGTTGAGGTCGCGCACCATGCGGATGCCGTACCAGGCCGTCACCCGCTGCGGCGTGCTCTGTTCCCAGGACGCGAACTGGCGGCTGTTGTGGCAGTAGGTGCAGTTGACGCCCAGCGCCTCGGAGAAATGGATCATCAGCGCATAGGTCCAGTCGGTCTGCTTGATCGAGTGGTTGTCGGTGCCGGGCAGGGCCTGCACCGCCTCCACGCGGATATCGTTCGCCTGCTCCAGGAACGGCGTGAACGGATCATCCGGCAGCGAACTGGCGCCGGCGGCGGCGGAGGGGTGGTTCTTGCCGACCGCGGGGATGGCGACGCCGGGTGTTGCGGCCTGCGGATCGCCGTTCCACCAGATCACGGCCGGCACCGGCTGGCCACGGTGGCAGGTGTAGCAGGTCACGCCGACGCCGGCGACATGCGACGTCCAGTCGGCGTTGATGTGGCGCACCATCTGCAGCATGCGCCGCGCGACGACCTTGGTGTAGAGCGCGTCGGAGGCCATTTCCGCCGTCCGGTGGCAATAGGCGCAACCCTGCTGCGGTGCGACCCACGTGGTCATGGAGACCATCAGGCGGGTGAACTGCGCCACGCTCACGTCCTTCAGCACCTGAACGTTCTTATAGACCGCACCGGCCTTCGGCCCGTCGGCCGGGGCCTGGGGCAGTGATGCGGGGGCGATGTTGGCGGCCATCGCCGCCGACAGCAGGCGCGGATTGTAAACCTGCTCCATTGCGGTGCCGCGGTAGCCGCGCTGCACCGTCGTCACCGGCGGGCGCTCGAAGGTGCCGAAGATGATGGCGGCGGCGATGACGGCGACGAGGGCGGCGGCGATCTGCAGGCCGAATTTCATGGCACCATCCCCTGATGCGACGCCGGATCGATGACGGCGGGGAACACGGCGGGATAGGGCGGGGCGATGCCGTGCTTGACGCCCCAGAGATACCAGTTGTCCACCACGGTGCCGGTGAGCAGGATGCCGATGCCGCCGGTCAGCGGGCACAGCACGGCGAACCACCAGCCCCAGCGGTGCAGCGATTCGAAGGTGGCGTTGAAGCCCATGGTCCAGCGCCAGAATATCGCGGCGCGCTCGGCCGCCGTGCCGCGGTCGATGATCTGCTCCACCTCCCGCTCACCGCCGAAGCGGCTGACGGCGAGGATGGTGGCACCGTGCATCGCGAACAGCACCGCCGACCCGTAGAGGAAGGCGATCGAGAGCATGTGGAACGGATTGTAGAACAGGTTGCCGTAGCGGAGCGAGAATGCGGCAGTCCAGTCGAGATGCGGGAAGATGCCGAACGGCACGGCCTCGGCCCAGCTTCCCATCAGCAGCGGGCGGATGAAGCCGAGCACGAGATAGAGCCAGATGGCGGCGGCGAACGCCCAGGCGGTGTGGGTGCCGAGGCCGAGCGCGCGGGCACGGCGATACATGCGCACCCACCACAGCAGGATGGAGGCCGTCAGGCAGAAGCCCGCCAGCAGCCACCAGCCGCCCTGTTGCAGCGGCGGCAGATGCAGGCCATAGGCGGGCGGCGGCGGCTCCAGCGCCAGCCACGGCAGTTGCCGGACGAACTGCACCGGATCCCAGTTGACCGAGGCCCACATGTTGAGGCCGATGATCTCGATCGCGAAGAAGCCCAGGATCAGCGAGGCGATGCCCGAGAAGCCGAGATAGATCGGACCGATCTGCGCATCGCCGAGACGGCCGAGCCAGTGGATGAAGCGGCCCTGTCCGGTCCGCTCCCAGCTTCCGGCCGGCAGGGCGGAGCCGGCGTGCAGCGGGCCGCGGACCTGCACGCGGGTGAAGATGTTCTGGTATTCGGCCATCGGACAATGTCCCCCGTCGCGTGTTGTGGTTGCGCCGTGCGCGGCGACGCGCCCGCTATTTCCAGATCGGCAGGTTGAGCCACCAGGTCCACCATTCCGGCCAGCCGCGCGTCCAGAACGGCCCGCTGATGATGATGCACACGGCGCTCCAGAACGCCGCCGACACCGCCAGGAACAGGCCGAGGCGATGGATTCCGAGCGTGCCGATGGAATAGCCGATGGTATCGCGGAAATAGGCGTTTTCCGCCTCGGTGCCCTTCACCGTCTCGCCGCGGCCGGGATTGGCGGCCGACAGCACCAGGGAGCCGTGCAGCGCCAGCGCGAGCGCGTTGGTGAAGAAGAAGCTGACCGCGATCATGTGCGCGGGATTGTAGTGGAAATGCAGGTACTGGTAGCCGGTGTTGGACACCCAGTCGAGATGGCTGATGATGCCATAGGGAAAGCCCTGACCCCAGGCGCCCATCAGCACCGGCCGGATCACCACCAGGCTGAAATAGGCGAAGATGGCAAATCCGAAGGCGACCGGGATATGCGCGCCCATGCCGAGCTTGCGCGCGATTTCCCATTGCCTGAGCGCCCAGGAGATGAAGGCGCCGAGCGCGCAGACGGTGATGAGCTGCCACAGCCCGCCTTCGCGCAGCGGCGCCAGGCCGAGGCCGTAGCTCAAATCCGGCGGCGCGATACTGATGCGCCAGAGGTTCCAGGTCGGCCCGATCGCCGCCCCCCAGACGATCAGCGCCGTGCCGAGCAGGGCGAAGAAGGCCGTGGTGACACCGAAGAAGCCGACATAGAACGGCCCGACCCAGAAATCGAAAAGGTCGCCGCCGATCAGGGTGCCGCCGCGCACGCGGTACTTTTGTTCGAAGCTCAGCATCGCCATGAGACTGTCTCCGCTCGGGTGGGGCGGCGGCGGGACGGTGCGCGCGGCACCTCCCATCGTCGCATCCCGGCGGCGGCCGGGGTCATCCGCAAAGCCATGACCCCGCCCACCGCCTTGGGCACGAAGGTTACTTCGCGGGTGCCGGCAGCGGTGCCATCTGCCCGGCCATTGCACCGTGATGCGGCCCTTCCAGCCAGTTGAACCGGTCGGTGCTGAGCAGGATGAAGTGGATCAGCAACGCCAGGACGAACAGGAAGATACCGAGTGCCACCAGCACCCGCCGCGGATCGAAAAGCAGCCACATGCGCCACATTGCGTCGCCCTCCTCAAGCGAGCGCCGAGACCGCGTGACCGATCAGGCCGGTCGCGTGGTCCAGCATGGAGTAGCCATTCGTTCCGGGCAGCCACGGCCGCCATTGCCACGCGAGAATGTGCGCGATAACGGCGATCACAACGAAGACGACGAAGCTGGTGACGAAGACGGAGTGGAATTCCTTCGCCTCCGACTCGGTCAGCCCCGACATCGAACCCTTATCCAAGCCAGTAGCCATGAGGGTCTCCTCGGAAAGCGGCCAGGCGGCCGTTACCGCGCGAGCCCCGCGCGGCCGGGACCGTCGTGGCGCCCCGCGCCACGACGGACGCACCGCATGGCGCAGGCGCCATGCAGGCGTGGTGGAGCGACGGCAATGCCGTCGCAAACCGGAATGCAGCGAACCGGTTCATGCCGGTGCCAGCGCTGCGCTGAGCGCGCGGGCGACGCGCGGTGCCGTCACCCGGTCCTCGCCGGCGTCACGGGCGGCGGCCTCGGCACGCTCGCGCAGCTGCTTGGCGGCCGAAATGCGCAGCAGGAACGGCGCCGCCTCGACATGATCCTGCAGCAGGTCCAGCGCGTCCGCATCCCACGGCACGCCGTGATCGAGCCGCGACGGTGTCGCCTCGCCGCGATCCATCTCGGTTGCCAGCGGCAGGATGTGGAACAGCGCATCGAACAGCGCGTTGCAGAATTCCTGGACGAGATAGGTGGCACCGGCATAGCCCATGAACGGCGTGCCGGTGGCGCGGCGCACCACGGCACCGGGAAACGAGGCCGGAATATAGACCGCGCGCGACCGCAGCTCGGCGGCGTACATGCGCTCGTTGCAGGAGCCGTAAAGCACCAGGGGCGGCTTCTCGCGCAGGGCGGCGCGGACGGCGGCGTTGTCGGGCTTGACGCCGGGGCGCCGCGCGATCGCGAAGGTACAGGGGATGCCCATCTCGTCGCCGAGAAACTGCCTGAGGCCGCGGCTGTAGGTTTCCGTCGCGACGACGCCGAAGCTGGCGCTGCCGAAGAAGTCCTGCGTGACGCTGCGCCACAGATCCCAGATCGGCTTGATCGTGGTATGCTTCTCGCGCGCGATGAAAGGTTCCGGATCGACGCCGGCGAGCTCGCCCAGGGTGCGCAGGAAGTTCGTCGTCGCAAACAGACCGATCGGCGCCTGAAGATAGGGCGTACCCAGCTCCTCGCAGAGCAGGCGGCCGAATTCGCGATAGAGGCAGACATTCACGTCGGCGTCGGCAAGCCGTGGGATATCTTCAAGATGCGCGCCAAGAGGGAAGGTCAGGTTCACTTCGCAGCCGATCCCCTCGACCAGCCGACGGATTTCCGCCAGGTCGGACGGCATGTTGAAGGTGCCGTAGATGGGGCCGATGATGTTCACGCGCGGCTTGGTGCCGGCTGCGCGCGGCGGGCGGCTGCGCTTCGCGCGCCGCGCGCCGAATTCGCTCCACAGCCAGAAGATCGCCCGGTCGGCGGCCTGCCACTGGTCCTCATCGATGGTGCGCGGGATGAAGCGCAGCAGGTTCGACCCTTCGGGCGTCACGCCGCCGCCGATCATCTCGGCGATGCTGCCGGTGACGACCACCGCAGGCATGTCGGGATCCTGGGTCGCGCGGGCACGGCGCAGCGCACCTTCCGTGCCGCTCATGGAAAGCTGCTCTTCCGCCAGGCCGGTGACGACCACGGGAAGCTCATGCGGCGGCAGCGCGTCGCTGTAGTGCAGCACCGCCGTCACCGGCAGGTTCTCGCATCCGACCGGCCCGTCGATGACGACGCGCAGGCCGCGCACCGCGGTGAAGGCATAGACGGCACCCCAGTAGCCGCCGGCGCGGTCATGATCGAGCACCAGCATGGCTAGGTTCCCACTGCTTCGGCGGCTTTCGCCTGTGCGGCGCGGGCGCGCCGCATGCGCTCGCGCAGGCCCGGCGGCTCCTGCGGCACGCCATCGAAGCCGTAGCCGGCAGCTTCGCCGGCGCCGACCGAGCCGAAGAACGACACCATGCGCGCGAACCGCTCCCGCCCGCTCGTCTGCGCCGCGACGATGCCGGCGAGCGCCGCCGCGCCGGGGGCGCCGAACAGCGGCCGGGCGGAGACGATGTTGGTGAAATAGAGGGCGGGAATGCCGAGTTCCTTGGCCTTCTGCACCAGCGGCGTGGTGCCGAGGGCGAGATCGGGCCGCACCTCGCGCATCGCGGCGAGATCCTGTTCCAGCGCGGCGCGGTACTGGACATGCGTGCCGTGCGCGGCGAGCCAGGCGCGATCCGGCTCGCTCCATTCCGTGCGCGGGCAGGCGGTGCCGACATAGGGCACTTCCGCCCCCGCTTCGACCAGCAGGCGTGCGACCAGCAGTTCCGAGCCTTCGTAGCCGGAGACGGTGATGCGCGCGGCGATCGGGTTCGCCGCCAGCGCCGCGCCGACCGCGGCGCGCGCACGTTCCCGCGCCGCCGCGATCCTGGCCGCCGGCACCTCGGCGGCGGCGCCGATCGCGGCGAGCCAGGCGTCGGTGCCCTCGCTGCCGACCGGGCCGGACCCGACCACCTTGCGCCCGGCGTCGCGGAAGACGCGCACCGCGGCGGTGTAGTGGGGATGGACGGCGGCGGCGGCGGTGCAGCCGAGCGCGCCGTAGAGATCGCGCCATTCGCGCGCCGGCGTCGCGGGTGCGACCACGAGGTCCATCGGCGCCAGCAGCGCGCCGATGCCGATCGGATCGGCGGGAAACAGCTCGCCGATCAGGGCGATGCTGCGCGCTTCGCCGGCCATGTCGCGCGGGCGCGGCACCGGACCGGCGGCGGCCTCGGCATGGGCGTAGCGCAGCATGGCGCCGGCCAGCACGTCCTTCGCCTCGGCATGCGTCGGCACGCCGAAGCCGGGCACGTCGATGCCGATCACGCGCACGCCGTCGATCGCGCGCGGCAGCCGGTCGAGCGGCACGCCGGAAGCGGTCGGCACGCAGAGATTGATGACGACGACAGCGTCATACTCGTCGGGCCGCGCCGTCGCCACGACGGCGTTGCGGATGTCCTCGTAAAGCTGGCCGCGCACCAGCGTCTCGGAGTTGAACGGCACATAGCCGACGGTGCGGCGGGCGCCGTAGAAATGCGAGGTGAAGGTGAGGCCGTAGACGCAGCACGCCGAGCCGGAGAGGATGGTTGCGGTGCGGCGCATGCGCAGGCCGACGCGCAGCGCCCCGAAGGCCGGGCACATCGATTGCGGCTGATCGTGCGGCCCGCGCGGATAATCGGCGAGCAGGCGGTCCATCGTCTCGTTCTTGCCGGCGGCACGGGCCGCGGCCTGAAGCGTGTCGCGCCCGCCGTGGCAGCCGCCGGTGTCGGGAAGGGCGTCCATGCTCACGCGCCCTCGTAGATCACTTCGAGCGAGGGACGCACGAGCGGGACGGCCGCGCACATATCCTCCTCGGTCGCCGGATCGAGCACGACGCCGCGGCCGACGGCATCGCCCTTGAACAGGCCGAGCAGATCCGCCTGGCTCAGCGGCGTCGGGCGCAGCGGCGGCGCCTCGGCGACCGCAGCGCCGAGCGCCTCGAACAGCGCGCCCCAGCGTCCGCCTGGCTGGCCGACGATCTCGTAGCTCGCGCTCTTGCGCCGGATGTCGTCATCGGCGGGGATGGCGGCGAGCACCGGGATGGAGGCGGCGGCGGCAAACGCCTGCGCCTCGCCGGTGCCGTCGTCCTTGTTGATGACGAGGCCGGCGACGCCGACATTGCCGCCGAGCCGGCGGAAATATTCGACCGCCGAGCACACGTTGTTGGCGACGTAGAGCGATTGCAGGTCGTTGGAGCCGACCACGATGACCTTCTGGCACATGTCGCGCGCGATCGGCAGGCCGAAGCCGCCGCACACCACGTCGCCGAGGAAGTCGAGCAGCACGTAGTCGAAGCCCCACTGATGGAAGCCGAGCTTCTCCAGCAGTTCGAAGCCGTGGATGATGCCGCGACCGCCGCAGCCGCGCCCGACCTCCGGCCCGCCCAGCTCCATCGCGAACACGCCGTCGCGCTTGAAGCACACGTCGCCGATCTTCACTGTCTCCCCCGCCGCCTTCCTGCGCGAGGAGGTCTCGATGATGGTCGGGCAGCTACGTCCGCCGAACAGCAGCGCGGTGGTGTCGCTTTTCGGGTCGCAGCCGATCAGCAGCACGCGCTTGCCCTGCTGCGCCATCATGTAGGAGAGGTTGGCGAGCGTGAAGCTCTTGCCGATGCCGCCCTTGCCATAGATCGCGATGATCTGCGTCGGGGTGGCGCCGTGCGACGGGATGTCGGCGATGGCGTTCATGCGTGCGCTCTCCAGTCGATGACCATTTTCAGGCAGGCGGGATCGGCGAAGGCGGTGCGGTAGGCGTCCGCGGCCTCGGCGGCGCGGCGGCGATGGGTCACGAGGCCGTCGAGATCGAGCCGGCCGTCGTCGATCAGCGCGCGCACCGCCTGCATGTCGCCCGGCTGCCACTGGGCGGCGATGCGCAGGCGCGCCTCGCGCAGGAAGGCGGGCGGGAAGGCGAAGCCGAGGCGCTCGGCATAGAATCCGGCCAGCACGATCTCCCCGCCCGCGGCGAGGCGGCCGATCAGGGCGTCGAGCAGGCCGGCATCGCCGCTCGCGTCGCAGATCACGCGGTAGTCGTGTCGTGGATCGTCATCGGGCAGGCAGACGCGATAGCCGGTGGCGCCTGCCATGCGCGTCGGGTTGGTTTCCCATACCACCGGCGCGGCGCCGCCCTGGAGCAGCACCAGCCGCGCCAGCAGCCGGCCGAGCACGCCATGCCCGACGATCAGATCGGGCAGGGCGGCGAGCGGGGCCGCGATCGCGTGCCAGGCGGTGGCGCCGAGCGCCAGCAGCACGCCACGCTCCCCGACCGCCGGGTCGAGTGGCACCGTGCGAGCGCCCGGCACGATGAGGCAGGAGGCGGCGGCGCCGAACAGGCCCGGCACCGGGCCGAAGCAGCGGGCACCCGGGACGAAGACGAAACTGCCGGGGCGGCGGCCCGAGTCGGGGCCGGCCGCGACGATGCGCCCGACCGCCTCGTAGCCGGGCACCAGCGGATAGGCGAGGCCCGGGAAGGGCGGCATGCGGCCCGACCACAACAGCCGCTCGGTGCCGGCACTGATGCCGCTCCAGGCGGTCTCGACCACGACATCGGCCGGACCCGGCGCGGTCAGATCGAGCCGGCTCAGGGCCAGTCGCTCGGGCTGTTCCAGTACGACGGCGACGGCATGCATTCCTGACCGATCCTCCCGTCCGCTTCGGTGCGGCGCGTCGAGTGTCAGCCTAGACTGACTCTTGGGGCTGTCAAGCAAATCTTACAGACGCCCGGCGAGCATGACCTGCGCCAGCAGCGGCAGGCGCGTCGGGCGCAGGCGGGGACGGGCGAAGCCCGTCTCGCGCAGCAGGGCGGCGAGTGCGGCCGGGGTACGCGGCCGGCCGCTCCGCATCGCCAGCAGGTAGAAGCCGAAATAGGCGTCGGCCATCGCCGCCGTGGCTGGGGTGCCGGCCATCGGCTCGGCGAGCAGCAGCGTGCCGCCCGGCGGCAGGGCGCGGTGAGCGGCGGCCAGGATGGCACGCGCGGCGGCATCGTCGTGGTCGTGGATGACCCGGACCAGGCTGACGATATCAGCGCCGGCCGGCAGCGCGTCGGCGAGGAAGTCGCCCCCGACCGCACGTGCCCGCGCCCCCAGCCCGGCCGCGGCGAAGCGGGATGCGGCCTGCGCCGCGACCGCCGGACGGTCGAACACGATCACGTGCAGCCGGCGTGCGGCTGCCGCCGCTGCGACCGCGAAACTGCCGTCGCCGCCGCCGAGATCGAGCAGGCAGCGGAACCGGTGCAGGCGGCAGGCGGCCAGCACCTGGGCCGCGATCATCGGCTGCGACGCCGCCATCAGCGCCGTGTAGGGGCCGGCGTCGGCAGCGGGATCGCGATAGGCCCAGAAGGCGGCGAGGCGGCCGGGCGGGGCGGCGCCGCGCAGCAGCGCCACCGGGTCGCGCAGATCGTCATAGAGCATGGCATGATGCTCGATCATGGCAGTGATGCCCGGCTCGGCGATGAGCGCCGCGCCGAGCGGCCCGATGCCGTAGCCTCCGCCGCGGCGCCGGTCGGCGAGGCGCAGCGCCACCGCGGCATCGAGCAGCCGTGCGGTGGCGTCCCCGGACAGGCCGAGGTCGCCGGCCAGTTCCGTGAGCGTCGCCGGCCGGGCGGCGAGGCGGCGGAACAAGCCGAGCTGCACGCCGGCCGCCAGAACCTGCGAATAGGCAAAGCCGGCCACGAGGTCGAACAGGTCGCCGGCGCGTCGCCGCGCCACCGGACGCAGCAGCGGCACCGCCGCCGCCCAGCGATGGAACCGCGGACTGGTCAGAAGCCGGTCGCGCAACTCCGCCAGGCCGCCGCGCGGTGGCATCACCGGCCGGCGTTCAGGCGACGCGCCGGGTCAGCCCGATGGGCAGCAGCCGGCGCGATTCCTGGAGCGTCAGCGCGCGCAGCGCCGCGGCGCCGCGGCACGGCGGGATCGCCGCGACCGCAGCTTCGGCCAGCGCATCGAGATGCGAGAGGGCACCCTCCAGCCCGAAGGCCGCGACCGCGTTGGGCCGGCCAAGCGCTGCATCCTGCCCCACCGGCTTGCCGAGCGTCTCGGGCGTTGCCATCGCGTCGGCGATGTCGTCGGCCACCTGGTAGGCTTCGCCGAGCCGCTCGCCGAGGGCGCGCCAGGGTTCGGCGGGTGCGCCGGCGGCGGCGGCGCCGGCCAGCGTCGCGGCGGCAAACAGGGCGCCGGTCTTGGCGCGCTGGTAGCGGCCGAGATCGGGCTGCTTCTCGCATTCCCAGGCCTGGCCGGCGGCGATGCCGGCGGGCGCGCCGGTGGCGGCGGTGATGATGGCGAGCAGCGTCGGCAGCCGTTGCGGCCGCCGCGCCGCCCCCTCCCCCAGCACCTGGAACGCCAGCACGATCAACGCATCGCCCGCCAGCACCGCCAGCGGCGCGCCGAACGCGCACTGCACCGTCGGCCGGCCGCGCCGCGTCGCAGCGTCGTCGAAGCAGGGCAGGTCGTCATGCACGAGCGAGGCGCAATGCAACAGTTCGATCGCGGCGGCGGCGGCGTCGGCGACGGCGGGGGCGTCCTCGGCGCAGGCGGCGGCGACGGCGAGGCAAAGGCGCGGACGCAGCCGCGCACCGCGCGGAAACACCGCATGCCGCATCGCCGCGGCGAGCAGCGGCGGCCCGTCATCGGCGGGGGCAAGGGCGGCGGCGAGACGGCGCTCGATCCGCGTCATGATGTCCATGGGACGCCTCCGTGCAGGGTGAACGTAAGGCTTGCTTGTCGGTCCTGACTGTCAGATCATACTGACAGTGGCGTCAACTGTTTTTCTATGGGGCGAATGGACGGACGGGGCAGTACCGCGGGGGTGGCCGTGATCGGTGCCGGCATCGGCGGTCTCGCCGCGGCGCTGCTGCTGGCCGCGCGCGGGCTGGAGGTGACAGTGCTGGAGCGCGCCGCGACATACGGCGGCAAGCTGCGCACCCTGGAGGTGGCCGGCCATGCCGTCGATGCCGGACCGACCGTGTTTACCATGCGCTGGGTGTTCGATGCGCTGTTCGCCGAGGCGGGGGCGGATTTCGCGGCCCAGGTCGGGCTGCACAGACTGGAGGTGCTGGCACGCCACGCCTGGTCGGCCGGGGAGCGGCTCGACCTCTACGCCGATCCGCGTCGCAGCGAGGCGGCGATCGGCGCGTTCGCGGGGGCCGCGGCGGCGCGCGGCTATCGTGATTTCCGCCGGCGCGCGGCGCGCGTGCATGCGGTGCTGCGCGACGGCTTCATGGTCGCGCCGCTGGCCGGTCCGGCCGCGCTGGTGCGCCGGGTCGGTCCGGGGGGGCTGAGCGGGCTGCTGGCCGGCGCGCCGCTGCGCACGCTGTGGCAGGCGCTCGGGCGGCATTTCCCCGATCCGCGCCTGCGCCAGTTGTTCGGCCGCTACGCCACCTATTGCGGCGCATCTCCCTTCGCCGCGTCGGCGATGCTGATGCTGATCGCGCATGTCGAGCAGGAGGGGGTGTGGCGTATCGCGGGCGGCATGCACCGCCTCGCCGCCGCCCTCGCCGACCTTGCCGTTGCCCGCGGCGCACGCCTCCTATGCGGGACGGCGGTGGCGGAGATTCTGGTGGCCGGGGGGCGCGTCGCCGGAGTCCGGCTGGCGGACGGCAGCACGGTGGCGGCCGATGCGGTGGTGGCCAACGCCGATGTGGCGGCCCTTGCCGCCGGGCATTTCGGTGCGGCGGCGGCGGCCTCGGTGCCGGCGCCATGCGGGCCGCGCTCGCTGTCCGCGGTCACCTGGGCGATGGTGGCCGGCACCACCGGGTTTCCGCTGGTCCGCCACAACGTCTTCTTCGCCCGCGACTATGCGGCGGAGTTCGCGGCCCTGTTCGGGCGTGCGGACATCCCGGCGGACGCGACGGTCTATGTCTGTGCCCAGGACCGCGACGATGCCGGGCCGGCCGGAGCGGCGGCGGCGCCGGAGCGGCTGCTGTGCCTGATCAACGCGCCGCCGGTCGGCGATGCGCGCCCGTTCACCCAGGCGGAGATTGCGCAGTGCACGACGCGGATGGTCGCCCGGCTGGAGCACTGCGGCCTCATTCTGCACCCGCAGGCGACGGCGGTGACGACCCCGGCCGAGTTCGCGTGCCTGTTCCCGGCGACGGGGGGCGCGCTGTACGGCACGGCGGTGCACGGCACGATGGCGGCGTTCCGCCGGGCGGGGGCGGCGACGACGCTGCCGGGCCTCTATCTCGCGGGGGGCAGCGTGCATCCGGGGGCGGGGGTGCCGATGGCGGCGCTGTCGGGGCGGCTCGCGGCGGCGCGCGTGCTGGCGGACCTCGATTCGATCAGCCGGTCCCGTCGGACGGCTATGTCTGGTGGTACGCCGATGCGATCAGCGACGACGGCGCCCTCGCGCTGACCGTTATCGCGTTCGTCGGCAGCGTCTTCTCCCCCGCCTATGCCGCTGCGCGCCGCCGCGGGCCGGCCGAGCCGCTGCGCCATTGCGCGCTGAACGTGGCGCTGTACGGGGCGCGCGGCGGGCGCTGGGCCTTCACCGAACGCGACGGCAGCGCGCTCGCCCGCGGGGCGGGCTGGATGCTGCTCGGCGACAGCCTGCTGGAATGGCAGGGCGATGCGCTGGTGATGCGGCTCGATGAGCGGACGGTGCCGTGGCCGGGCCGTATCCGCGGCACGCTGCGCTTCCACCCCGCCGCCCTCGGCACGCACGGCTACGCACTCGATGCGGCGGCACGGCACTGTTGGCAGCCGGTGGCGCCGCTCGGCCGCGTCGAGGTCGCGCTGGACCGGCCGGCCTGGCGCTGGCAGGGCAGCGCCTATCTCGATGCCAACTGGGGTGCGGCGCCGCTGGAGGCGGATTTCCGGGACTGGAGCTGGAGCCGCGCGCGCATCGGTCGCCGTGCCGTGATCCTCTATGACGTGGCCCGCCGGGATGGCAGTAGCCTCAGCCTCGCGCTCGCCTGCGACGCGGCGGGCGCAGCGGCCGTGATCGAGCCGCCGCCGCCGCACCTGCTGGCGCCGACACGCTGGCGCCTGCCGCGCCCGCTGCGGGCCGACGGGACGCCGCGCCTTCTGCGCACGCTGGAAGACGCGCCCTTCTACGCCCGTTCGCTTCTCGCCGCTCCGCTGCTCGGCACGGCGGCGACGGCGGTGCATGAGAGCCTGTCGCTCGATCGCTTCCGGGCGCGCTGGGTGCAGGCGCTGCTGCCGTTCCGCATCCTGCGCCGCTGATGGCGCTGCCGCGCGGCAGCGGCCGGGAACGCCGGCCGCGGCGCCCGGCCTTCAGGGCCCGGCTTCCGCCCCGGCGCGTCCGTCGAGGCGGGCGAACAGGGCCGCGGTCCACAGCAGCCGCTCCTCCAGGCTGCGCGGCGTCGGGATATGGGCGGGCGATGCCGCGGCAGCGGCGATCAGGGCGCGCGCCGCCGGCAGGGGCGGCGCCGCCATCGCCGGCGGGGCGGTGCCGGCCGCGAGGGTCGCGCGCAACAGCAGCGCCAGTTTGCGGGCCGGCCGCACCACCGCGCGGGTGGCGACCGAGTCGCCGCCGCGGCGCAGAACCTCCTCCCCGATCGCGGCATAGAGCAGCCGGGCAGCGGCGATGCCGGGCCGGCAGGTGCGGGGCAGGGCGGCGATGCCGGCATCGGCGGCGGCATAGAGGCGGGCCGCCTCCGCCAGCAGCCGCCGCACCACGGCGCCGAGGGCCGGCGTGAAGGCGGGCCGCGCGAGCCAGATGTCGGGGTCGATGCCGGCATCGGCGAGCCAGGCGAGCGGCAGATAGAGCCGCCCGGCGCGCGCATCCTCGCCCACGTCGCGGGCGATGTTGGAGAGCTGCATGGCGATGCCGAGATCGGCGGCACGCGCGAGCGCGACCGGGTCGCGCGCGCCCATCAGCAGCGCCATCATCATGCCGACGCTGCCGGCGACGCGCATTGCATACTCATGCAGGGCGGCAAGATCGGGGCAGCGCCGGCCGCGGGCATCCCACGCGAACCCCTCCAGCAGCGCCGCCGGCAGCGCCCGCGGAATGGCGAACTCACGCATCACGTCGGCAAAGGCGCGATCGGCCGCGATCGGCGCCGGCCGGCCGGCGCAGGCGCGGTCCAGCCGGTCGTTCAGCGCATCCAGCGCGGCGCCGTCGCCGCCGGCGTCGATCGCATCGTCGGCGAGCCGGCAGAAGGCATAGAGTGCGATCGCCGGATCGCGCACGCGCGCCGGCAGCAGGCGGGAGGCGGCAAGGAAGCTGCGCGAGCCGTTGCGCAGCAGCATCCGGCAGGCGGCGTGATCGGCCGGCGTCGCGTGTCCCGTGCGCGGGGCCGGTGCGATGCGGTCACAGGGCGGCGGCATCGGGCACCACATGATCGAGCACGCGCGCCGAGGAGAGCACACCCGGCACGCCGGCGCCGGGATGCGTGCCGGCGCCGACCAGGAACAGGCGGCGCACTTCCTCGCTCGCGTTGTGCGGCCGGAACCAGGCGCTCTGCATCAGCGTCGGTGCGAGGCCGAACGCCGCGCCGCGATCGGCGAGCAAACGGTCGGCGAAATCCTGCGGCGTGGCAACGAAGGAGGTGGCGAGCGCATCGCCCAGTCCGGGCAGCAGCGTTGCCTCCAGCCGCGCGGCGATGGCGCGGCGATACGGCTCGGCGCTGCGCGTCCAGTCGATGCCGGCATCGAGATTGGGCACCGGGGAGAGCACGTAGAACGCATCGCAGCCGGCGGGCGCCAATGTCGTGTCGGTCGCGGTCGGGCGGTGCAGATAGAGGCTGAAATCGTCGGCAAGAGGCCGGCCGCGGAAGATGTCGGCGAGCAGTGCGCGATAGCGCGGCCCGAGCAGGATGGTGTGATGCGCGACCGCCGGGTAGCGCCGCCTGGTGCCGAAATACCAGACGAACAGGCCCATCGAGGCGCGTGCCCGGTCGAGGCGCCGGTCGGTCCAGCGGCGGCGGCGCAACTGCGGCAGCAGACGACGATAGGTGCGCGCGGCGTCGGCGTTGCACACCACGATGTCGGCGCCAACCGAGACGCCGGAGGCAAGCTTCACGCCGGCCGCGGCGCCGTCGCGCACCATGATCTCGGCAACATCGGCGTTGTAGTGGACGGTGCCGCCCTGGCCCTCGGCAAGGCGCACCAGCCCGTCCACCAGTGCGTTGGTGCCGCCGAGTGCGCAATGCACGCCCCAGCGCCGTTCGAGCGCCGGGATCAGGGCATAGATCGCCGACGCGGCGAACGGATCGCCGCCGATCAGCAGCGGATGGAAGCTGAACACGACGCGCAGGCGCGGATCGCGGATATGCCGCGCCACCAGCCCATGCACGCTGCGCCATGCCTGATGGCGCAGCAGGGCCGGGGCGACCCGCAGCATGTCCGCGATGCGGCCGAACGGACGATGGCCGAGCTGCTCGAAGCCGAGACGGCAGAGCATGTCGCTGATGCGCATGAAGCGCTCGTAGCCCGGCAGATCGGCCGTGCTGAACCGTGCCACCTCGGCCCGCATCGCCGCGGCGTCGCCCGAATAGTCGAAGCTCGCGCCATCGTCGAAGCGGATGCGATAGAACGGGGCCAGCGGGCGCAGCACCACGTCGTCGGCCAGCCGCCGGCCGCACAGGCGCCACAGTTCCTCGAACAGGAACGGGGCGGTGATGATGGTGGGGCCGGCGTCGAACGTGAAGCCGTCGCGGCGATGCACGTAGGCCCGCCCGCCCGGCCCGTCCAGCCGCTCGAACACGCTGACGCGGTAGCCGCGGGCGCCGAGCCGGACCGCCGCCGCCAGCCCGCCGATGCCGGCGCCGATCACCACGGCATGCCGCGCCGCCGTCACCGCGCCGCCCCGAACGGCCGGTTGCGGCGCACGATGGCGAGGTTCAGCACCGAGGCGAACGACACCCAGACCAGATAGGGCAGCAGCAGCCACGCCGCGGCCGGCGACAGCGGTGCCACGAACACGATGGCCGCCGCGATCGAAAGCCACAGCAGCGGTACCTCGAAAAGGGCCCAGTCCGGCCGGCGCAGGGTGAAGAACAGCGGATTCCACAGGATATTGAGGGCGCCGTTGGCCAGATAGACCGCGATCAGCGCACCCCGCGCGCCGCCGCCGGGCGCCGCGCGCCAGGCGAGCACGAAGGCGGTTGCGGCGAGCGCGAAGATCACGGTCCAGGCCGGCCCGAACAGCCAGTTCGGCGGCTGCCATGCCGGCTTGCGCAACCCGTGGTACCAGGGGCCGATATCGGTGAGCCGCGCGCCGATCACGGCGACCAGCAGCGCCCATCCGGCGGCGAGCGCGATCGGCAGGATCATGGCGCCGCGGTCACGGTGCGACGAAGCCGCACAGATGGGCGAGATCCTTGAAGAAGATGCGGGCATGCGCGCCGGGCCGCGCCCGTACCAGCTCCTTGTTCATATACGCTTCCCAGGTCAGACGCTGCACGTCCGGATCCTGGCAGATGGCGACGAAGCGTTCGCGCCGACGGTCCGACGAGTACCAGAACCGCTGCATCATGCCGAGAATCCAGAACACCCGGCCATGCGCCCGCATGAACCGCCGCCGCGCCTGACGCAGCGCGCGGGCATCGCCGTCGGCGCAGAACGCCGCGACCGCTTCGCCCGCCAGCCGCCCCGCCGTCATGGCGTAATAGATGCCCTCGCCGGAGGCCGGGGCGACCACGCCGGCGGCGTCGCCCGCCAGCACCACGTCGCGCCCGTTGTCCCAGCAGGCCAGCGGACGCAGCGGCAGCGGCGCCCCCTCCCGCCGCAGCGTGGCGGCGTCGGCGAGGCCGGCGGATTGGCGCAGGGCAGCGACCGCCGCACGCAGCGCGAACCCCTTGCGGGCCGAGCCGACGCCGACGCTGGTGGTGGCGCCGTGCGGAAACACCCAGCCGTAGAAATCGGGCGACAGCGCGCCGCGATAGACGACATCGCAGCGCGCCCCGTCGAACCCGCTGTCCGGACGCGGCGAGCTGACGATCTCGTGGTAGGCGAACACGAACGGGGCCGCCCGCCGCTGCGGCAGCGCGGCGCGGGCGACGGCGGAATTGGCGCCGTCGGCACCGATCACGGCGCGCGCCGCGATGCACCCGGCAGCCCCCTCCGGCGTGCGGTAGCAGACCAGGGCGGTGCCGTCGGCGGCGCGTTCCAGCCGCTCGAACACCCCGGTGCGGCGCACCGCCCCGGCGGCGGCGGCGCGGGCGCGGAGCCATTCGTCGAAGTGGTCGCGATCAACCATGCCGACGAAGCCGCCCGCGATCGGCATATCGACCGTGCGGCCGGAGGGCGCGACCATGCGCGCGGCGGCGGCGCGGGCCACGAGCAGCGATTCGGGGATCGCGAAGTCGCGCAGCAGCCGCGGCGGAACGGCGCCCCCGCAGGGTTTGATGCGCCCGGCACGATCGAGCAGCAGCACCGCGTGGCCGCCGCGGGCGAGGTCGGCCGCCGCCGTCGCCCCGGCCGGTCCGCCGCCCACCACCACGGCGTCGAACATCTCCGGCGTGGCAGGCCGCGCGGCGCTCATGCCGGCACCGTCAGCGCGGCGACGAGCATGCCCAGCACATAGAGGCTGGTTCCCGTGGCGTTGTACCAGGGCGCGCGGTCGCGCGGCGCGCGCAGCAGGCGAAGCATCAGCAGCACCTGCGCGATCAGCAATGCGGCGATCAGCGCGGCGCCGAGCGGACGCTGCCAGTGCAGCAGCAGTGCCACCACCGCGACCTGGGGCGCCGCCATCACCGCGCAGGCGACGCGCGCGGCGCGTGCCACGCCCAGTTGCGCGGGCAGGGAGCGGATGCCGAGCGCGCGGTCGCCGGCGACGGATTTGAAGTCGTTCAGCGTCATGATGCCGTGCGCGCCGGCGCTGTAGAGCGCCGCCAGCGCGACGATCCGTCCGCCCGGCGCGCCGCCGGCGGCGATGGCGGCGCCGGTGATCCACGGCAGCCCCTCGTAGCAGGCGGCGACGGCGGCGTTGCCCCACCACCCGTTGCGCTTGAGGCGCAACGGGGGCGCACTGTAGAGCCACGCCAGCATCAGCCCGCCGAGCGTCGCCGCCAGGGTGAAGGGACCGAGCAGCGCGCCCAGGATGAGCGACAGCGCAGCCCATGCCGCGGCCAGCGCCAGCGCCCGGTGTGCCGGCACGCGGCCGGAGGGGATCGGCCGCTGCGGTTCGTTCAGCGCGTCCACCTCGCGGTCGAACCAGTCGTTGATCACCTGGCTGGTGCCGCAGACCAGGGGTCCGCACAGCAGCACGCCGGCGGCGATCAGCGGCCAGCGCCGCTCCGCCGCGCCGCCGGCCGATACCACGCCGCAGCCGAACGCCCACATCGGCGCGAACCAGGTGATCGGCTTGAGCAGCTCGATCAGCGGCGAGAGAGCGGGCCGGGTGGCGATGTGGGCGCTCATCCGCGTGCCTCCGCGGCATCGCCGAGACCGTAGCGGCGCAGCTTGACATAAAGGCTTTGGCGGCTCAGCCCCAGCATCTCAGCGGCCGAGGCGCGGTTGTCGTTGGTCAGGCGCAAGGCCGCCTCGATACACAGCCGTTCGATCACGTCGGTCGCCTCCCGTACCAGATCCTTCAGCGCGACGCTGCCGACCAGTTCCGTCATGCGTTCGATCGGGTGCGGCAGCGCGCTGCCCGGCGCCGCGGCGGACAGCCGGCGGCCGACATTGCGGATGGCAAAGCCGCAGCACGGCCCGCCGCCGTTCATCACGGTGACGGCGGAGATCTCGACCTGCGCCGGCACGCCATGCTCGCCGCGCAGGGTGGTGGCGAACAGCCGCACCGTGCCGCCCTGGCGCAAATTGGCCGTCAGCACATCGAGATCGACGCCGGGCCGGCCGAGCCAGCGGTCGAGCGATTCGCTGCGCGCCTGCTCCTCCGAGGAAAGCTGCGCCATGTCGAGGAAGGCGGCATTGGCGGTGACGATGCGGCCGTCCATCGTGGTGACGACGAAGCCGTCCGGCGCGCTTTCGACCAGCTTGAGCAGCTTCGACTTGAGCTTGGGCACCGCGACGGTGCTGCCCGCCGGCTGCGCCGCGACGATGCGCAGCAGGAACAGGGGCGCGCTGCCCTCGCGGAACAGGGAGACGGAGGCGGCGGCGGTGCTGCCGTCGGCAAGCTGCACCGTCACGTCATCGGCGCGGCCGGCGGCGCGCACCCCGTCGAGCAGCGCGGTGATGAGCGGCAGGCTCGCCGCGGCGAACAGGTCGGCGAGCGTTCGTGCCCCGCGGGAGGGCGGCGCGCCGAATATCTGCCGCGCCGCCGGGTTCTCCTCCAGCACCTTCTGGCCCGCCGCGTCGAGGATCAGCACCGCGTCGGAGGCGAGGTGAAAGAGCAGCCGGTAGCGCGTCTCGAACTGGCGGGTGCGGGCGTAGTCGCGTTCCATCGATTGCTGGGCGGCGACGAGGCGCTGCTGCATCTCCGACAGCGCGCGCAGATCGCGCCCGAACAGCGCGGCCTGACCGTCGGGGCCGAAGGCGACAGCGGAATAGAGCAGCGGAATGTCGGGGCCGGCGATAGCGGGATGGTTGAGCTGGCGCCAGCGCGGCGCGTCGCCTGCTGCGGCCGCCTGCATCATCGCCTCTGCCTTGGCACGCGATTCGGCGGTCAGCGTGGTGAGCCAGGACCGGCCGCGCCAGCGCGTCGCATCGCGCAACTGCGCTGCAAGGTCGTCGGCATGGACCGCAATGTCGCGCACCACGCCGTTGCGATCGACGATGATGACAAGATCGGCGGCCGCCGCGATCAGAGTCGCGGCAGCCTCGGCGTCGAGGCGACCCAGCGACTGCCTCGGGGCGGAGAACGGCGTCACGGCGGCCCAATCCCTCCACATGCAAACGCTCCCGCTTCCCCCCTGCCGTCGCGTTCAGGCGTTGCGCGGCAGCAGCGCGAGCAGCGCCTCTGCCTGACGGACGGCGAGGCGTCCGTCCGCCGCGCTGGCATCGGCCCCGACCAGCCCTGCCAGGTCGTCGTGGCCGAACAGGGCCGGACCACCCACCAGCAACCCGACCGCCTGGTTGCAGGAGGCGCGGCGGACCACCGCCACGGCCTGCCCCAGCGCATCGACCCTGGAGGCGGAACCGACGGAGAAGCCGACCAGTCCGAACCAGTTGCGCCGGACCATGGCCGCGAGTTCGCCCAGATCGGCAAGCGGCTCGCTCACCACGTCCCAGCCGGCGCGGCGGAAGAACTCCGCCACCATGACGAGGCCGAAGGTGTGCTGTTCGCCGGGCAGCGCCAGCAACAGTACCCGCCGCCCGCGCGCGGCGTGCGGCGCCTCGGCCTGGAACGCCGGGCTGAGGCCGCGCAGCGCCTGTTGCAGGCGCATCAGGCCGATGGTGACTTCGGCGAAGCCGCACAGATCGGCGAGCCACAGTTCGCCGAGATGACGCGCCGCCTCGCTGAGCAGATCGAGGAACAGCCGCTCGGCGGAAACACCGCCGCGATGCAGGCCGGCAACGAAATCGCCGGCGGCGGCGGCGTCGCTGCCGCGGGCGAGGGTGGCCAGTTCCACCGCCAGCGCCGGCGAGAGAATGGCAGCGGCCGGCGTCACCACGCGGGCGCGCTGGGTGAGCAGCAGCCGGGGGATCACCTCGGTCTCGATGGCACGGGCGAGCAGCGCCCGGCGGCGGGCGAGGCCGGCAGCTTCCTGCGGCACGGGTGTCGGCAGCCGCGCCGGCGCCGGCCGGCCGGCCGGAAAAGTCAGGCAGGGCGACACTTCCGCCGGCTCGGCCCAGTCTGAATCCGTTGCCCACATCTGCTGCACCGAACCCATCTCCGCTTCCCCCACAGCCTTTGATTTTTGGTTCCGACTGTCAAGAGAGATTTACGTCATTCTCTGTTGACAGTCATCCCCGGCACCCCTAGCTTCACTCCACAACAGCCGCAGCGGGGACGCCGCCATGTCGCCGCCTCAGACGCCAGCGGACATCGACGCAGGGGGGGTTGTCAACCGATGCTTACATTCCAGTCGCTGGGCCAGGTGATCGAGCGCGCGGAGTGTTGCCCCTTCGGCGCCACCGCCGGGTTCGGCCACGCCTCACCCGCTCCGCCGCGGCGGCCCGTCCGGCGCGCGCTCTATTCGCTGGAGGAACGGCAGCGCCGCGATGCCTCGCCCTGGACCGTGGTGCAGGGGGTACTGGCGCCGGTCCAGTTCGCCGCCTGCCTCGCGAGTCTCGTGCTGGTGGTTCACTATATCGTGACCGGCGCGGGCTATGGCCTCGCCACCGCCTCAATCATCCTCAAGACGGCGCTGCTCTACGCGATCATGGTCACCGGCGCGATCTGGGAGCGCGACGTGTTCGGACGCTACCTGTTTGCGCCGGCGTTCTTCTGGGAGGATGTGGTCAGCATCCTGGTGCTGGCGCTGCACAGCACCTACCTGGTCGCGCTGTTCTCAGGCGCGGTCGATGCCGAGCGGCAGATGTGGCTGGCGCTCGCCGCCTATGCCGCCTACGCGGTGAATGCCACGCAATTCCTGCTGAAGCTGCGGGCGGCCCGGCGTCAGCAGACGGGCTGGCCGGCGCCGGCGCTGGCCGCCGGCGCGTCGCGATGAGCGCCTGCACCGCCCTGCCCGACGCCTTCCTGCCGGCCCGCGGACAGCGGGAGGTGTTCTGCGGCCTCACCGGCATCGTCTGGCTGCACCGCAAGATCCAGGATGCCTTCTTCCTCGTCGTCGGGTCACGCACCTGCGCCCATCTGCTGCAATCGGCCGCCGGCGTCATGATTTTCGCCGAGCCGCGATTCGCCACCGCGATCATCGAGGAACGCGACCTCGCCGGCCGCGCCGATGCCGATGCCGAACTCGATCGTGTGGTGGCGGCGCTGCTCGCGCGGCGGCCCGACATCAGGCTGCTGTTCCTGGTCGGCTCCTGCCCGTCGGAGGTGATCAAGCTCGATCTCGGCCGTGCCGCCGCGCGGCTCGACCGAAGCTGCGCGCCCGGCGTGCGGGTGCTGAGCTGGTCCGGCAGCGGCATCGAGACGACCTTCACCGAAGGCGAGGATGCGTGCCTTGCCGCGCTGGTGCCCGAACTTCCGGCTGCCGCCGGCGATGCGGCGCCGTCCCTTCTCGTCGCCGGGGCGTTGGCCGAGGTGGTGGAGGATCAGATGGCGCGGCTGTTCGCCGCGATCGGCATCGCGCCGGTCCGTTTCCTGCCGCCGCGGCGCGCGACCGCGCTGCCGCCGGTCGGCCCGCAGACCCGCGTCCTGCTGGCCCAGCCCTGGCTCGCCGCGACGGCGCGGGCGCTGGGTGAGCGCGGGGCCAAGGTGATCCCCGCCCCGTTCCCGCTCGGTGCCGAGGGCACGCAACTGTGGCTCGCCGCCGCCGCCGCCGCCTTCGGCATCGCGCCGGCGCGGGTGGTGCAGGTGACGGCGCCGGCCATGGCGCGGGCGCAGCAGGCGCTGGCGCCGCACCGGGCGCGACTTGCCGGGCAGCGCGTATTCCTCTTTCCCGACTCGCAGATCGAAGTGCCGCTCGCGCGCTTCCTGGCCCGCGAGCTCGGCATGGCGCCGGTGGAAATCGGCACGCCCTATCTGCATCGCTTCCATCTTGCGCCGGAACTCGCCCTGCTCGGCGAAGGCGCGCCGGTGCGTGAGGACCAGGATGTCGAGCGCCAGCTCGATCGGTGCCGCGCCGCCCGGCCCGATCTCGTCGTCTGCGGTCTCGGCCTCGCCAACCCGCTGGAGGCCGAGGGCATGGCGACGAAATGGTCGATCGAGCTCGTGTTCACGCCGATCCAGGGTTTCGAGCAGGCGGGCGATCTCGCCCATCTGTTCGCCCGCCCGCTCGACCGCCGCGCGCGGCTGCGGGTCTGACCATGCAGCTCTCGTTCTGGACCTATGAAGGGCCGCCCCATGTCGGGGCGATGCGCGTCGCGGCGGCGATGCGCGACGTGCATTACGTGCTGCACGCGCCGCAGGGCGACACCTATGCCGACCTTCTGTTCACCATGATCGAGCGGCGTGCCAGCCGGCCGCCCGTCACCTACACGACCTTCCGCGCCCGCGACCTTGGCGCCGACACCGCTTCGCTGTTCAAGGATGCGGTGCGCGACGCCTATGCGCGCTTCCGCCCGCAGGCGCTCCTGGTCGGTGCCTCCTGCACCGCGGAGCTCATTCAGGACGATCCCGGCGGTCTTGCCCGCGCGCTCGGCCTGCCGGTGCCGGTGGTGGCGCTTGAGCTGCCGGCCTATCAGCGCAAGGAAAACTGGGGCGCGGCGGAAACCTTCTATCAGCTGGTGCGTGCCTGCGCCGGCCCGCCCGGTCCGCGCCCGGCCCGCCCCGCGGGTGTGCTGCCATGCTGCAACCTGCTCGGCCCGGCGTCGCTCGGCTTCCGCCACCGCGACGACGTGACCGAGATCGCCGGCCTGCTCGCCGGTCTCGGCATCGGCGTCAACGTGGTCGCCCCGCTCGATGCTTCGCCGGCCGATCTGGCACGGCTGCGCGATGCCGATTTCAACGTCGTGCTCTATCCCGAGATCGCAGACACCGCGGCGCGCTGGCTGGAGCGAAGCTTCGGCCAGCCGACGGTGCGCACGGTTCCGATCGGTGTCGCTGCCACCCGCGCGTTCATCGCCGAAATTGCCGCGGTCGCAGGCGTTGACCCGGAAGGCTCCCTGCGCACCGATGAGTGCCGGTTGCCGTGGTTCTCCCGTTCGGTCGATTCGACCTACCTGACCGGCAAGCGCGTGTTCGTGTTCGGCGATGCGACCCATGCCATCGCCGCGGCGCGGATCGCCGACGGGGAACTCGGCTTCGACGTGGTCGGCCTGGGCAGCTACAGCCGCGAATTCGCCCGCGATCTGCGTGCCGCCGCCGCCGAACTCGGTCTCGATCCGCTGATCACCGACGACATGGCGGAGGTCGAGGCGCGGATCGTCGCCCTGCAGCCGGAGCTCGTGCTGGGGACGCAGATGGAGCGGCATGTCGCCAAGCGCCTCGGCATTCCCTGTGCCGTGATCTCGGCGCCGGTGCATGTGCAGGATTTCCCCGCCCGCCGCGCACCGCAGATGGGGTTCGAGGGTGCCAACGTGCTGTTCGACACCTGTGTCCAGCCGCTGATGATGGGGCTTGAGGAACATCTCCTGACGATGTTCCGCGAGGATTTCGAGTTCCGCGACGACGCGCCGCCGTCCCATCTTGGCGCCGCCGCGCCGCCGCCGCCGCCGACGATGTCGCAGCCATTGTCTGCGTCTTCGCTCCGTTGGGCGCCGGAGGCCGAGCGCGAGCTCGGCAAGGTGCCGTTCTTCGTCCGCGGCAAGGCGCGCCGCAACACCGAACGCTTCGCCGCCGAGCGGGGACTTTCCGCCATCACCGTCGAGACGCTGTACGATGCCAAGGCGCATTTCGCTCACTGACCGCCCGGTGCCTGCGGGCGCCGGCCTTCGCATCGTCATCGTGACGATGGACGGCCACCTCGCCGGCGCGGTCGATGCCGCGGCGGCGGCGGTGGCGCGGGAGGTGCCGGGGCTGTCGGTCGCGCTGCATACCGCCGACGAATGGGGCAGCGATGCGGCGGCGCTGTCGGCCTGCCATGCCGACATCGCGCGGGCCGATATCGTCGTTGCCACGATGCTGTTCCTTGACGAGCAGATCCGCGCCGTGCTGCCCGCCCTCGCCGCGCGGCGCGACCGGTGCGCGGCGATGCTGTGCTGCCTGTCGGCGGGCGAGGTGGTGCGGCTGACGCGGATCGGGCGTTTCGACATGTCGGGCGAAGCGTCGGGCGTGCTCACCATGCTGCGCCGGCTGCGCGGCGGTGGCGCCGGCCGGAGCGGTGCGGCACCGTCGAGCGGCGAGGGACAGATGCGCATGCTGCGGCAACTGCCGAAGCTGCTGCGCTTCATCCCCGGCACGGCGCAGGACGTGCGTGCCTATTTCCTCGCGCTGCAGTACTGGCTTGCCGGGTCGGCGGAAAATCTCGCCGGTCTCCTGCGGCTGCTGATCGCGCGCTACGCCCCCGCCGCCGCACCCGCGCTGCGCGCCGCCGCGCCGGTGCCCTATCCGGATGTCGGCCTCTATCATCCCCGTGCCACCCCACCGATTTTCGCGCGTGCCGCGGATTTGCCGCGCGGCGGCAGCGCGGGGACGGTCGGGCTGCTGCTGATGCGCTCCTATGTGCTGGCCGGCAATGCCGCCCATTACGACGGCGTGATCGCGGCGCTGGAGGCCCGCGGCCTCGGCGTGGTGCCGGCGTTTGCCGCCGGCCTCGACGCGCGCCCGGCGATCGAGCGCTATTTCCGCCGCGACGGCGCGCCGACGGTGGATGCGGTGGTGTCGCTGACGGGATTTTCCCTGGTCGGCGGTCCTGCCTACAACGACGCGCAGGCCGCCGAAGCGGCGCTGGCGGCGCTCGACGTGCCCTATATCGCCGCGCATCCGGTGGTGTTCCAGACCCTCGATCAGTGGCGGGGGGATGCGCGCGGACTGACGCCGGTGGAAGCGACCATGATGGTGGCACTGCCGGAACTCGACGGCGCGATCTGGCCGATGACGTTCGGCGGCAGGGCGCCGGCCGGACCACGCCATGCCATGGCGGCGGAGCCGGAACGCGCGGCGATGCTGGCGGCGCGCATCGCGCGGCTGATCGCGCTGCGGCGGCGCGCGCGCGGCGAACGCCGCGTCGCGGTGGTCCTGTTCAACTTCCCGCCCAATGCCGGCAGCGTCGGCACCGCCGCCTATCTCTCCGTCTTCGAGTCGCTGCATCGCGTGCTGACGGCGATGCGCGACGGCGGCTACGACGTGGAGGTGCCCGAGGATGCCGCAGCGCTGCGCCGCCATCTGCTGGAGGGCAATGCCGCGCGGTTCGGCAGCAATGCCAACGTCGCGGCGCGCATTCCGGCGGCGCAGCACGTCCGGCGCGAGACATGGCTTGCCGAGATCGAGCGGCAATGGGGGCCGGCACCGGGCCGTCAGCAGACCGACGGTGCCGCGCTGTTCGTGCTCGGTGCCACCTTCGGGCGCGTGTTCGTCGGCATCCAGCCGGCCTTCGGCTACGAGGGCGACCCGATGCGCCTGCTGTTCGAGCGCGGCTTCGCGCCGACCCATGCCTTCGCCGCATTCTATCGCTGGCTGCGCGAGGATTTCGCCGCCGATGCAGTCCTGCATTTCGGCACCCACGGCGCGCTGGAATTCATGCCCGGCAAGCAGGCCGGCCTGTCGGGCGCCTGCTGGCCCGACCGGCTGATCGGCGATCTGCCCAACGTCTATCTCTATGCCTCGAACAATCCTTCGGAAGGGATGCTGGCGAAGCGGCGCACCGGCGCCACCCTGGTCAGCTACCTGACGCCGCCGGTGGCGCAGGCGGGCCTCTATCGCGGGCTGCTCGACCTCAAGGCGACGCTGGACCGCTGGCGCGCCCTGCCGCCGGACGCCGATGGCGGCCATCGCGACCAGCTTGCCGCGCTGGCGCAATCGCAGGCGGCGGCGGTGGATCTGGCGCCGGCCGAGCCGGCCTGGCACGACGCCGCCGCCGCGATCGAACGCCTGGGACAGGCGCTGCTGGAACTCGAATACACGCTGATCCCGCATGGGCTGCATGTCGCGGGGGTACCGCCAGATGCGCAACAGCGGGCGGCGCTGCTGGATGCGGCTGGGATCGACGATGCGGTGCGGCGCGGCGCGCTCGATGCGCTGCTGGCGGAGGACCATGAGATCCCGGCGCTGCTGCATGCGCTGGACGGCGGCTATATCCGCCCCGCACCGGGCGGCGATCTGCTGCGCAGCCCCGAGGTGCTGCCGACCGGGCGCAACCTGCACGGCTTCGATCCGTTCCGCATTCCCAGCGCCTTCGCCGTCGCCGACGGGGCACGCCAGGCCGAGCGGCTTCTTGCCCGTCATGCCGAGGATCGGAGCGGCCTGCCGGAAACGGTCGCGATCGTGCTGTGGGGCACCGACAACCTCAAGACCGAGGGCGGTCCGATCGCGCAGGCGCTGTGGCTGATGGGCGCCGAACCGCGGCACGACAGCTATGGCAGGCTGGCGGGTGCGGCGCTGGTGCCGTTGCCGCGGCTCGGGCGGCCGCGCATCGATGTCCTGATCTCGCTGTCCGGCATTTTTCGTGATCTGCTGCCGATGCAGACGCGGCTGCTGGCCGAGGCGGCCCAGCTCGCCGCCGCGGCGGATGAGCCGGAGGCGCAGAACTTCATCCGCAAGCATGCGCTCGCCTACCAGGCGGCGCATGGCGGCGATCTGGCGCAGGCGGCGCTGCGCGTGTTCGGCAACGCCGAAGGGGCTTACGGCGCCAACGTCAACCACATGCTGGAGCAGGGTTGCTGGCAGGACGAGGACGAACTCGCCGATGCCTATCTGCGGCGCAAGGGCTTCGCCTACGGCCTCGGCGCCGCGCCGGCGCGGGCTGATGGCGTGCTCGCGCATCTGCTGGCCGGCGTCGATGTCGCCTATCAGAACCTCGACTCGGTCGAGCTCGGCGTCACCAGCATCGACAACTATTTCGACACGCTGGGCGGCATCAGCAGCGCCGTGCGGCGGGCGCGCGGGCAGGCTGCTTCGGTCTATATCGGCGATCAGACGCGCGGCGACGGCATCGTGCGCAGCCTTTCCGAACAGGTGGCGCTGGAGACGCGCACGCGCGCGCTCAATCCGAAATGGTACGAGGCCCTGCTGTCGCATGGCTACGAGGGCGTGCGTCAGATCGAGGCGCACGTCACCAATACGATGGGCTGGTCGGCGACCACCGGTGAGGTGGCGCCGTGGGTCTATCAGCAGTTGAGCGAGACCTTCGTGCTCGATCCCGGCATGCGTGCGCGGCTCGCCGCCCTCAATCCGACGGCGTGCGCGAAGATCGCCAACCGCCTGATCGAGGCGCAGGAGCGCCGCTACTGGTCGCCCGATCCGGCGATCCTGGAACGCCTGCGCCGGGCCGGCGAGGAACTGGAAGACCGGCTCGAAGGGGTCGGCATCGAGGTGGCAGCATGAGCAGCACGACACTCCGCCGGGCCGCCGGCGGGCGCGACGATGGGGAGGGCAGCGTGCAGGTGCAGATGCCGCCCACGCTGGCAATCGGGCACGCCAAGGTGTTCGCGGTATACGGCAAGGGCGGCATCGGCAAGAGCACCACCTCGTCCAATCTTTCGGTCGCCTTCTCGAAGCTCGGGCTGCGCGTGCTGCAGATCGGCTGCGATCCCAAGCACGATTCCACCTTCACCCTGACCAAGCGCCTGGTGCCGACGGTGATCGACATCCTGGAATCGGTCGATTTCCACGCCGAGGAGCTGCGTGCCGAAGATTTCGTCTATCCGGGGTACAACGGCGTGATGTGCGTCGAAGCCGGCGGCCCGCCGGCCGGAACCGGCTGCGGCGGCTATGTCGTCGGGCAGACAGTGAAGCTGCTCAAGGAACATCACCTGCTGGAAGACACCGACGTGGTGATCTTCGATGTGCTCGGCGACGTGGTGTGCGGCGGCTTCGCGGCGCCGTTGCAGCATGCCGCGCGGGCGCTGATCGTCGCGGCCAACGATTTCGACTCGATCTTCGCGATGAACCGCATCGTCGCAGCGATCCAGGCCAAGGCGCGCAATTACGAGGTGCGGCTCGGCGGTGTCATCGCCAACCGCAGTGCCGCGACCGATCAGATCGACCGCTTCAACGGCGCAACCGGCCTCGCCACGCTCGCCCATTTTCCCGATCTCGATGAGATCCGCCGAAGCCGGCTGAAGAAAGCGACGCTGTTCGAGATGGAACCGACGCCTGCCGTGCAGGCGGTACAGGACGAGTATCTGCGCCTCGCCGGCCTGCTGTGGGCGGGCGCGCCGCCGCTGCCGGCAAGCCCGCTCAGGGATCGCGAGATCTTCGACCTGCTGGGATTCGACTGATGATCACGCTGACCTACACGCGCCGCCGCGCCCAGTTGGAGACCTATTTCGACCGCACCGCGGTGCAGGCCTGGGCACGCATGACCAGCGATGCGCCGCTCGGCTCCATCCGTGCCACCGTGCGCGCCGGGCGCGACCGCATGCGGACCACGCTGCTGTCCTGGCTGCCGGAGGATCTCCGCGGCCGGCGCGTGCTCGATGCCGGGTGCGGCACCGGTGCGCTGGCGCTGGAAGCGGCGCGACGGGGGGCGGAGGTGGTGGCGGTCGATCTGTCGCCGACGCTGATCGCGCTGGCGCGCGAACGCTGCCGCGACGGCGGCGCCGGCCGGCTCGACTTCGTCGTCGGCGACATGCTCGATCCTGGCTTCGGTTCATTCGACCATGTCGTGGCGATGGATAGCCTGATCCACTATCGCGCGGCCGACATGGCGGCGTCGGTCGGCGCGCTGGCGGCGCGCGCGTCGGGCTCGGTGCTGTTCACGGTGGCGCCGCGGACGATGCTGCTCGGCGTGATGCACTCCGTCGGGCGGCTGTTCCCGCGCGGCCTGCGTGCCCCGGCGATCGAGCCGGTGGCGACCGCTTCCCTCGGGCAGCTTCTGGCGGCGCAGCCGCCGCTCGCCGGCTGGCAGCTCGGCCGCACGGCGCGGGTGGACAGCGGCTTCTACATCTCCGAGGCGAAAGAGATGGTGCCGGCATGAGGATGAACGCGCATTTTGCCCGCGGCTGGCAGCGCATCGGCCCGCGCTTCCTGCCGTTCGCCGACGTGGCAGCAACCGGGTTGCCGCCCGGGCGGCTGTTCCGGCTGTCGCTGTTCCAGGTGTCGGTCGGGATGGCCGTGGTGCTGATGATCGGCACGCTCAACCGGGTGATGATCGTCGAGCTTGGCGTGCCGGCCTGGCTGGTGGCGGCGATGGTGGCGCTACCGCTGGTGTTCGCGCCGCTGCGCGCGGTGATCGGGTTCCGCTCCGACACGCATCGTTCGGTGCTCGGCTGGCGGCGGGTGCCGTATCTCTGGATGGGCACCCTCATTCAGTTCGGCGGGTTCGCCATCATGCCGTTCGCGCTGCTGGTGCTGTCGGGCGACACGCATGGACCGGTGCTGATCGGCGATATCGGGGCGGCTCTCGCCTTCCTGCTGGTGGGTGCCGGGCTGCATACGACCCAGACCGTCGGCCTCGCGCTCGCGACCGATCTGGCGCCCGAGGAGGCGCATCCCAAAGTCGTCGCCCTGCTCTCGGTCATGCTGCTCGCCGGCATGGTGGTCAGCGCGGTGGTGTTCGGCGCGCTGCTCGCCGCGTTCAGCGAGATCAGGCTGATCCAGGTGATCCAGGGTGCCGCGCTGGCGACGCTGGTGCTGAACACCGTGGCGCTGTGGCGGCAGGAAAAGCGCGACCCGGCGCGCACCGCGCCCGAACGTGCCCGGCCCCGCTTCGCCGCGGCATGGCGCGACTATGCCGCCGGGCGTGGCGCGCGGCGGCGGCTGGTGGCGGTGGCGCTGGGCACGGTCGGCTTCAGCATGCAGGACATCCTGCTCGAACCCTATGGCGGGCAGGTGCTTCATCTGCCGGTGGCGATGACGACGCGGCTGACCGCGCTGCTCGCGATCGGCGGCCTGGCGGGGTTTGCGCTGGCCGGGCTGCGGCTCGGGCAACGGGCCGATCCGTACCGTCTGGCGGGGTTCGGTGTGCTGGCGGGGCTGGCGGCGTTCGCCGCGGTGATCTTCGCCGCCCCGCTCGGGTCCGCTCTGCTGTTCGGCCTCGGCACCGCGCTCATCGGATTCGGCGCCGGCCTGTTCGCCGTCGGCACGCTGAGCGCCGCGATGGCGACCGCCCAGGGCCAGTTGGCCGGGCTCGCCCTCGGCGCCTGGGGGGCGGCGCAGGCGACTGCGGCGGGGGTGGCGATCGCGCTCGGCGGGCTGCTGCGCGACGGTGTCGCGGCGCTCGCCGCGCAGGGGGCGCTCGGCCCCGCGCTGACCGGGCCAGCCGTCGGATATTCCTTTGTCTATCACGTCGAAATCGCGCTGCTGTTCGCGACGCTGGTCGCGCTCGGCCCGCTCGTGCGTCGCCTGCCTGCCGATCATCCCGTCCATCCCGCGACCCTGGGCCTCGCCCGGCCGTCGCCCTGAAAGCCGAGGTCCGCCATGCAGATCGGTGCCATCACCGGCTACATCGATGTCGCCCAGCTCGCGCTCTATGCGTTCTGGCTGTTCTTCGCCGGCCTGCTGATATATCTGCGGCGCGAGGACAAGCGGGAAGGCTATCCGCTGCAATCGGATCGCTCGGCGCACGTCACCGTGCAGGGTTTCCCGCCGCTACCGGCGCCCAAATCATTCCACCTCGCCGATGGCCGCACCCAGACCGCGCCGCGTGCCGAAGGGCCGCAGCCGCCCTGCTATGCCGCGCCGACGGCGGCGTGGCCGGGGGCGCCGTTGCAGCCGGTCGGCAACCCGATGCTCTCCGGCGTCGGCCCGGCCGCCTTCGCGTATCGCGCCAACGAGCCCGAACTGGTGCTGGCGACCGGCAAGCCGCGGGTCGTGCCGCTGCGGGTCGCGACCGATCATGCGATCGCCGAGGAGGATCCGGACCCGCGCGGCATGGAGGTGGTCGGTGCCGACGGCGAGGTGGCGGGTGTCGTGCGCGAGGCCTGGATCGACCGTTCCGAGACCATGCTCCGCTATCTGGAGGTGGAGATCGTGGCGGGGGCGCGGGTGCTGCTGCCGATGACGCTGGTGCGGCTGTCGGGCAGCCGGGTGCGGGTTGCCTCGGTGCTGGCGCGCCAGTTTGCCGATGCGCCGCGGCACAGCCGGCCGGACCAGGTGACGCTGCGCGAGGAGGACGCGATCGGCGCCTATTTCGCCAGCGGCCATCTCTATGCGACGCCCGAGCGGGCGGAGCCGCTGCTGTGAGCGGCCCGTGGATCGCGGCGCACGAGGCCGAGCCCATCCCCGGTCTGCCCGGCCGGCTGCCGGAGGGTGAGGCGATCCTGTGGCAGGGGACGCCGCGCTGGCACAGCTTCGCCCGGTACGGGTTCCATCTGCCGCAGTTTGCCCTCTATTTCGCCCTGCTGCTCGCCTGGTACGTGGCGGAGTCGCTGGCCGCCGGGACCGCTTCCGGCACGGCGCTGCTGCTCGGTACGGCACGCCTGGCGGGTCTGGCGGCGGCGGCGCTCGTCCTGCTGGCGGGACTTGCGGCGCTGGTGGCGCGGACCACGCTCTATACCATCACCACGCGCCGTGTGGTGATGCGCGTCGGCATGGCCCTGCCGATCACCCTCAACCTGCCGTTCCGCCTGATCGATTCGGCCGGCGTGCGGCTGCGCGCGGATGGGTCGGGGGACATCGCGCTGACGCTGGCGGCGGGCGAGCGCGTCGCCTTCGTGACGCTGTGGCCGCATGTGCGGCCCTGGCATTTCGCACGGCCGGTGCCGATGCTGCGGGCGCTGCCCGATGCCGCGCAGGTGGCGGCGGTACTGGGGCGGGCGCTGTCGCTGCGGGCCTATGCGCCGCAACGCAATGCGGTGGCGCCGGCCGCGGCGCGGGCGGTGGCGGCGTGAGCGCGACGCACACGGAGCAGGTGCCGCGAAGCCTGCTGATCGGCGCCGGCGTCCTCGTGCTGCTGAGCCTGCTCGGCGCTGCCGCGGGGCGCCTTGTCGGCCCGGTGCGACTGGTCCCGCCGGCCGCCCCGGTGGCGGAACGCGACCTGCGCTTTGCCGACCGCGGCGATGGGGCGGTGGTGGTGCGGGATGCGAAGGACGGGCGCGTCGCCGCCGTCATCGCACCCGGCACCGGCGGCTTCGTGCGCGCAACGATGCGCACATTGGCCGGCGCGCGCGAACGGATCGGCGTCGGCCAGGCTACGCCGTTCCGCCTCATCGCGTGGTCGGACGGCCGCCTCAGCCTCGATGATCCCGCGATCGGGCGGGTGCTGGAACTGGCGGCGTTCGGCGCCACCAACGAGCGGGATTTCGCCGTCCTGCTCTCTGCCGGCCGGGAGAAGGGACAATGAAGGAACGCAGCTGGCCATTCCGCCGCCGCGTCGCCGTCGCATGCAGCTTCGACGTGGCGCAGACCGCGGAGAGCTTCCACGCCCATGCGATCGTGGAGGGCATCGCGCTGCGGCCCGGCGATATCGTCGTTGTGCATGATGCGCCAGCCGCGATCGGCTTCGGCGAACAGGTGGTTGCCGAGGGGCGCGCCACCGTCTTTCGCGCCGGGCCGCTCACGCGCGCGTGGACGCGGCTCGTCTCGCTGCTTGAACTGACGGAACTCTACGAGGTCGGCTTTGCCGCAAAGGAGGTGACGTGACCCGCCCCAGCCCGAACCAATCGACCCGGCAGGCGCTGACGGAAACCGTCCTCAGCCCGCGCTTCTACACGACCGATTTCGCCGCCATGAGCCGGCTCGACGTGCAGCCGGTGCGCGCCGAATGGGACGAGCTGATGGCCGAATTCGCGCGCGACCCGAACAAGGGGCATTTCGTCCGCACCGACGAGTTCGACCGCGATCTTGACGCGATCCCGCCCGAGCTGCGCAGCGAGTTCCTGGATTTCCTGATCAGCTCGGTGACCGCCGAATTCTCCGGCTGCGTGCTCTATGCCGAGATCAGGAAGCGCATCGACCATCCCGACATCCGGCAGTTGTTCGCCTACATGAGCCGCGACGAGGCCCGGCATGCCGGCTTCATCAACGACACGCTGAAGGATTTCGGCATCGGCGTCGATCTCGGCTTCCTGACGAAGGCCAAGAAGTACACCTTCTTTCAGCCGAAATTCATCTTCTACGCCACCTATCTGTCGGAGAAGATCGGCTATGCCCGCTACATTTCCATCTTCCGCACGCTGGAGCGCGACCCGGCGCGGCGGTTCCATCCGATCTTCAAGTGGTTCCGCGAGTGGTGCAATGACGAATTCCGCCACGGCGAGGCATTCGCGCTGCTGATGCGCGCGAACCCGAAGCTGCTGAGCGGCGTCAACCGGCTGTGGATCAAGTTCTTCCTGCTCGCCGTGTTCGCGACCATGTATGTGCGTGACCACGCGCGCCCGGTGTTCCACGCCGCCCTCGGCCTCGACCCGACCGAGTACGACTTCACCGTGTTCCGCATCACGAGCGAGATTTGCCGTCAGGTCTTCCCGGTGTCCCTCGACCTCGATCATCCCGGCTTCCGCGCCGGGCTGGAACGGCTGTGCCGCATCGCGGAGGCGAATGCGCGGGCCCGTGCAGCGGGCGGTCTCGGCGGACGGTTGCGGCGGCTCGGCCTGAGTGCCGCCGCGGCGGTGACGTTCCTGCGTCTCTACCTGCGGCCCGGACATACCCAGGCGCTGCCGGCGCGCATCCGCCTCGCCCCTGCGTGGTGACATGAGCCTGTACCTCGTTCCTCCGCTGTTCGCCGTGCTGCTGTGGTGGTTCGCCACCGCTGCGGTACTGCTTCTGGACGGGCTGCCGCGTGCGACGTTCACGGCGAGCATGCTGGCCGGCACTGCGGTACTGGCGGCTTCGCTGCATGTCGTGCGGCTCAGCGGCGCCGACCTGACCGCTGGCGGCGCCTATGTCGCATTTGCGGCTGCGCTGCTCGCCTGGGCGTGGGTGGAACTCGGCTTCTATCTCGGCGTGCTGGTCGGTCCGCGGGCGCGCGGCAAGCCGGTCGCCGCCGGCGCCTGGCGGCGCTTCGCGCAGGCCGTTCATGCCAATCTGTGGCATGAGCTCGCCATTCTGCTGGTCGGTACGGCGATCGCGCTGCTGCTGTGGCACCAGCCGAACCGGCTCGCCCTGCGGACGTTCGTCGCGCTCGCGCTGATGCACGAAAGCGCAAGGCTGAACGTGTTCCTCGGCGTGCCCAACCTGAACGAGGCATGGCTGCCGCCGCATCTGGCGTTCCTGGCCGGTTTCATGCGGCGCCGGCCGATGAATGTGCTGTTTCCGCTCTCCGTCACGGCGGGCACCGTCGCCATGGTGGTGCTGTTCGCCGGCGCGTCGGCGGCGGCGCCGGCGGCCGCGACCGGGGCGATGCTGCTCGGCACGCTGCTGCTGCTGGGCGTGCTGGAACACTGGATGCTGGTGCTGCCGCTGCCCTTCGCGCGGCTGTGGGACGGGGCCTTGCGGCTGCGGGCGGCGATGGCGGCGCTGCCCGGCAGGCGCTGGGCATCGCGCTGGTCGATCATGCGCCGCCCGGTGCTGGCTGCCGCCGCGTGCCGTGAGTCCGAATGGAGGGGTCGATGAACTACGAAGCGTTCTTCCGCGCCGAGCTGGACGGGCTGCGGCGCGCCGGCAATTATCGCGTTTTCGCCGATCTGCGGCGCCACGCCGGCGCGTTTCCGCATGCGACGCGCCTCGGCCCGCATGGTGCCACGCAGGTGACGGTGTGGTGCTCCAACGACTATCTCGGCATGGGCCAGCATCCCGCGGTGCTGGCGGCGATGCACGAGGCGCTGGATCACTATGGCGCCGGCGCCGGCGGTACGCGCAATATCTCCGGCACCAGCCACGCCCATGTCCTGCTGGAGCAGGAACTCGCCGATCTGCACGGCAAGGAAGCAGCGCTGCTGTTCAACTCCGGCTATGTCTCCAACTGGGCGACACTGAGCACGCTTGCGGCACGGCTTCCGGGATGCATCATTCTATCCGATGCGCTCAACCACGCCTCGATGATCGAGGGCATGCGGCAGTCGCGTGTGGAGACGCGCGTGTTCGCCCACAACGATCCCGCCGACCTCGCGCGCCGGCTCGCCGATCTTGATCCGGCACGGCCGAAGCTGGTGGCGTTCGAGTCGGTCTATTCGATGGACGGCGACATCGCCCCGATCGCAGAGCTTTGCGACGTGGCTGACGCGCACGGGGCGATGACCTATCTCGACGAGGTGCATGCGGTCGGCCTCTACGGCCCGCACGGCGCCGGCATCGCCGAGCGGGAGGGTTTGAGCCACCGGCTGACGGTGATCGAGGGAACCCTCGCCAAGGGCTTCGGCGTGGTCGGCGGCTACATCGCCGCGTCTGCGGCACTGTGCGACTTCGTGCGCAGCTTCGCCTCCGGCTTCATCTTCTCGACAGCGCTGCCGCCCGCGGTCGCCGCCGGTGCGCGTGCCGCCATCCGCCACCTGCGCATGAGCGGCGCCGAACGCGACCGCATGCAGGACCGCGTCGCCCGCGTCCGCGCGGCGCTGGACGCCGCCGGCGTGCCGCATCTCGCCAACCCGAGCCATATCGTGCCGGTGATGGTGGGCGACGCGGCACGCTGCCGGCAGATCAGCGACCTGCTGCTGGAACGTTATGGCATCTATGTCCAGCCGATCAACTATCCCACCGTGCCGCGCGGCACCGAACGGTTGCGGATCACACCCTCGCCGCTGCACAGCGACGCGGACATTGGCCATCTGGCAGCGGCGCTGGCGGAAATCTGGGCCGAACAGTCGCAGCTTCGGGCTGCCTGACGGCTTGACAGAACCGGCCTCCTCCCGACATCGTCTGTCAACAGGAGGTGACGCATGATCAACCCGACGGAAACCGCGCCGCGCCGCCGCGCGGTGCTGAAAGCAGGCATCGCAGTGCTGGCCGCTGCACCGGCGACGGCGCTGGCGCAGCAGAAGCTGGCCCAATCGGCGGTGCAGTATCAGACATCCCCGAAAGACGGGCAGATGTGCAGCAACTGCGTCAATTTCATTGCTCCCAACGCCTGCAAGCTGGTGGACGGGAACATCTCCCCGAACGGCTGGTGCATCGCCTACGGACCGAAGGCCTGAGCCTGGGCAGAGGGATCGGCGCGGCGGCGCTCAATCGGGCGCCGCCGCGTTGCCGTGGGCGTGCCGGATCAGGTGATCCAGCAATTCCGCCATTCGCGCCACCGACGCCTGCACGCCGAGCAGCAGGTCCGGCAGCGTCGCCGGATCGATGCTGTCGGTGATTTCCAGGGCGGTGAGTTGCGCGTTTTCCACCATGATCCCCATCAGCCGGCGATAGGCCAGTTCGTCGGCCGAATCGCGCCGGCCGAGTGGGGCCGCCGGCGGGCGCAGCACTGATTCCTGAAATGCCTGCCGCGCTGCCTCGGCCCGCTTGCGCTCTGTCACATCAGTGAACAGCAGCACGAAGCCGAGCACCCGTCCCGGCGCGGAGAACACGGGGTCGGCGCGCACCAGCAGCGGTGTCGTGCGGCCGCTTGCGTCCTGCACGGCAAGTTCGCCGCGCCACGGTCGCCGCTCGATCAGCAATTCCTCCAGCCGCCGGCGCGCGCCGTCGTCATCGGCGAACAGGGCCGGCAGGTCGGCGATCCGCGGCGGCAGCCAATCGGCCTTGCCGATCAGCGCGCGGCATGCGCGGTTGGCGAGCAGGATGCGCCCGTCCCCGTCGGCGATCAGGGTCGGTTGCGCCGATGCGCCGAGCTGGCTGCGAACCTCCTCCACCTGGTGCTGCACGATCAGCAGGCGCACGGCGCGAAACTGCTGAACCATGTCGGTCAGCGTCTCGCCGATCATGCGGGCCGCGGCGAGGTCCGCCGCCGTCCACGGGTCGGAGGTGCCCTCCACCAGTTGCTGCCATTTGGCGAAGGACCGGCGCGGCGACAGGTCGGCGGGGTCGTTGCCCACCACCACTGCCTTGAACGGATCGCCGCCCCAGGTGACGGTGCGCACCCGCTCCGGCCGGAACCAGATCAGGAATTCGCCGGGCTGTTCCGACACGGTGGTGGCCAGCACCCCGCTCGCGACCGGCGTCAGCGCGGCGAGATGCGGCGCCTCGCTGCGCAGTGAGGCGGTGACATGGAGCGGCGCGGGACGGTGCCGATCGAGCCAGTTGCCGAGCGCACGCAGTTCCTGCGTTCCCGGCACATCGCCGGCGGTCAGCACCTGTCCCTCGAACAGCAGCGCCACCCCGCTCGCGCCCAGCGGTTGCAGCAGTGCGTGCGAGGTGTCGAACAGAGCGCTGCGCCAGTCGCCATCGCGGCCGATCGCCTCGATCATGCGCTGTTCGATGCGCCGGACCGCCAGTTCTGCCTGCGATTGCAGGAAGCCTTCCAGTGCCGCGATGCGCGTCGCTACCGCCTCGGCGAGCAGTTCGCATACCGCACGCCGGGCAAACGGCAGCAGCCGCGGCACGTAGTGGTGGCAGGCAACCAGCCCCCACAGCCGCCCGCCGATCACGAGGGAGATGACCAGGGTCGCCGCCACGCCCATGTTCTTGAGATATTGCAGATGAATCGGCGACATGCTGCGCAGTGCGCACAGCGACATGTCCAGTTCCCGCCGGCTGAGCGGGGAGTGCCGCGGTTCCAGCGGCACCGGCCGGTAGCCGACATCGACCAGCATCCGCACCCGGTTGCGGATATAGAGCCGGCGCGCGATCTGCGGAATATCGGTCGCCGGATAGCGGTTGCCGAGCAGCGGTTCGAGATCGGGACGCCGCTGTTCGGAAAAAACCTCGCCGTGCCCGTCTTCGTCGAAACGGTACACCATCACCCGGTCATAGCCGGTCAGCGCGCGGAACAGCCGCGCGGCTTCGTCGGCGAGCTGGCGCAGCGATGAACAGGCCAGGATAGTCTGCAATCCGCTGCCGAGATCATCCATCGGGTGGGGATCATCGTCCCCCCGCTCCAGTTCGATCACCAGACCGTCGGCGGGCGTGCGGTGCAGCAGCGCGTCGAGCAGGCGCGGCGGTTCGCCGGCGTGACAGGGGATGGCGACGGGCAGCGCATCCAGCGGCGCGGTCAGATGGGGGCGGACACGGGCGGCAAGGTTGCCGCCCAGATCGCCGAGCCGCCGGCCGATCACCTGCCCCGCGCGCAGGCCGAGGAACGCCGCTGCGTTGGCGCTTGCCTGCACGATCGTGAGATCCGGCTCGCGGGCCACCAGCAGCGCCCCGTGCGGCTGGATCGAGCCGGCGAGGTGGATCTGTTCGCGCTCGCAGTTGGAAAGGTCGGCCTGGCCGAAGGCGGGAGCGGCCAGTTGCGTCATCGCCTGCGATCCGTGTCTCAGCCGCCGCCATCCGCCGGCGCTGTCGCGTCGCTGCCATGCAGCGCGTAGCGGTCCAGCTTCTCATAGAGGCTCTGCCGGCTCAGCCCCAGCAGTTCCGCCGCCGCGGTGCGGTTGCTGCCGGACACTTCCAGCGCCACTTCGATGCAGTGGCGCTCCACCACCTCCACCGTGTCGCGTACCAGCTTGCGCAGGGAGGTGCGGCCGGACTGCTCCAGGATCGCGGTGAGGGCGGCGTGCAGCCGGTCGCCTTCCGGCGATGGCGCGGGGCGGCGGGCGATGTCGCGCAGCACCAGCGCAAACCAGTGCGGCTGCGCACGCCTGTCGCCGGCGGCGGAGATTTCGACCTCCGTATCGGTGCCGAGTTCGCCGTGCATGGCCGTGCCGAACAGGCGCACGTTGCCGTGCCGCTGGAGGTTGGCGAGCAGCACCGGCAGGTCCGCCCCCGGCCGCGCCAGCCAGCGCGCCAGCGATTCGCCGAGCACCGCCGCCTCCGACGGAAGCTGCACGAGATCGAGGAAGGCACGGTTGGCGCGCCGTACCGTTCCCTCCCGGTCGATCACAAGAAAACCGTCGGGCAGCTGCTCGATCATCTCCTCGAGCGCCAGGGCATCGCGGGTCTCGCCCGGCATTGCCGCCGCGACGGGCGAAAGTTGCAGCAGGAAGGCGGGGGCCGAGGGTGCGTTCATCAGCGTCGCCCGCACCGTCCAGGCCGTTCCCTCCGGCCCCAGATGCACCAGCACCGCCGGCGCGCGGCCGAATTCCCGAACGCGCGCCAGCATCGCCTCGAACGCCGGGCGGTCGGCGGCGGCCATCTCCGGCAGGAAGGCGCGCCCGCTGGCCAGCCCGAGCGTGCGGATCGCGACCGGATTGGCCTCCTGGATCAGCAATCCGTCGAGGCGCAGCAGCAGCACCGCCTCGGTCGCGGTGTCGAACAGCAGGCGGTAGCGCGTTTCCACCTCGCGCAGCTTCCAGTAATCGCGTTCCATCACCTGCTGGGCGGCGATCAGGCGGGACTGCAATTCCGCCACCGCCTGCAGACTGCGCCCGATCGCGATCAGCCCGGCTTTGCCGCCCAGCCTGACCGTGGTGTACTCGATCGGCAGTTCGCGCCCGCTGGGGAAACGCTGTGTCACCTGGCGGAAGGCGGAGACGCCGCTGGTGCAGGCATCCTCCAGCATGCGGCGGACCTTGGCACTGCCTACCTCGGCGACGGTTTCCACCCATGGGCGTCCGCGCCAGGCCGCCAGTTCCTCATCGCCGATCGCGCCGCCGATCCGCGCCTCCTCGATCACGCCGTCGAGGTCGAGCATCAGCGTGATATCGGGTTGCGCGATGTTCACGCCCGGCATGACCGCACCCATGGCACTACATCGTCCTTTTCGCCGCACAGCGCGACAGGCCGATTCATTTAGCATGTTTGCGGCCGTCTGCCCAGCCTGACGATTTTCGGCCTGACGGTTGCCGCCGTTGTCGCCGTGGCGCAGCTGGGGCGGCCGACCTATCATGCCGTTATGGACAGTGTGCCGCCGCCTGTCGGACCCGGCCTTGCAACGGCGCTGCGCCGCGGCACGGCGGCGCTGCATGCGCAGGCGGAGCGCAGCGGAATCGTGCAGGCGATCCTGCATCGCCAAGCGAGCCGTGCCGGCTACGCGCTGCTGCTGCGCAACCTGCTGCCGGTCTACCGGGCGATGGAGCGGGCGCTGGTGCGGCTTGGCCCGGCCTCCGCTGTCGCCGGCTGGCGGCGGCCGGAACTTTTTCGCGCCGCCGCGCTCGCCGCCGACCTTGCGGCGCTGGCCGGCCCGCGCTGGCGGCTGGTGCTGCCGCTGCTGCCGGCCGGGCGGCGCTATG
>JAJZNE010000171.1 GCA_021847995.1 Pseudomonadota bacterium | reverse complement strand
ATCAGGAATCCCATTTCCATTCAGCCACTTCATTCCGTCCTCAGGTGTGGCATTCTGGACTCACTCCACCCACCCACCCAAGAGCGTTGAACAGCCTTGTGTCTCGGCGTATATCCGCAGTCGTAGCGCTACAAATCGACTCGATCCGCGCGCCAGTAAAAGCTGCAATGCGGATGGTGTCTGCCAAGGGTATATCGTCACGCCTTTTAGCTTCATGCCAGAGTGCCGCGACATCCTTTGGGTCAAACGGTTCCCATCCACCTTCCATTCGTCTGGCAGATTTTTGCTTGGGTACCCTAACCTCTCGAAACGGATTGCGATCATGAGGAACCAGCGCTTGTTCTTGCATGTACCGCCAATATCTTCGCAAAGATGAGAGTTTTCGAACAATCGTCTTGCCAGACAAATTAGAGTATGTAAGATTTTTTATCCACTGCTGTGCGTGTGTTTGTTCAATACTCTCGATCATCATGTCAGGATACCGCTCTGCAAAGGCAGAGATATCGGATATGTAGGCAGCCACTTGCCGAGGCTTCATTGCAGCTTGGCTCTTCCACGCATCAAGCGCGCTCAGAAACGGCGTGGCGGTGGCATTCGGCGTCTGGGCTGATTGCGGAAGAGTAGGAACGAGGGGTTCCGCCGAGGACGGCTGATCTACCTCGTCGCCAAACGTCCAATCGCCCCACGCCATCCGGTCTTTGGCGCGGACTACCTCCCACCATGCCTCGGCAAATGCCGGGCGAAGACGTGAAATAGCGGGATGCGACGAGGAAATGTTGATTCCACGATCAGCAAGTGCCGCACAAAGGGCGTCATCGAATCCAAAAATCTTCCGCCATAGCTCTGAATTCCCACGTGGGTTGTAGGAAAATTGTTGAAGATTGTATTTGAAATCGGTTTGGATTGTGAATTCATCCTCCAAAATTCCATTTTCCCCATTGAAGATCAGAAGTTCCGCCTGCTTTATGCTCTCTGCCTTCCATCGCTCGAAAGCCGCAAGGGCGGCAGCAGGGCTGACTGGAACTGCCGCCACTGATAGTATTTTGCTTACTGATTCCCCCTCAGTCCGGCTTTCTGCCCCGGCTCTGGCGACTTGGCTTGCCGTAACCGCCTGTTCTGCGGCGTCAAAGGCGATCTGCACCTGCCGGTCGATGTCGGCTGCGATTCTGTTCGCCTCTGCCTTTCCGCGAACGCCGGTCGTCTTCGTAAGTTCGGTTCTACCCGGCTTGTGGTCGAAGCCGGGAATGGGCGGAAGATGGTTCCGCAGGCGCGGAGGCACGGCTCGCCTATACCAGTAGATGCGAGTCTTGGGATGCAACCGGAGGTAGGACATAAGGCGCATGTTGGAGCACTTCTTGGAACACCGAAAGACCCAAGAAACCCCAGAAAACCAAGACTTGCAGCGGATAACGAGAGATTTGTTGCGGTGGCGGAGGGAGTGGGATTCGAACCCACGGTACGCTGTTAGCGTACACACGCTTTCCAAGCGTGCGCCTTAAGCCGCTCGGCCATCCCTCCGGCACGGGGACGAAAATACCACCTGCCTGCCCGGGCGCAAGTTTTGCCGGCCCCGCGCAGCGTCAGGCGTCCATCTTCAGCGCCGCCAGAAACGCGCTCTGCGGGATTTCCACCTTGCCGAACTGGCGCATCCGCTTCTTGCCCTCCTTCTGCTTCTCCAGCAGCTTGCGCTTGCGCGTGATGTCGCCGCCGTAGCATTTCGCGGTCACGTCCTTGCTCAGCGCGCCGATCGTCTCGCGCGCGATCACCCGCCCGCCGATCGCCGCCTGCACCGCGATCTTGAACAACTGCCGCGGAATGAGATCCTTCAGCTTGACGCAGATCGAGCGGCCGCGTGCCTCCGCCGCGCTGCGATGGGCGATGAAGCTCAGTGCGTCCACCGCCTCCCCGTTCACCAGGATGGAAATGCGCACCAGATCGCCCTCGGCATAGCCGTCCATCTGGTAGTCGAAGCTGGCGTAGCCGCGGCTGACCGACTTCAGGCGGTCATAGAAGTCGAACACCACCTCATTCAGCGGCAGGCGATAGACCGCCATCGCCCGGTTGCCGACATAGGTCAGGTCCGCCTGCTGGCCGCGCCGCTCATTGCACAGCGTCAGCACCGCGCCGAGATGCTCGTCGGGCACCAGGATCGTCGCCCTGATCCACGGCTCCTCGATATGGTCGATGACGCTGCCGTCCGGCATGTCGGCGGGGTTGTGCAGTTCCTCCATCACGCCGTTGGTCCGGTGTACCCGGTAGACCACGGACGGCGCGGTCGCGATCAGATCGAGGCCGAATTCGCGGGCCAGCCGTTCCTGCACGATCTCCAGATGCAGCAGGCCGAGGAACCCGCAGCGGAAGCCGAAGCCGAGGGCGGCCGACGTCTCCGGCTCATAATGGAAGCTCGCGTCGTTGAGGCGCAGCTTGGCGAGGCTGTCGCGCAGCTTCTCGAACTCGTCGGCATCGGTCGGATAGAGGCCGCACCACACCACCGGCACCGACGGCTTGAACCCCGGCAGCGGTTCGGCGGCCGGCGTGCGGTCGTCGGTGATGGTGTCGCCGACCTTGCAGTCGGCGACGGTCTTGATCGCGGCGGTGAGGTAGCCGATCTCCCCCGGACCGAGATCGTCGGCGGGCTGCATGCGGGGCGTGAACACGCCGACCTGCTCGATGCCGTGCACGGCGCCGGTGGACATCATGCGGATGCGTTGGCCGCGCCTGAGGCGCCCGTCCTTCACCCGGACCAGGATGACCACGCCGAGATAGGGGTCGTACCAGCTATCGACCAGCAGCGCCTTGAGCGGCGCGGCTTCGTCGCCCTGCGGCGGCGGCAGGCGCGCCACCAGCGCCTCCAGCACCGCGTCGATGTTGAGGCCGGTCTTGGCGCTGATCAGCACCGCGTCGGCGGCATCGAGGCCGATCACGTCCTCGATCTGCTGGCGCACCCGCTCCGGCTCGGCCGCGGGCAGGTCGATCTTGTTGAGCACCGGCACGATCTCGTGCCCCGCGTCGATCGCCTGGTAGACATTGGCGAGCGTCTGCGCCTCCACCCCCTGGCTCGCATCGACCACCAGGAGCGAGCCTTCGCAGGCAGCGAGGCTGCGCGACACCTCATAGGCGAAATCGACGTGGCCGGGCGTGTCCATCAGATTGAGGGCATAGGTCTGCCCATCCCGCGCGCGATAGGTCAGCCGCACGGTCTGCGCCTTGATGGTGATGCCGCGCTCGCGCTCCAACTCCATGTTGTCGAGGACCTGGTTGGTCATCTCGCGGTCGGGCAGCGCGCCGGTCGCCTGGATCAGCCGGTCGGCGAGCGTCGATTTGCCATGATCGATATGGGCGATGATGGCGAAGTTGCGGATGCGGCTGAGCGGAGTGTCGGTCATGGCCGGTGACATAGGGCAGATGGCGGAACTTATCCACCGGGACAACACGAACCTTCCGCCACCCCCCTGCCGCTAACTCCCGCCCGACCGCCCGGCCGCCGCCAGAACCCGTTCCGCCTGCCGCAGATGCGGCCGGTCCAGCATGCGACCATCCAGCCCCACCGTGCCCTGCCCGGGGGCCGCGGCAAAGGCGGCGACGATCCGCTCCGCCGCGGCAATCTCGGCGTCGGTCGGCGTGAAGGCGGCGTTGATCGGGCCGACCTGTGCCGGATGGATCGCAAGCTTGCCGACGAAGCCCGCCCGCCGCGCCGCCGATGCTTCCGCTGCCAGGCCTGCCTCGTCGCGGAAATCGGTGAACACGGTGTCGATCGGCGCGACCCCGGCTGCCGTCGCGGCGGCGAGGCACAGGGTGCGGGCCAGCACGAACGGCGCGGCATAGTTGCCGTCGCCCTCCCGGTTCGCGCTCGCCCCCAGCGCCGCCGCCAGATCCTCCGCCCCCCAGGTCAGCGCCGCAAGGCGTGGCGGCGTCGCGGCGTAGCTGCCGAGCGTGAACAGCGACGCCGGGGTCTCGGTCGCCACCACGGCAATGCGCGTCTGCCCTTCGGCCAGTCCGCCCGCCGCTTCCAGGGCGCTCAGGTAATGGCCGAGCCGCACCACATCCGCCGCACCCTCCGCCTTCGGCAGCACGATCCCGGCCGGTGCCGCCGGCACCACCGCCGCCAGATCGGCGAGCGCCTGCGCCGTGCCGAGCGCATTGATCCGCACCCACAGCCGCGCACCCGGATGTGTCCGCAGGCAGTCAGCCACCAGGGCACGCGCCGCCGGCAGGTTGGCGGGCGCGACCGCGTCCTCCAGATCGAGGATCAGGGCATCCGCCGCGCTCGCCAGCGCCCTGGTGATCTTGTGCTCGGCGTCGCCGGGGACGAACAGCCAGCTCCGCGCGGCCCCGGTCATGCCAGCAGATCGGCCAGCGTCAGCGCCACCACCTCGGCCGCCTTGTGCAGATCCGCGAGCCTGAGACGCTCATCGGCGCGGTGCGCGTTCGCTTCCTCGATGCTGTGCGGTCCGGCGCCGTAGAGCACGATCGGCACGCCGGCCGCCGCGTAATGCCGTGCATCGGTATAGAGCGGCACGCCGCCGGCGGAGACCGTCTCGCCCATCACGCGGCTCGCATGCGCGCACAGCAGCGCGGTCAGCGTGGCCCCTCCGGGCAGCTTCGTCAGCGGCGCCGCCAGCAGGATGCGCCGGACATCGACCCGGACCGCCGGCCCGCCGGCCGCCGCCTCGGCGATCAGGGCGCGCAGTTCGGCCTCCACGGCCGGCGGGCTTTCCTCCGGCACCATGCGGCGGTCCAGGCGGAAGCGCACGCGGTCCGGCACCACGTTGGTGTTGATCCCGCCCGCGATCAGCCCGACCGTGAGCTGCGGCGCGCCGATGCCGGGAATTGCCGAGGCGCGCGCCGCCAGCGCCGGCCGCCAGGCATACAGCGCCGACAGGATGCGCGTCGCGCCCTCCAGCGCATCGACGCCGGTCCACGGCCGCGCGGCATGCGCCGACCGTCCCGTTACCTCCACCTCCAGGTGCAGGCAGCCGTTGTGCGCCTCCGTCACCGCGTAGGAGAAGCCGGCGCCGATCGCCAGATCGGGGCGGGAAATGCCCTGCTCCAGCAGCCAGCGCGGCCCGATCCCGCCGCCCGTCTCCTCGTCGAAGGTGATGTGCAGTTCGGCCGCGCCGCGGGCGGCGCCGGCGGTTCCGGCGACTGCCAGCAGCGCGAACGCATAGGTCACGATGTCGGATTTCGACACCGCGACGCCGCGGCCGAACATCCAGCCGTCACGGATTTCGGCGCCATACGGGTCGGCGGTCCAGCCCTCGCCGGGCGGCACCACGTCGCCATGCACATTGAGCGCGATCACCGGCCCGCCGGCGCCGAAGCGGCGGCGCACGACGAGGTTGGTCACCGACCGCATGCCCAGCGCCTCCGCCGCCGCCGCCGGCACGGGATGGCGCTCGACCTCCAATCCCAGCCCCTCCAGCAGCGCGGCGACACGCTCCGCTGCCGCCGCCAGGTCGCCGGGCGGGTTGTCGGTCGGAATGCGCACCAGCGCCGCGAGCATTGCGTCCATTTCTGCCTGCCGCGCACGCAGGAAATCACGGATCGCGGGCCGGTCGGTCGGGGTCATGTTGCGGACTCCGGAAAGCGGAGAATAAGACGGTGCAGCACGCGCGCGCCGGCCTCGGCGTCGGCGTCATCGACATGTTCGTCGGGATGGTGCGACAGGCCGCCCCGGCAGCGCACGAAGATCATGCCGATCGGCGCGATCGCCGCCATCTCCATCGCGTCATGGCCGGCGCCGCTCGGCAGGTCGAGCAGCGGATACCCCTCCGCGGCGATCGCCGCGCCGATCAGCCGGCACAGCTCCGGCGCGCAGGGGGCGGCCGGCTCCTCGTGCGTTGTCGTGATCGCGGCGGTCACGTTGCGGGATGCGGCAATCCGTTCGATCGCCGCGGTCACCTGCCGCACCAGCCGCTCGCGCCCGGCATCCTGCGGCGCGCGCAGATCGGCGGTGAATGTGGCCCGCGCGGGAATGACGTTGATGCTGCCGGGGAGCGCCTCCAGCCGGCCGACGGTGCCGACGGTGCCGGCCAGCGCGCGGGCCGCCGCCTCGACCGCGAGGACCGCTTCGGCAGCGGCGGCGAGGGCGTCCTGCCGTCCGGCCATCGGCACCGTGCCGGCATGCCCTGCCTTGCCGGTGAGGGTCACGGCGAGGCGCGTCTGTCCCGCGATCGCGGTGACGCAGCCGACCGGTACCCCCTCCCGCTCCAATACCGGTCCCTGTTCGATATGCAGTTCGACATAGGCGGCGAGTTCTTCCGCCCGGCGCGCGGCAGCGCCGATCGCCGCCGGATCGAAGCCGGCCTGCCGCAGCGCCTCCGTCATCGTCATGCCGGCATCATCGGTGCGGTCGAGCAGATGCCGCCCGAACCGCCCGCTCAGCGCCCGGCTGCCCAGCATGGTGGCGCCAAAACGGGTGCCTTCCTCGTCGCAGAAGCCGACCACCTCGACCGCGACCGGCAGGCGCCTGCGGGCGCGGCGCAGGGCATCGACGCAGGCGATGGCGCTGACCACGCCGAGCGGTCCGTCCCACCGTCCGGCGTTGCGAACGCTGTCGAGATGCGAGCCGAGCAGCAGCGCCTTTGCCCCCGGCGCCGCCGCCTCGTAGCGGCCGACGACATTGCCGATGGCATCCTCGGCCGCGCTCATGCCGGCATCCCGCATCCAGCTGGCGACCAGGGATGCGGCCCGCCGCTGCTCCGGGCTGGCGAAGACGCGGGTCAGCCCGTCGGGCTGCGCGCTGATCGCGGCCAGGGCATCGATCCGCCCACGGATGGCGGCGCCGGACATGAGCGGGGAGGGGGGCGGTTCCATGCCGCCGTTACTGGCACGGGCGGCCGGGACTTAGAAGAAGGCCGGGCGGTGGATGCCACACTCGGTTTTCGCATGGCCCGCCCAGCGCCCGGCGCGCGGATCCTCCCCTTCCTCCACCGGGCGGGTGCAGGGCGCGCAGCCGATCGAGGGATAGCCGCGCGCAGTCAGCGGATGGCGCGGCAGATCGCGCCGCGCCAGCTCCTCGGCGACCCGCGCCGCCGACCAATCGGCCAGCGGGTTGATCTTGATCCGCCCGCCCTCCTGCTCAACCAACCCGAGCGCCGCGCGCGTCGCCGACTGATGGCGCCGCCGGCCGGTCACCCAGGCCGCGAACGGGCCGAGTGCCCGTTCCAGCGGCGCCACCTTGCGCAGCGCGCAGCAATCGTCGGGGACGAAGCGGTGCAGGTCGCCGCGCGGGTCGCGTTCCGCCACCGCCTGCGTATCGGGCACGATCATGCGCACGTCGCAAAGCCCGAGTCGTGCCACCAGCGCCTCGCGATAGGCGAGGGTTTCGGGGAAATGCATGCCGGTGTCCAGGAACAGCACCGGCACGCGGCGGTCGATATCCGCGACCAGGGCCAGCAGCAGCGCCGAATCGGCACCGAAGGAGGAGACCACGGCGATCCGCCCGGCAAAGTCGCAGGTGATGGCCCGGCGCAGCAGGACGACCCCGCCCCCGGCGACGGCACCGTCCTCCACGGACAGGAACGGAAAATCGGGCAGCCTGTCGGCCGTTATATGCGTCATGAAGGCGGATTATGTATATTTCACACGATTTGAAAAGGTGAAATTGCGCCGCCGCCATGCGAATTCACGAATGCCGATTCGCACGAGCGGCGCTTCTCCGCCCCTTGCTTACCGGCGGTGCCGCGCTGCGTTGGCCGCCGGACCGGGCGTGCCCGGCGCAGCCGTCCGTCGAGCAGATTTGAAATAATTCCACGGACTTATGATCACGCATCTCTGTCTGCGCCGATGAGCGCGACAGGCGCAAACTGCGGCGATGTATGTCCGCCGGGAAGATCGCCTGTGCCTGCTGAGCGAGCCGCGCCAGGGCGAGCCGATTTCGTCGTTTGCTCCGCTCGCGGGTCCGCCCTGGTCGTGGCGGCGCATTTTGCGTACCACCGTCTATTGCGGCATCAGCATGCTGGGCGGCACCGCGGTGCTGGCCACCGCGCTGCTTCTGTTCGGCCCGCCGCTGCCGGCGACGGTGCCGGCCGAGATGGCGCCGGCGTCACCTGGCGGCGCCGCGCCTGATGCGCCGGTCGCCGCCGTGCCGCCCGGCGCCGCCGCGGCGCCGGCGCATCTGTCCTGGGTGGCGCGGGCGCAGGCGATGCTGTCCTCGCTGCATCACGAGATTACCGACGCCACCGTCACCCTGGGCGAGTTGCGCGGGCAGGAACTGGCGCTGCTGCGTGCCCTGGTCGCTCCGCCTGCCGCATCGGCGGGCGCTGCCGCGCGGCCGGCAGCGGCGACGATGACCGGATCGCAGGTCGGGCTGCCCGCTGCGGCGCTGCTTGGCGCCGGGACACCCCCGCCGCTACCGGCCGCGGCACCGCCGCTTCCAGATGCGGCAGGGCCGCAGGCCGCGTACCAGTGGTTCGTCACCCCCGCGAAGCCTGTCCTTGCCCCGCGCGCGCTGGTGCCCGGCGGCGGCAGCAGCGGCAACGGCGCCGTGGCGGCAGGAGGGACCGCGGCAAGCGGCGGTACCAGGGCGGCAACGGGCACGGCGGGCCATGCCGCTGCGGCATCCACGGGCGGCGGCACGGCGTCGGGCGGTACCGGTTCGGCCGCCGGCGGCACGACCGGCGCGGGCGCAGCGGCGGCGACCGGTGCGGCGGCGACGGGATCTGCGGCCGCGGGATCTGCGGCGATGGGCGGCGGCAGTGCCACCGGGCATACCGGCAACGCCGGGACCGCCGGCGCAACGGGTGGGGCTGCGGCGAGCGGCGGCACCGGCACCGGCTCGGCCTCGGGGAGCACCGGTGCCGCCGCGTCGGGCAATGGTGGCGGCGGAACGGCTGCCTCGGGCACCGGCGCCGGGAACGCCACCGGCAGCGCCGGCGCGACCGGTGCTGCGGCGACAGGGGCTTCCGGCAACGGT
>JAJZNE010000055.1 GCA_021847995.1 Pseudomonadota bacterium | reverse complement strand
CAGGGCGCCGGCACCGTCCTGCGCCATGCGCCTGATCGCGCCGCGCAACTGGGCGCCGCAGTCGCAGCGCAGGCTGCCGAGCAGGTCGCCGGTGAAGCACTCGGAATGGATGCGGGCGAGCGGCGCCGCGATCCGCTCCGGCCGGCCGACCAGGATCGCCAGATGCTCGATCCCGGCATCGGGGCCGCGGAAGGCGACCACCCGCGCATCCGGCGCATCGGCGAGCGGCACCGACGCTTCGGCGACGCGCGTCAACTGCGTCGCCATCGCGTCGGGATAGGTCAGCACGTCGGCCGCCGCCACGGTCAGCAGCGCGCGGCCGTCCGCCTGCGCCGCGCGGCCGGCCGGCGCCGCCAGCATCGCCGGCAGCAGCCGCGCCAGCTTGGCCAGGGCGAGCGCCGCATCGGCGCCGGCGGGGGCGGCGACCGGCGCCGGCGTCTCGGCCGCGATCATTTCCTCGGCGGTCGGGTCGGCCAGGCTGCGCAACCGGCCCGGGTCCAGCAGCGCTGTCGGCAGCGGCAGGGCGACCGGGCCAGGCCCCTGACCGACCGGCCGACGCAGCACCGCCGCGGCACGAACCGGGGCCAGCAGCAGCAGTGCCGGCCCGGCGGCAATGGCCGCCAGTTCCGCCAGCCCGCGCGCGCCCGCGGTTTCCGCCGCCAGCACCACGAGCGGCCGGGCGCCGTCCAGCAGCACCGGCGTCCCGCGCCGCAGGTCGGCCATGGCGCGATGCACCGCCCGCAGCGACAGCGGCGGCGCTTCAGGCCGCAACGGGGCCTCGGGGCGGCGGGCGGGGGCGCCGCGGCGGCTGATCTGGGTCATGGCTTCCTGGTCCGAGATAGGGCAGATTTGCGCCCCGGCGCAGGTGCCGCAAGCCCGGCCGACGCGCAGCCGCCCTGTGCCGGCGCCATCCAGCGTCAGGCACGGGGAAATCGGAAGGATCGCACTGCTTGCTTACTGTAACGCAGATGTGTGGAACCCGGGCCACCGCTACAGCGTCGCCGCGCTGGAAATCAATGCCGGAAGCGCCTATCCGAACTGGAGTGCAATGATTTCGTTGAACTTGACGAAGACCCCGCCGCGACGCTCGATGCGTGGGCGCGCTGCTGCCAATGGAGGAATACGGGTATGACGGGCGAGCGACCGATCCTGATTGTCGATGACGACCAGGCCCTGCGCGCCATGCTCGCGGAGCAGCTTGCCGTGGACGGCGAGTTTGCCGCCAGCGGGGCGGAAACCGCGGGCGAGGCCGAGGCCAAGATGACGGCACGCGAATCCCGCTTCGATGCGATCATCCTCGATGTCGGGCTGCCGGACGGCGACGGGCGCGATCTGTGCGCGCGGCTGCGGCGCAGCGGTATCAAGGTGCCGATCATCATGCTGACCGGCTCGGACGAGGAGGCGGATGTCGTGCGCGGCCTCGATTCAGGGGCCAACGACTACATCGCCAAGCCGTTCCGCATGGCCGAACTGCTGGCGCGCCTGCGCGCGCAGTTGCGCATCTTCGAGAACAGCGAGGATGCGGTGTTCACGATCGGCCCCTATACGTTCCGCCCGGCCGCCAAGCTGCTGCAGGAACCGGCGCGCAACCGCCGCATCCGGCTGACGGAAAAGGAAGCGGCGATCCTGAAATTCCTCTATCGCGCCGGCACCCGGCCGGTGGCGCGGCAGGTGCTGCTGAACGAGGTGTGGGGCTACAACGCCGCCGTCACCACGCACACGCTGGAAACCCACATCTACCGTCTGCGCCAGAAGATCGAGCCGGACCCGTCCAACGCCCGCCTGCTGGTGACCGAAGGTGGCGGCTACCGCCTCGACCCCGAAGGGATCCGCCCGCTCTCCTGAAGCCGGCCGGCGGATGAGGCGGCCGGATCAGGTCCGCCCGCCCTCTCCGCCGCCGGACTGGCCGGCCAGCGCGCGGGCCATCTGACTGAGTGCCTCCTGGTGCTTCTCGTTGTCGATGGCTGCGAAGTTGCGCGCGAGTTCGAGGCACATGCGCTGGCGCTGCGTCATTTCCGCCGGCTGATCGGTGCGTTGCAGCCCGTCGAAGAACCACGACACCGGCACGCCGAGCACCTGCGAAATCTCGTACAGCCGGCCGGCCGAAATCCGGTTGAGGCCGCGTTCGTATTTGTGCGCCTGCTGATAAGTCACGCCGATCATCTGCGCGAGCTGCTGCTGCGACAGTCCGAGCATGATCCGCCGCTCGCGGATGCGGGCGCCGACATGGTGATCGGCGGCATTGGCGCGCGGCGAGGGCCGGGCATCCGCTTCCGCCGGTTCGCCCGCCTCGGCGGGATCCATCGCCGCCTCCATGGGGACGTCGCCGGGCGGCGCAGCCTTCATCTGCCCGGGCGCAGGACTGTGATCGCTCGTCTCGGGCATGGTGCTTATCCCTCCTTCGCACCCAGCAAGTGCCATAAGACAAACAGGAGCGATACTCAAAGCTTCCCGCCTCGCGCGAATGCTACTTTCAGACTTGACGTGCCGGTGTGCTGCCGCCGGTCAGGTCAGCCGAAGCCGCCCAGAATCAATTGCCGCTCGCGGCCGGGGTGGGCACGGAGCCGCCTGTTCCGATATCAGCATTTTCTTGCGCATTTGCGGGTTTTGTTTCGCTGTATTGCGCGGCACGCACACGCGCTAATTGCGAGCGGAGAAATTCTACTTCCGCACGCAGCGCCTTCACCTCGTCCTGCAGCACCGGTGACGCGCCGCCGCGCGGCTCCGCGGCCTCCTGCTCGCGATGGCCGAAGGGGGAGAACAGGCTGATTGCCCGTTCCATCATCGCCATGTTCTGCCGCCCGACCTCCTCCATGTTGGCGAAGGGGAAGAAATTGCCCATCGTCTGCTGCATGGCGACCCGCATCTGTTCCTGCTGGCGGGCGAAACTGGCCATCGCGTGTTCCAGGTAGCGCGGCACCAGGGTCTGCATCTGGTCGCCGTAGAAGCCGATCAACTGCCGCAGGAAGGCGGTCGGCAGCAGGGCGCGGCCCTTGCTTTCCTCCTCGACGATGATCTGGGTCAGCACGCCGCGGGTGATATCCTCGCCGCTCTTGGCGTCATAGACCACGAAATCGCGGCCCACGCGCACCATCTCGGCCAGCGTATCGAGCGTGATGTAGCTGGAGCTTTCGGTGTTGTAGAGGCGGCGGTTGGCGTATTTCTTGACCACGACCGGGGGTTGGTCGGCGGCCTTGCGGTCCGGCGACGTGGCGGGATCGTTGGGCAGCGGCTGCGACATGTCGGGGCGGCCCTCGCGCGGAGTAAGGCGTCAGAGTAGCATGCCGCACCGCAAAACCAAAAGCAGGGCCTTGCCGGCCGCCGGCTTGCGGCAGGCGCGGCCGGGAGCGTGGATGACGGATGGACGAGGGCGAGAGCCACCGCCCCCCTCCGGGCGGGACGGCAGCGGATCTCCAGGGGCTGGCGCGCGACTGGATCACGCTCTGGCAGAGCGAATTCGCGGCGGCGGCGGCGGACCGGGAGGCGCAGGAAGCATGGCAGGGGCTCGCGGCCCTGTGGGCGGGTGCGGCGACGGCGCTGCTCGGTGCCTTGCCGCGCGCCACCCGCGATGACGCAGGCTGCCGTCCCCGGCCCGCTGACCCGCCGCGGCCCGCGCCCCCTGCTGCTGCACCTGACCCTCGCGATGCTGAAATCGAGCGGCTCCATCGCCGCATCGACGAACTGGAACGCCGGCTTGGCGAACTCGCCGCAGGCCGCGGCACTGCGCGCCGCCCTCGGCGATAGCGGCGCCGGGTTTCCGCACGCGGTGCTGGCCGAGGCGCTGCGGCAGGATCGCGCCCTGATCGCCGGCATCGCCGCCTATCGCCGCCATCCCTACCGCCGCGACCTGGCCGACCCGCCGGTGCTGTGGACCGAGGGCGGCAGCCGCCTGCTCGATTACGGCGCGGGCGGCGGCGCCGGCCGGCCGGTGCTGTTCGTGCCCAGCCTCGTCAACCGCGCCCATGTGCTCGACCTCGCACCCGGCCATTCCATGCTGCGCTGGCTCGCTGAGCAGGGCGTGCGCCCGCTGCTGCTGGACTGGGGCTGGCCCGGCGAGGTCGAGCGGCGTTTCACCCTGACCGACTACGTCGCCGGCCGGCTCGAACGCGCCCTGGTTGCCGTCGGCGAGCCGGTGGTGCTGGCCGGCTTCTGCATGGGCGGGCTGCTCGCGGTCGCCGCGGCCGGGCGCCGGCCGGACCGCGTCGCCGCGCTCGCGCTGCTCGCCACCCCGTGGGACTTCCATGCCGCCGACGCGGATCAGGCACGGGCACTCGCCCGCCTGCGCCCGCTACTGGAGCCGGCGATGGCGTTTGCCGGGGCGCTGCCCGTCGATGCCCTGCAGACGCTGTTCGCCGCCCTCGATCCGTTCGGGGTGGCCGCAAAATACCGCAGCTTCTCCGCCCTCGACCCGGCGAGCGCACGGGCGCGGCTGTTCGTGGCGCTGGAGGACTGGCTGAACGACGGCGTGCCGCTCGCCGCCCCGGTCGCGCGGGAATGCCTGGAGGGGTGGTACGGTGCCAATTCCCCGGCCTGCGGCGCCTGGCGCGTCGCCGGCCTGCCCGTCGATCCGGCCGCGCTGCGGCTGCCGGCGCTGGTCGCCGTGCCCGCCCGTGACCGCATCGTGCCGCCGCAATCCGCCCGCGCGCTGGCCGCCCGCATCGCCGGGGCGCTGCTGCTGGAGCCGGCGGCGGGCCATATCGGCATGGCGGCCGGCAGCACCGCCGAGCGGGTGCTGTGGCAGCCGCTGCGCGCCTGGCTCGCCGGGCTGTGAGCGGCGCGCGGCCCTGGTCAGCGGCGCCGCGGTTTGGCATGCAGGCGGCGCGGCACCAGATCGGTGCGGCAGGGGAGAACAGCCAGATGGACGACATCGTCATCGTGTCCGCCGCCCGCACCCCGGTCGGCAGTTTCAACGGCGCTTTCGCCGCCGTGCCCGCCCATGTGCTCGGCACCGTCGCGATCGAGGCGGCGGTCGCGCGCGCCGGCATCGCGGCAGGGGATGTGGACGAAGTGATCCTGGGCCAGGTGCTGACCGCGGCACAGGGCCAGAACCCGGCCCGCCAGGCCGCCCGCGCCGCCGGCATTCCCGACAGCGCGACGGCGTTCGGCATCAACCAGGTGTGCGGCTCCGGCCTGCGTGCCGTGGCCCTCGCCGCGCAGCAGATAAGGACCGGGGAAAGCGCCATCGTGGTCGCCGGCGGGCAGGAGAGCATGAGCCTCGCGCCCCATGCGCAATACCTGCGCGGCGGGCAGAAAATGGGCGATCTGACGCTGATCGATACGATGATCAGGGACGGGCTGTGGGACGCCTTCAACGGCTACCACATGGGCACGACGGCGGAGAACGTCGCCCGCGCCCACCAGATCACGCGCGAGCAGCAGGACGAATTTGCGCTCGCCAGCCAGCAGAAGGCGAGCGCGGCGCAGAAGGCCGGGCGCTTCAGGGACGAGATCGCGCCGGTCACCATCAAGGGCCGCAAAGGCGACGTGGTGGTCGATCAGGACGAGTATATCCGCCATGACGCCTCGCCCGAGGCGATGGCGAAGCTGCGCCCGGCGTTCACCAGGGACGGCACGGTGACGGCAGGCAACGCGAGCGGGATCAACGACGGCGCCTGTGCGCTGGTGGTGATGTCCGCTGCCGAGGCGGCGCGGCGCGGCCTGAAGCCGCTCGCGCGCATCGCCAGTTTCGCCACTGCCGGCGTCGATCCGGCGGTCATGGGCACCGGTCCGATCCCGGCCAGCCGCAAGGCGTTGCAGCGCGCCGGGTGGAAGGCGCAGGACCTTGATCTGATCGAGGCGAACGAGGCGTTCGCGGCGCAGGCGTGCGCGGTCAACCAGGAACTCGCCTGGGACACGGCGCGGGTCAACGTGAACGGCGGCGCCATCGCGATCGGCCATCCGATCGGCGCCTCCGGCGCGCGGGTGCTGACCACGCTGCTGCACGAAATGCAGAAGCGTGATGCCAGGCGCGGGCTGGCGACGCTGTGCATCGGCGGCGGCATGGGTGTCGCCATGTGCGTGGAACGCTGAGCCGGGGAACGAAGCGGCGGGCGGCCGGCGCTGTCGCCGGCCGCTTAACCCCGCGGTAAGCGCGCCCCGGCAGTTTATGCCCGGTGACAGATCCGGCCGGGCAGGATGCCGCGCGCAGCACGACAGATCGGGACGACCGCCGCATGAACGGCGTGCTGGAAGGGCTGAAGGCCCTCGGTGCGGTGCGGCTTGCCGCGATGGCTGCGGTGGCGCTCGGCGTGTTCGCGCTGCTGCTGGTGCTGGCCTTCCACGGCGGCACGGCGCGCATGGGGCTGCTGTACAGCGACCTCGATCTGCGCGAGGCGGCGCAGATGGCGGAGGTGCTCGACCGCCAGCACATCGCGCACCAGTCCGGTGCCGGCGGCAGCGAATTGCTGGTTCCCGCCGATCGGATCGACGCGGCGCGCCTGCTGCTCGCGCATGAGGGGCTGCCCAGCGGCGGCAGCGTCGGCTACGAGATCTTCGACCGCGGCGACGGGCTGCTCGCCGGCACCTTCACGCAGAGCATCAACCAGACCCGTGCGCTGGAAGGCGAGCTGTCGCGCACCATCCGCAGCATCCGCGGCGTGCGCGCGGCGCGCGTGCATATCGTGCTGCCGCACCGCGAGCCCTTTGCGCGCGAGCAGCTTCCGGCGCAGGCATCGGTGCTGCTCACGCTCGCCGGCGCGGCGCGGCCGGACCCGGAGGAAGTACAGGCGATCGTCACGCTGGTTGCCGCCGCGGTGCCCGGATTGCGGCCGGAGAACGTCGCCCTTGCCGACAGCCGCGGCACGCTGCTGGCGCGCGCCGACGGCGACGGCGGCACGCTCGCCGCCGCCGCCACGCTGCAGGAGATGCAGCACGCGACCGAACGCCGCCTCGCCCGCGCGGTCGAGGAGATGCTGGAACGCAGCCTCGGCGCCGGCAGCGTGCAGGCGGCGGCGGCGGTCGAAATGGATCTCGACCAGTTGCACGAGACCCAGGAACGCTTCGATCCTGAGGGTCAGGTGGTGCGCAGCACGCAGAACGTGAGCGACCAGAACCGCAGCAGCGAGGCGGCGGCGACCACCAGCGTTCAGAATAACCTGCCCAATCCCGACCCGCAGCCGGGCAGCGGTGCCGGCAGCCAGGAACAGCGGCAGGAGGAGACCACCAACTACGAAATCGGCAAGACGGTGCGCAGCATCGTCCGCGACCGCCCGCAAATCCGCCGCCTCAGTCTCGCCGTCCTGGTCGATGAGGTGGCGGAGCGCGACGCCAGGGGCAATGTCACCTACAAGCCGCGCAGCGCCGAGGAACTCGCGCGCATCACGGCGCTGGTGCGCGGCGCGGTCGGCTATGACGAGAAGCGCGGCGACCATGTCGAGGTTGCCAGCATGGCGTTCGCCCGCGAAGCGGCGCCGGAAGCGCCCCATACGCTGCTGGCGCTGGGCCTGGAGCGGCCGGACCTGCTGCGTCTGGCAGAGACCGCGCTGATCGGTCTGCTCGGCCTCGTTGCCCTCGCCTTCGTCCTGCGCCCGACCGCGCTGCGTCTCGCCCAGCTCGCCACCGGCGGGGCGGCGCCGCTGGCGCTGGCCGGTGCGGTGCCGGGCGGTGACGCCGATGGCGCCCTGCCCGGCGCCGGCGATCTGCCGCGCCTGCCGCCGCCGGTTGCCGGCGGCGGGGGAGCGGCCGGCGAGGCGGCGGCGGTGGCCGGCGGCGAAGGCCAGATCAGGACATCCGCGGTCAAGCGCATTGCCGAACTGGTCGATCAGCACCCGCACGAGACGCTGACGCTGGTGCGCACCTGGATGCAGCAGGGTGCCGGCTGATGGAGCGTGCGGGGGCAGCGCCGTGGCGATGAGCGGACCGCAGAAGGCGGCGGTGCTGATGCTGGCGCTCGGCGAGGAGCATTGCGCCAAGCTGTTCAGCCTGATGCACGAGGACGAGATCAGGGAAATCTCCGCCGCGATGGCGCAGCTCGGGCCGGTGAAGCCGGAGATGGTCGAGCAGCTCTGTGTGGAATTTGCCGAGCATGTCGGCGGTGCCGGCAGCATTGTCGGCAGTTTCGAGAACACGGAGCGGCTGCTGCTGAAGACGCTGCCGCGTGACCGCGTGACGCAGATCATGGAGGAAATCCGGGGCCCCGCCGGGCGCACCATGTGGGACAAGCTTGGCAACGTGCATGAGGCGGTGCTCGCCAACTACCTCAAGAACGAATACCCGCAGACCGTCGCCGTGGTTCTGGCCAAGGTGCGGCCGAACCATGCCGCGCGGGTGCTCGCGATGCTGCCGGAAGGCTTCGCGATGGAGGTGGTAATGCGCATGCTGCGCATGGAAAGCGTGCAGAAGGAGGTGCTGGACGGTGTCGAGCGGACCCTGCGCGCCGAATTCATGTCCAACCTTGCGCGCGGCAGCCGGCGTGACGCGCATGAGGTGATGGCGGAGATCTTCAACAGCCTCGACCGGCAGGCGGAGCAGCGCTTCCTCGCCGCGCTGGAGGAACGCAATCGCGAGGCGGCGGAGCGGATCAAGGCGCTGATGTTCACTTTCGACGATCTGCAACGCCTGACCCCGCAGGCGGTGCAGGCGCTGCTGCGTGCCGTCGAGAAGGACAAGCTGCCGCTGGCGCTCAAGGGCGCTTCGGAGAAGCTGCGCGAACTGTTCTTCGGCAATCTCTCCGAACGCGCGGCCAAGATGCTGCGCGAGGAGATCGAGGCGCTCGGTCCGGTGAAGCTGCGCGACGTGGACGAGGCGCAGGGCGCGATCGTCGCGCTGGCGAAGGAAATGGCGGCACAGGGCCAGATCGAGATCGGCGATGGCGGCGATGACGAGATGGTGCTCTAGACCATGACGCAGGATGCCGCACGGCGGCTGTTCCCCTACGATTTCGCGGCCCCGCCGAAGCGGGCGCACGCGGCGCCGGCAGCGCCGCCCGCGCCGGTCTTCACCGCCGCCGACATGGCGGCGGCGCGCGCCGCCGGCCAGGCCGAGGGCGAGGCCGCCGCGC
>JAJZNE010000013.1 GCA_021847995.1 Pseudomonadota bacterium | reverse complement strand
CCGCTCTACCGCGACGAGGCCCTGCTGGAGGCGGCGCTGGCCAGTGCCTGCGCGCAGGATTACCCGCGCTTTCAGGTGGTGTTCGGGGTGCAGGACGCGGCCGATCCGGCGCTCGGGGCCGTGTGGCGGCTGTGCGCGCGCTATCCCGGCTGCGACATCGCGGTGGTGGTGGACGACAGCGCGCCGGGCGCCAACCGCAAGGTGGCCAACCTGACCAACATGCTGGCCGCCGCGAAGCACGAGATTCTGGTGATCGCCGACAGCGACGTGCATGCCGCCCCGGACTATCTGCGCCGGATCGCGACGGCGCTGGCGCAGCCCGGGACCGGGCTGGTGACGACGCTCTATGCCGGGCTGCCGGCGAATGCGACGCTCGCGGCACGGATGGGCGCGCGCGCGATCACCCACGGGTTCCTGCCGGGCGCGCTGCTGGCGCGGGCGATGGGACGGCGCGATGCGCTGGGCGCGACGATGGCGCTGCGGCGGGCGACGCTCGCCGCGATCGGCGGCTTTGCCGTGCTGCGCGACCATCTGGCCGACGACAACATGCTGGGTCGCATGGTGGCGGCGCTCGGGCTCGACATCGCGCTGGCCGCCACCGTGCCGGCGACCACGGTGCCGGAGACGCGGGTGGGCGACCTCTTTCGCCACGAACTGCGCTGGGGGCGGACCATCCGCGCCATCGCCCCGGTGTCCTTCGCCGTCTCCGCGGTGCAATACCCGCTGGGCTGGGCGCTGCTGGCGGTGGTGCTGGCGGGGGGGGCGCCGTGGGCGCTGCTGCTGTTCGCCCTTGCCTGGACGGCGCGGGCGCTGGCGGCGCGCGCCATCGACCGCATGCTCGGCCTTGGCCCCGTCATTGCCGGCGCCGCACGCGCCGCCGCCCTCTGGCAGTTGCCGCTGCGCGACCTCATGTCGATCGGCGTGGTGCTGGCGAGCTATCTGGGCGACCGGGTGGAATGGCGCGGGCAGAGCATGCGCACCGCGGCGGCGGGGCGTGGGGTATTGGCGCGCGAGGCGCTGGGGATCGAACGGGCATGATGAAGACGCTGTTCCTGCAACCGCCGTCCTTCGACGGCTTCGACGGCGGTGCCGGGTCACGCTACCAGGCGAAGCGCGAAATCCGCAGCTTCTGGTATCCGACTTGGCTCGCCCAGCCGGCGGCCCTGGTGCCGGGCAGCCGGCTGATCGACGCGCCGCCGAGCCGCACCGGCCTCGCTGCCGTGGTGGCGGCGGCGTGCCAGCACGAACTGTGCGTGATCCACACCTCCACCCCCTCCTTTGCCGCCGATGTGCGGGTGGCGCAGGCGCTAAAGGACGCCAACCCCTCGCTGCGCATCGGTTTCGTCGGCGCCAAGGTCGCGGTGCAGCCGGAGGCGAGTCTGCTGCAGGGTGCGCCGATCGATTTCGTCGCCCGCAACGAATTCGACTTCACCATCAAAGAGGTCGCCGAAGGCCGCGACTTCGCCGCGATCGACGGCATCTCCTGGCGCGGGCGCGACGGTGCCATCGTCCACAACCGCGACCGCGCGATGCTGGAGGACATGGATCAACTGCCGTTCGTGACCGAGGTCTACCGGCGCGACCTGCGCATCGAGGATTATTTCATCGGCTATCTGCTGCATCCCTACGTGTCGCTCTACACCGGCCGCGGCTGCAAGAGCCGCTGCACCTTCTGCCTGTGGCCGCAGACCGTCGGCGGCCACCGCTACCGCGTGCGCTCCCCCGGCCATGTCGCCGAGGAGATCCGGCTGGCGAAGTCCTATTTTCCGCAGGTCAGGGAATTCTTCTTCGACGACGACACCTTCACCGACAACCTGCCGCGGGCCGAGGCGATCGCGCGCGAACTGGGAAAGCTCGGCGTCACCTGGAGCTGCAACGCCAAGGCCAACGTGCCGCGCGAGACGCTGAAGGTGCTGCGCGACAACGGGCTGCGCCTGCTGCTGGTCGGCTACGAGAGCGGCAACCAGCAGATCCTGCACAACATCAAGAAGGGCATGCGGATCGAGGTGGCGAAGCGCTTCACGCGCGACTGCCACGATCTCGGCATCAAGATCCACGGCACTTTCATCCTCGGCCTGCCCGGGGAGACGCGCGAGACGATCGAGGAGACCATCCGCTTCGCGATCGAGGTCAATCCCCACACGCTGCAGGTGTCGCTGGCCGCCCCCTATCCGGGGACGTTCCTGCACCGCCAGGCGGTGGCCAATGGCTGGCTCGATGCCGCGCATGCCGAACTGGTGGACGAGCACGGCATCCAGATCGCCCCGCTGTCCTACCCCCATCTGGCGCATACGGAGATTTTCGATTCGGTGGAAAGCTTCTACCGCCGCTTCTATTTCCGCGCCCCCAAGATCGCGGCGATCGTGGGCGAGATGGTGCGCAGCCCGCAGATGATGCGCCGCCGTCTGCGCGAGGGCGTGGAGTTCTTTCACTTCCTGCGGGAGCGGCAGAAGGCGGCGTGAGCGCGCCGCCCCGCCGCGTCATCCTGACCGCCGACGATTTCGGCCTGTCGGAGGCGGTGAACGAAGGCATCGAGCGCGCGCACCGCGACGGCGTGCTGAGCCATGCCAGCCTGATGGTCGCGGGGCCGGCGGCGGCGGATGCGGTGCGGCGGGCACGGCGCCTGCCCGGGCTGCGGGTCGGCCTGCACCTTGTCGCCGTCGAAGGCCCCGCGGTGCTGCCGCCGCCGGTGATTCCGGCGCTGGTGGACGCGCAGGGCTGGTTTCCCTCCGATCAGTTCCGCCTCGGCCTCCGCTATTTCCTGCTGCCGCCGGTGCGTCGGCAACTGGCGGCGGAAATCCGTGCGCAGTTCGCCGCCTTCGCCGCCACCGGCCTCATCCTCGACCATGCCGATGCCCACAAGCACATGCACCTGCATCCGACCGTGGGCGGGCTGATGCTGCGCATCGGGCGGCAGTTCGGGCTTGCCCGCATCCGCGTGCCGGCGGAGCCGCCCGCGGTGCTGCGCGCCTGCGGTGCGCGGCCCGGCCCCGGTGCCCGCCTCCTTCATGCCTGGACCCGCCTGCTGCGGCGCCAGGCGGCGCGCGCCGGCATCGCCGCCGCGCCCTCGGTGTTCGGCATCGCCTGGAGCGGGCACATGACGCCGCCGCGCCTGCTCGGCCTCCTCGCGAACCTGCCGCCCGGCAGCAGCGAAATCTACTTCCACCCCGCCGCCGCGCGGGACGCGGTGCTGACGCGGCTGATGCCGGACTATGAACACACGGCTGAACTTGCTTCTCTGCTCAGCCCCGCCGTGCGCACGGCGCTCGACGCGCTGTCAGCGGAGCAGGTGCGGCGCCAGCCGGCGCCATAGGGGGCCGCTCGCCAGCAGCGCGCGAAGCATGCCCGGGCGGTTGAGCAGCGGCAGGAAGGCGCGTGCCGCGAGCCTGCCGCGCAGGCTCAGGTGGCGGATGACGAAGCGCAGATCGGCTGTCACCTGTGCGGTCGGACACGGCTTCCCTGCCCGCACCGTCTGCAGGCACTGGCCGAGGATCTGACGGTAGAAGCGCGGCGCCGAACAGTCGCGCACCAGGAACTCGCCCATCTCCGGCCGGTCGGCGAACTGCGCGAACAGCTTGCCGGCATAGATCATCCGGCTCTGCGCCATGCGCGGCGAGTAGGAGGCGCTGCCGGTATGGATGCGCCACTTGGACAGCGCCTTGTCCACGAACACGTTGTCGTAGCCATGCAGGAACAGGCGCAGGAACAGGTCGTCATCCTCATAGCCGCACAGCCGCTCATCGAAGCCGCCCACCGCCTCGAAGGCGCGGCGCGAGATCAGCGAGGCGGAGGGAAGCACGAACATGTCCTCACCCAGGCAGCGGGCCAGATCGCGCTTGGGATGCTGCGCACCGAGATGGGACAAAAAGGAGCGTGTGATCATGCTCCCGTTGATCGCGATGCGGTCGAGGTTGCTGTACACCCAGCCGATCTCGGGGTGGCTGGTGCGGCGGAACGGCCGGCTCAACTCCGCCAGATGGTTGGGATACCAGATATCGTCCTGATCGAGCAGTGCGATCAGGTCGCCATGCGAATGCGCGACGCCGAAATTGCGTGCCGCGGACTGGCCGCCGTTGGGCCTGGACAGCAGCGTGACCAGCCCCGCCGCCGCCAGCGGTGCCACGATCGCCGGCCCGTCATCGGTCGAGCCGTCATCGACGACGATGATCTCGTCGGCCGGGCGCGTCTGGTCGAGCACGCTGCGCAGCGCCTCGCCGATATAGGCCGCACCGTTGTAGAGAGGGATGACCACGGAAATCGTCTGCGCCGCGGCAATGCGTGGGGCCGGCCTGATGCGTCGCGTGTCCAGCATGCGCGATGACCCTCATGAGTGCGGCGATGTCCCTGCCGATGGCTCCGGCTTTCCTCCCCCTGGCACAGGACATTCTGCCCCGCCGCCGGCGCGGCTGTGTGCATGCCTCGCACCGGTTGATACCTCCGTCCGCCACGGCGGCGGGGTCACATGTTTGCCGGTTCATCCGGCGGTAACATCACGAGCGTGCGAACCGCCGCGCCGCCGCGCACGGCACCGGCCACGGCAGCGCCGACCTGATCGCCCTCATGATTGCTGCACATGCGGATCGCGGCGCGATGGCGGGCCCAGCGCCAGCAGCAGCGTCGGTTCGAACACCAGGGTCGCGACCGCGGTGCAGCCGAGGCTGAGCAGCAGCAGCACCCCCATGCTGGAGGTGCCGGGATGGGCCGATAGCGCCAGCGACCCGAATGCCGTTCCGGTGGTCAGCGCCGAGAACACGATCGCCCGCGCGGTCGCGGTGCCGAGAAAGCCGGGCGCGCCGGCGCGCCAGTTCATCACGAAATAGACGTTGAACGACACGCCGACGCCAAGCAGCAGCGGCAGGGCGATGATGTTGGCGAAGTTGAGCCGCATGCCGGATGCCAGGATCACCAGCACCGTCAGCAGCGACGACAGCAGCAGCGGCGCCATCACCAGCGCGACATCGCGCAGCCGGCGCAGCGTCACCGCCAGGATCACCGCGATCGACAGCAGCGCATAGATCGCCGCGGTGCGGAACGCGCCGATGATGGTGGCGGCACTTTCGACGATGGTGACGGCGGTGCCCTGCGCATCGGGGGCGATCGGACGCACCGCGGCGACCAGCGCACGCAGGCCGCGGCTGCCGTGCGTTGCCGGCGTGCCGATCACCTGCACCCGCGCCCGCCCATCCGCCAGCAGCCAGTCGCGCCGGATGTCCGGCGGCACGTCGGCAACGGTCACGGGATGGGCATCGAGTGCCAGGCGCAGGCGTTCCAGCTGGAGCGGCAGGAAGCGCACCAGCGCCGCGTTGGCCGCCATCAGCACCGCATCGGGCGCGGCGGCGAGTGCCCGCAGGTCGTCGTCGATGCCGCGCAGCGGACTGTCCTGCGGCAGGCGCGGCAACGCCGCCGTGATCTGGCCGGCGGTGGTGCCGGCGGCGAGCCGCAGATCGGCCGGCGTCACCGGGGCGGCGGGGGAAGCCGGGGTCAGCGTCGCGCGCAGGATGTCGGCGGCATCGGCGATCAGCGCAAGCTTGGCCGGCTGGTCCTGCGGCACGAAGCTCGACAGCGTCAGCACGCTGTTGACGAGGGCAAGCGGGCGCAGCCGCGCCGCCAGCGCATCGGCGCCGGCGAGCGAAGGGGCGAGGATATCGACCGTGTAGGGATCGGTGATCGGCGTGTTCATCAGGTCGCCGAGGGTGCGCATCGCCTCGGTGTTCGGGTTCTTGGTGTGCAGCGGATCGGCGTCGAAGCGGAGCAGCGGCAGCAGCGCGGCACCAGCGAAGGCGAGCACGGCACCGCCGATCAGCACCGGCCGCCGTGCCCGCAGCAATCCGCGCTCCGCCGCCGCACCCCAGGCAAAGCCGACCGGTGCATGCTCCGCCTTCATCCCGAACAGCGTGATCGCGGCCGGTAGGAACAGCAGGGTGCAGAGAAAGGCGATCACCATGCCGACGCCGGCGATCAGGCCGAGTTCGGCGACGCCCGCGAAATCGGTCGGCACGAAGGCGAGGAAGCCGCAGGCCGTTGCCGCCGCGGCGACCATCACCTCCGGTCCCACGCTGCGCGCCGTCGCGTCGAGCGCCGGTTGCGGCAGGCGCAGCTCCACCAGGAGGCCGCGGAAACGCACGCTGACCTGGATCGCGAAATCCACCGCGATGCCGACGAACAGGATCGCGAAGGCGACGGACACCAGATTGAGCGTGCCCACCGCCAGCGCCGCGAAGCCGAGCGTGACGGCAAGGCCGAGCAGCAGCGTGAGCAGGATCGGCACGATCAGCCGCCAGCTGCGCACCGCCAGCACCAGCCACAGCGTGATCAGGACGAGGCTGCCCACCGTCCCGGCGACCATCCCCTGTGCCACCGAGCCGAATTCCTCGTCGGCCAAAGCGACGCCGCCGGTGATGCGCACGCGGGCGCTGCCGTCGCGGACATCGGGCAGGCGTGCAATCGCGGCCCGCATCGCCGCGGTCGCCGCGCCGCCCGGTTGCAGGGCGGTGTAGTCGGGCCGCACCTGCGCCAGCACGAAGCGGAATTTTCCCGCCTCGGCGGAAAGGCTGCCGGTGAGCAGGTTCTGCCACGACAGCGGCTCCGGGTGTCCCGCCGCCGCCGCCCCCAGCGCATCACGGAAGGCGCGCAGCGGTGCGGCGAAGCTCGACAGGTCGGCCTGCCCGCGGGCCACTCCGGTCGCCAGCAGGCCGAGGGCGGAGAACAGGCCGCGGGCACTCGGATCCGCGACCAGCTGGCCGAGGAAGGGCTGCGCGTCGATTACCCGGTCCAGCAATGCGCCGAGCCGGTCGGTGTCGAGGAACATCAGCCCGTTGCGCTGAAGATACGGCGAGGCGTCGGGCCGGTGAACGGCGGTGAAATGCGCCGCGTCGGGGGTGAGGGCGGCGGCGAGGCCGGCGGCGGTCGTTTCCGCCTCCTCGGGCAGCCGGGCCTCGATGACGGCGACCAGCAGATTGTTAAATTGCGGAAACGCCTTCTCCCACGCGATCTGGCGCTGCCGCCAGGGCAGGGAGGCGGCGAACAGCGCGTCGGTGTCGGTATTGATGGCGAGATGCGTGGCGCCGAACCACGCCGCCAGCATGCCGAGCAGCACGCCAAGCCCGAGAATGAGCGGCGCACGACGCCGCGAATGCCCGACCAGGGCGGCAAGCAGGCGGGGCAGGGTCATGCGGCTGGGGACCGGAACAGGAGCAGGATATCGGTCAGGGGATAGTCAATCGGCGCGGTCCGGTCCAGGCATGGCCGCCGGCGCGGCGGTGCGCGGACGCCGCAGATGCAGCAGCGTCAGCAGCCCGGCGATGCCGGCGACGGTCAGCAGCCCGGCAAGCCGCAGCACCCGCGTGATGGCGAGCGTGTAGCGGCCGGTGCTGGCGTCATAGTGGAAACAGAGCAGCAGCACCGGCGCCGGCGGCGGGGCGACGAAGGCGGCGGCGGCGCGGCGCACCGCGCCCTGCACCGCCTCCGGCGTATAGCCGAGGCCGGGGAGATAGGCGGACACCACGCCGCCCTGCGTCGCCACCACGACGCCGAGCGGATGGATGAACTGGCGCAAGGTATCGTCCCATCGTGCCGCGTAGCCGACCGCGCGCGCCACCGGCGTGCTGTCGCCGGTGAGGTAATGGCGGCCGGCGTCCCCGCCCGCGAGCCGGTAGCGTGCGGCGTCCTCGCGCCAGGCTGCGTCGGCGTCCGCCGGCGTCTCGTGCGGGTCGATGCTGAGCACGATCACCTGGTAGTCCGCGCCGGCGACAAGGCCGCTGTGTTGCAGGGCAGCGAACAGGTCGTCGCGCTCGCTGCCGCACAGATTGGGACAATGATAGTAGCCGAGCAGGATGAGCGCGGGGCGCGCGCGCAGCAATGTGCCAAGCCGCACCACGCGGCCGTTGCGGTCACGCAGGCCGGCCGCTGCCGGCAGCACGGCGCCGGGATGCGGCGTGAACCCGAGGCCGCTGACATCCGGCGGCGTGGCAAGGGCGACCGCCGGCCACCACGCGGCGAGCAGCACGGCAGCGGCGATGACACGGCCAGCGGCGCGCCGGCGGCCGTTCTGCTGTGGCGTGGGCGCAGTGAAGCGCGCCGGATCGGCATGGCTGGACACAACGGTTCCCCGGCCGCCGCGCAACGGCGGCGGCAGCGGTCAGAACCGCCGCGGGGCGCCGCGGTTCCCCGCGGCGCCGTCAGCCTGGTCCGGTCACGCCGGCTTGCGGTCCGACGCGGATGCGGCGGGCGTCAGCGCGGCCGTGGTGTGGTGCGGCTTGCGGTGATGGGGATGGGCGCTCGCGGTGTGCGTGCGATGTTTGTGGTGATGATGCACGATCGGCTGCGATGCCGCCTGGGCGCCGGCGGCGGCGAATGCGGCCGGCAGGGTGATGCCGACGGCGGCGAGCAACGAGCGACGGGTGAGGGTCACGGGACGGGCTCCGCAACAGGAGGGCGGGTTGAGCGACGGCGGTTCACAGGCAGCAGCAGCGACGCGGGCTACATGCCTGAAACAATTATGGACAACCCGGCGCCGTTTCGCAACAGCGATTACGCCTCGAGCCGCCCGGATGGCGCCGCCCTGGGCCGGCAATGACAGGGGCGCATCGATGACCAAACCGCCTGCCGGCCATCGCAACGGGGTGCCGTGTCGGCGCAGCCGGACGCCGCCAGGTCCCCGGCTGCGGCACGATATCGGCGTCCTCGCCGTCTCTTGACCTGCCGTGCAAAGGATGCCATTGCGGCTGACTGTGCGGCGGGCGCCGCAGCGCGCCGTTGGAAATGTCTGTCCGGCCGCCTCGATGCGCGTGACCGACATGTCAGCGCGCCGGCGCCCCGCTCACCGGTGCGCCATGAATGAGGGCGCAGGAATGGCAACCTTCCAGCAAGCCGTCGGATCGGGGGAAGGGCTGGTCCCGACCCGCGTGCGGCCGGCGCTGTGCCCATCTCCGGCGGGGGCGGTGCGCCGCGCCGCCCGGGCCTGAGGCGCGCCGATGCACTGTCCCTTCTGCGGCCACGACGATACCCAGGTGAAGGACAGCCGGCCGACCGATGACGGCGCGGCGATCCGGCGGCGGCGCTTCTGCACCGCCTGCAC
>JAJZNE010000160.1 GCA_021847995.1 Pseudomonadota bacterium | reverse complement strand
CGCGCCCGTGACCACGCAGACCTGCCCGTCCAGCCGGAACCCGGTGGACGGGTCGAAGCCCGTTGCGTTCGTCGTCATCCCCGCCCCTTCCTTTCCCGCCGGCGCAGCACCAGCGTCGCCCACTCCCCGTCGCGCAGCATCGCCGCCAGCACGAGCCCGTGCCGCCGGTGCGCCGCCAGCACCCAGCGCGCCTGGCGCGCCAGCAGGCCGGCCAGCACCGCGGTGCCGCCCGGCGCCAGATTTCGGGCGAGACCGGCCGCCATCCGGGTCAGCGGACGGGCGAGGATGTTGGCGAGCACGAGATCATACGGCCCCGCCACCCGCACCGCCCGGCTTCGCCAGCCATCGGCGAGACCGAGCCGCAGCCGCGGCCCGAGACCGTTGCGCCGGGCATTGGCGCGCGCCGCGCGCACCGCCCACGGGTCGATATCGGTCGCCAGCACCGGCCGGTGCAGCAGCCGCGCCGCCGCCATCGCCAGAATGCCCGACCCGGTGCCGAGATCGAGCACGCGGCGCGGCCGCTGCGCCCGCGCCAGCCGCTCCAGCGCGCCCAGGCAGCCGCGGGTCGAGCCGTGCTCGCCGGAGCCGAAGGCGACCGCGGCATCGAGCACCAGGGTGATGCGCCCGGGCGCCGGCGGGCCGGTGAGATGCGTGCCGCGCACGGCGAAGCGGCGGCCGATGCGTTGTTCCGGGAAGGCGGCGCGAGTGCGGGCGAGCCAGCCCTCCGCCGCGGTCGGGCGGCGGGCCGGCACCGCCGCCACGCCGCTCGCCAGCGCCGCCACGGCGAGCGCCGCGATCAGCGCCGGCTCCGCCTCCCCCTGCGGCTTCACGCCCTCGACGGTCCACAGGCCGGTGGCGTCGTCGCGGAATATCCCAACCGTGCCGCAGGCCTGGCCGAGCGCCGCCGCATAGGCCTCCAGCGCCTCCTCCGGCACGCGGACGGAGACGGTTTCCAGCGCGGTCGCGTGGCGGCGCGGGGTCATGCCGGTTCGACAAAGCGATCGAGCACGCGCTTGCTGCCGGCCTTGTCGAAGGTGATGTCGAGCTTGCCGTCGCTCGCCGCGGTGACGATGCCGTAGCCGAATTTCTGGTGGAACACGCGCGTCCCGACGGCGATCGCCTCCTCGCGCGGCGGGCGGGCCGGCTGCTCCCACACCTCCACCACCCGGGTGCGGCGTGCGAGGACGGGAAAGGCGCCGGGGAACGCGGCCGGGGCGGAGACCAGGCGGTCGCGCGCGAGGGCAGCGGAGCCGCTGCGCAGGATCTGCTCCTCCGGCAATTCGTCGAGGAAGCGGCTCGGGATGCTCGCCTGCCAGTTGGCATAGATGCGACGATTGGCGGCATGGCTGATGATGACGCGCCGCCGCGCGCGGGTGATGCCGACATAGGCGAGGCGCCGCTCCTCCTCCAGCCCCTTCGCACCGTTCTCGTCCAGCGCACGCTGGTTGGGAAACACCCCCTCCTCCCAGCCGGGCAGGAACACGGTATCGAACTCCAGCCCCTTGGCGGCGTGCAGCGTCATCAGGCTGACGCGGTCGGCGCCGCCGTTCTCCTCGTTCTCCATCACCAGGGAAACGTGATCGAGGAAGCCGGGCAGCGTGTCGAAATCGGCCAGCGCGCGCACCAGTTCCCTGAGATTTTCCAGCCGTCCCGGCGCTTCGGGCGATTTGTCCTCGCGCCACATCGCGGTGTAGCCCGATTCGTCGAGCATGGCGGCGACGGTTTCGACATGACCGGCGGTGCCGAGCCGTTCGCGCCAGCGCTGAAAGCCTTGCAGCAATCCGTCGAGGGCGGTGCGTGCCCTGCCGCGCACGCCGCCCTCCGCGGCCAGCACGAGGGCCGCCGCGCTGAGCGGAACGGCACGGTCGCGTGCGATCTGGTGCATGGCCCGCAACGCCTGTTCGCCGATGCCACGGCGCGGCAGGTTGACGATACGCTCGAACGCGAGATCGTCGGCCGGCTGGTGCAGTACGCGCATATAGGCGATGGCGTCACGGATCTCGGCCCGCTCGTAGAAGCGCAGGCCGCCGACGACGCGATAGGGCACGCCCAGGGTGATCAGCCGCTCCTCGAAGGCGCGGGTCTGGAAACCGGCGCGCACCAGCACCGCCGTTTCGGCAAGGCTTTCGCCGGCGCCGCGCAGGCCTTCGATGCGTTCGCCGACCATGCGCGCCTCCTCATCGGAATCCCACAGCGCCAGCACGGCGGGTTTCTCGCCCGTCAAATCGTTGCCGCCGGGGCGGAGCGTCTTGCCGAGGCGGCCTTCGTTGTGCGCGATCAGGGCGGCGGCGGCGGCGAGGATGGGTGCGGTGGAGCGGTAGTTGCGTTCCAGCCGCACGATGCGCGCGCCGGGGAAGTCGTGCTCGAAGCGCAGGATGTTCTCGACCTCCGCGCCGCGCCAGGAATAGATCGACTGGTCGTCGTCGCCGACGCAGCAGATGTTGCGGTGCGCCTGCGCCAGCAGCCGCAGCCAGAGATACTGCACCAGATTGGTGTCCTGGTATTCGTCGACCAGGATGAAGCGGAAGCGGCGCTGGTATTCGGCCAGGATGTCGGGCCTGGCGCGCAGAATCTCGGTTGTGTGCAGCAGCAGGTCGCCGAAATCGGCAGCGTTCAGGGTGCGCAGCCGGTCCTGATAGGCGGCATAGAGTTCGGGCGCGCGGCCGTTGGCGAAATCGGTCACCTCGGCGGCGGTGAGGCGGGCCGGCGTCAGCCCGCGATCCTTCCAGCGCTGGAGGATCGCCATCAGCGCCGGCGGCGCCCAGCGCTTGGTATCGAGCCGCGCCGCCTCCATCACCTGCTTGAGCAGGCGGAGCTGGTCGTCGGAGTCGAGGATGTTGAAGCTCGCGGTCAGGCCGGCCTGTTCGGCGTGCCGGCGCAGGATGCGGGCGCCGAGGGCATGGAAAGTGCCGAGCCACAGCCCCTCGGCCGGCCGGCCGAGCAGGCTGGCGACCCGCTCGCGCATTTCGCGCGCCGCCTTGTTGGTGAAGGTGACGGCAAGCACCTGGGAGGGAAAGGCGCGGCCGGTGAGCAGGATATGGGCGAAGCGGGTGGTGAGCACGCGGGTCTTGCCGGTGCCGGCGCCGGCCAGCACCAGCAGCGGCCCGTCCAGCGTTTCGACGGCTTCGCGCTGTTCGGGGTTGAGGCGGGCGAGGTGGTCGGTCATGGCCGCGGGTATAGAACACGGCACGAACGCGGCCAACCGCCCTGTCTTTCCCCGCGTGGCGCACTGCTGTCCGGGATGTTGCACGGCGGACCCTGCGGGCGTAGCGGGCGCAGCGGGCGTAGGGCGCATCAGCGCAGCGCCATGCGCCGACGTAAGTCCCGAACCCAACGGGGATTCGCCCGCAAGCCACCTTCTCCGGCGGCAGCGCGCCGAAATTTCCGTCAGGGTCGTCGCACTGCCCTGCTTGCCGGCGGCGATCGCGCACGGCGCTTGGCGCGGCGCTTATGCGCCCTACGCTGGCTTGCCGGCGGCGATCGCGCATACAGCAGTGCGGCGTGGCGGCGATGCCTCCCGGCGGCCTGGTGTCAAATGGTTTCTATTTGGACTGGCGGGGCGGCACACCCGCCCACGCCGAGCACGCGGGCGATGCCGCAGACCAGGTCGGCGCGGTTCAGGGTGTAGAAGTGGAACGCATCGACGCCGTTGGCGCGCAGCACGCGCACCTGCTCGGTCGCCACCACGGCGGCGACGGCGCGCCGGGTTTCCGGGTCGTCGTCCAGGCCGGCGAACAGGCGGCCCAGCCAGTCCGGCACGCTGGCACCGCAGGCGGCGGAGAACTTCACCGCCTGGGCGAAATTGGTGATCGGCAGGATGCCGGGAATGATCGGTGCCACGATCCCCGCCGCCGCGGCGCGGTCGCGAAAGCGCAGAAAGACCGCCGGATCAAAGAAATACTGCGTGATCGCCCGCGCGGCACCGGCATCCAGCTTGCGCCGCAGATTGTCGAGATCGGCCGCCGCCGAGGGTGCGGCGGGATGAGTCTCGGGATAGGCGGCGACCGAAATCTCGAAATCGGCGATGCGCCGCAGCCCCGCCACCAGATCGGCGGCATCGGCGTAGCCGCCGGGATGCGGCTGATAGGCGCCCCCGCCCGGCATGTCGCCGCGCAGCGCGACGACGTGGCTGATCCCCGCCGCCCAGTAGCGGCGCGCCACCGCGTCAACCTCCTCGCGCGTTGCCGCGACACAGGTCAGATGCCCCGCCGGGCGGAGGGTGGTTTCGTTGGCGATCCGTTCGACCACGCCGTGGGTACGCGCCTGCGTGCTGCCGCCGGCGCCGTAGGTAACCGAGACGAAGTCCGGTGCCAGCCGCTCCAGCCGGCGCACGCAGGCCCAGAATGCCGGCTCCTGCGCCTCCGCCCGCGGCGGGAACAGCTCGAACGAAAGGGTCGGCGGCGCCGCCGCGGCGACCTGCAGCGGCAGCGGCAACGGCCAAGCCTCGGGCAGCGGCGGCATTTGCATGTCTGGCATGGCGAGCCTCCCAAAACCGGGGAGATATAAACATGTCTTTATGTCCCCCGGCAAGCGCCAATTTCCTGCCGCAGCGGCGGCGGCTATAAAATGACCGCATCACCCCATATCTGTGCCAATCTGCCCGCCCCGCCTTTCCCGCCACCCCTTCCCCGCACCGCCTTCCCCGCACCGCCCCGAGAGAACGCATGCGCCTGTGGACCCCGACCTGGCTGCCGGCTGCCGCCCTGCTGGCCTTGGCGATTTCCGGCTGCGCCACCCCGCCGCCGGCGGGCGACAAGGAGGCGCTGGCGGATTACCGCCAGACCAACGACCCGCTGGAGCCGACCAACCGGGTGCTGTTCGCGGTCGCCAACGGGTTCAACGAGGTGGTGATCCGCCCGCTTGCGGTCGGCTATGTCAACGCGGTGCCGCAGGTGGTGCGCAGCCATGTCCACAACGTGCTCGCCAACCTCAACACGCCGACGATCCTTGCCAACGACATGATGCAGGGCAAGCCGCAGCGCGCCGGCACCACGCTGATGCGCCTCCTGATCAACACCACCGCCGGCATCGGCGGCATTTTCGATGTCGCCGCCGGCCTCGGCTATCCCGAGCACAGTTCCGACTTCGGCGAGACGCTGGCGATCTGGGGCGTGCCGGAAGGGCCGTTCCTCTATCTGCCGATCCTCGGCCCGACCGACCCGCGCGATGCCATCGGCTACGGCGTCGATATCGCCCTCAGCCCGGAGACCTGGCTGCTGACCACGGGGCCCGAGATGGATCTGGAATACGCGCAGTTCGGTCTCTACATCATCGACATCTACGCCGACCTGATGCCCGACCTCGACAAGGTGCAGCAGCAGGCGCTCGATCCCTACGCCACGTTCCGCAGCCTCTATCGCCAGCACCGGCACGCGCAGATCGACGCGATCCGCAACGACCACGCGGCGACATCACCCGACCACTGGTATCCGGAACGCCCGCCGGCCCAATGACCCCGGCACCCGCCCACAGCCACGGTGAATCTCCCATGCTGACACGACGTTCCCTGCTGATCGCGACACTTCCGCTGGCCGCCGCGCCAGTGCCCGGATGGCTGCGGCCGGCGCGCGCGCAATCGCCGGCGCAGGCGACGCAGTTCATCGACCAGACGGCCAAGCAACTCGTCGCCATCATCGATGCCGGCGCACCGGCACCGCAGAAGCGCGCTCAGCTCCAGCAGATCATCGACCGCGACGTGGCGGTGGCGGAGGTGGCGCAATTCTGCCTCGGCCGCCACTGGCGCGACGCGACCCCGCAGCAGCAGGCCGACTACGTGCAGCTTTTCCACCGTGTCCTGCTCAACAGCATCGCCGGGCATCTCGGCGACTACAAGGGCATCACCTACACGATCGGGCGTGCGACGGCCGGCGACGGCGGCGTTCAGGTGCCGACCGTGCTGAACCGCCCCGGCCAGCCCTCCGCCAACCTCACCTGGCTGGTGGCGAATGTAGGCGGCGGGCCGAAGATCATCGACCTGATCGCCGAGGGCACCAGCATGCGGCTGACCCAGCGCAGCGACTACGACAGCTACCTCAACCGCAACGGCGGCAGGGTGCAGGCGCTGCTCGATGCCATGAAGCGGCAGGCGAGCCAGTCGGGCTGAGGGGGATGCGATGACCGGATCGGGTGTGACGGTGCTGCTGGTCGTCGTCGTCCTCGCCGTGGTGCTGATCCTGCTCCGCTCCGTGCGCATCGCCAAGGAATGGCAGCGTGCCGTCATTCTGCGGCTCGGCCGCTTCCAGCGCATCGGCGGGCCGGGACTTTACATGGTGCTGCCGCTGATCGAGCAGGCGACGGCGGTGATCGACACGCGCATCCAGACCACCGGCATCACCGCCGAGCAGGCGCTGACGCGCGACACGGTCGCCGTCGGCGTCGACGCCATCGTGTTCTGGCAGGTCACGGATGCGCGTGCCGCCGCGATCAACATCGCCAACTACCGCGAGGCGATCGAGCGGGTGGCACAGACCAGCCTGCGCGAGATGATCGGTGCCACCGACCTGTCCCGCCTGCTCGCCGACCGGCACACCGCCGACGAGCGGCTCAAGCTCTCGATCAGTGCCAAGACGACCACCTGGGGTGTTGCCGCCGTCAGCGTGGAAATCCGCGACGTGGCGATACCGCGCGAATTGCAGGACGCGATGAGCCGGCAGGCGCAGGCCGAACGTGAAAAGGACGCCCGCGTCACCCTTGCCTCCGCCGAGCAGGAGATCGCGCGCCAGGTGGTCGCCGCCGCCGCGCTCTATGACAGCAACCCGACGGCGCTGCGGCTGCGGCAGATGAACCTGCTCTATGAGATGAACAAGGAGCGCGGCACCACCGTGCTGATCCCGACCGAAATGGCGGAAAGCCTGGGGACGGTGGTGGCGCTGGCGAAGGCGCCGCCGGGAGTGTCGTAGAATACCCGAACAGCGGCACGCTGCCGTTGCCGCCCCGGCATCCGCCTCACTGCCGGCGGCTTTCGTAGGTCACCATCGCCGCGCCGTCGCGCACGAAACGCTCGCACAGGCGCATCCCGATGCCGCCGAGCAGCGTGCGGCTGGCGAAATTGTCCTCGCGGGCAATGGCAACGATGCGGGCCAGCCCGGCCCGCTCATGGCCGAAGCGCAGCGCCGCCGCCGCGGCCTCGCTTGCCAGCCCCTGGCCGCGCCATTCCGGGCGGAAGGCGAAGCGCAGCGCCATGCCGCGGCCGTCGGGGCGCAACAGGATGCCGACGGTGCCGAGAAATTCGCCATCGCGACGTGCGCGGGCCGACCACATGCCGACGCCGTGGCGGCCCCAGAATGTGATGTCGGCGGCCAGTTCCTCGGCCGCCTGCCGTGCCGTGCGCACGCCGCCCAGCATCACCGCGAAGACGCGCGGATCGGCCTTGAGCGCGGCAAGGTCGGCGAGGTCACCGCCCCAGACGGGGTGCAGCAGCAGCCGCGCGGTGGCGATGCACCAGGCGGGATTCACGGGAAGGTTCCATGTCGCGCGCCCGTCCCTCAGCGCACCAGCGGGCGGTATCTGATGCGGTGCGGCTCGGTCGCGTCGGCACCCAGGCGCCGCCGCTTGTCCTCCTCATAGGCCTGGAAATTGCCCTCGAACCACTCGACCCGGCTGTCGCCCTCGAACGACAGGATGTGCGTCGCGAGGCGGTCGAGGAACCAGCGGTCGTGGCTGATGATGACGGCGCAGCCGGGGAATTCCACCAGCGCCTCCTCCAGCGCGCGCAGGGTATCGACATCGAGGTCGTTGGTCGGCTCGTCGAGCAGGATGACGTTGCTTTCGCCCTTCAGCATCTTGGCCAGATGCACGCGGTTGCGCTCCCCGCCCGAGAGGATGCCGACCTTCTTCTGCTGGTCCGCGCCCTTGAAGTTGAAGGCGCCGACATAGGCGCGCGACGGCACCGCCCGCTTGCCGAGATAGATCACGTCGGTGCCGCCGCTGATCTCCTGCCACACCGTCTTGTCGGGATCGAGGCTGTCGCGGCTCTGATCGACGTAGCCGAGCTTCACCGTCTCCCCGATGCGCAGTTCTCCGGCGTCCGGCGTTTCCTGGCCGGTGATCATGCGGAACAGCGTCGTCTTGCCGGCGCCGTTCGGGCCGATCACGCCGACGATGCCGCCGGGCGGCAGCCTGAAATCGAGATCGTCGATCAGCAGCCGGTTGCCGTAGCCCTTGCGCAGATGCTCGGCCTCGATCACCGTCGCCCCCAGGCGCGGCCCCGGCGGAATGACGATCTCCGCCACCCCGGCCGCCTGCTCCTGCGATTTGGCCAGCAATTCCTCGTAGCGCTGGATGCGCGACTTGCTCTTGGCCTGACGGGCGCGCGGCGTCGCCGCGATCCATTCCTGCTCGGCGGCGAGGGCGCGCATCCGCGCCGTCTCCTCCTTCTCCTCCTGCGCCAGACGCTTCTGCTTCTGATCGAGCCAGGCGGAATAATTGCCCTGGAACGGGTAGCCGCGCCCGCGCTCGATCTCCAGGATCCAGTTGGTGACGTTCTCCAGGAAATAGCGGTCGTGCGTCACCACCAGCACGGTGCCGGCATAGTCGCGCAGCGTGTGCTCCAGCCACGCGACACTTTCCGCGTCGAGATGGTTGGTCGGCTCGTCGAGCAGCAGCAGATCGGGCTTCTCCAGCAGCAGCCGGCACAGGGCGACCCGCCGCCGTTCCCCCCCCGACAGCGTCGTGACGGCGCTGTCAGGGGGCGGACAGCGCAGCGCGTCGAGCGCGATCTCGATCCGCCGGTCGAGTTCCCAGCCGTCGCCAGCTTCGATCTTTTCCTGCAAATCCGCCTGCTCGGCCAGCAGCGCGTCCATCTGGTCGGGTTCCATCGGCTCGGCGAAGGCGGCGGCGATGGCGTTGAAGCGATCGATCGCGGCCTTGAGCGGCGCGAACGCCTCCGCGACATTCCCGCCCACCGTCTTGCCGGGATCGAGCGCCGGTTCCTGCGGCAGATAGCCGACGCGCACACCCTCCGCCGCCCAGGCTTCGCCGCCGAATTCGGTCTCGATCCCGGCCATGATCCTGAGCAGGGTCGATTTCCCGGCGCCGTTGACGCCGAGCACGCCGATCTTGACGCCGGGCAGGAAGGACAGCGTGATGCCCTTGAACACTTCCCGCCCGCCGGGGAAGTTCTTGGTCAGGTCCTTCATCACATAGACGTACTGATAGGCTGGCAT
>JAJZNE010000069.1 GCA_021847995.1 Pseudomonadota bacterium | reverse complement strand
CGCTGCCGAGCGTGTAGGCACCGCTGGCACCGCCGGCGAGCGAGGCCGCGGCACCGACCCCGCCCGCCGCGGCGCGGGCGGCAGCTACCCCTCCCATGCCGGCCAGGGCCGCAGCGCCGGCGACAGCCCCGCCTGCCGCGGCGGCGCTGCCAAGGCCCAGTTGCGGTGCGCCAGAGGTGATGCCGGCGGCGAGCCGGTTCGCCGAGAAGGCCAGCCCGGCGATGGTCATCGAGGCGAGCAGGATCGTGAGCGCGTCCTGGAGCGAGAGTTCGGTGGCCGGGTTGCTCGGCAGGATCTGGCCGAAGAGCTGGGTGCCGATGCCGGTGATCACGGCGAACACGAGGATGCGCACGCCGGAGGTAACGATCTGGCCGAGCACCGGTTCGGCGATGAAGGCGGTCCCGCGCCAGAGCGCGAAGGGGACCAGGATGAAGCCCTTCAGCGTTGTCAGCTTGAACTCGATGATCGCCAGGAACAGCAGGATCGCGAGCACGAAGAAGCCAAGCAGGGTCACGATCCAGGACAGACCCATGACCAAGATTTGGCCGAGATTCCAGAAGAAGTCTGGAAAGCCGGCGAGACGTTGAATCTGCGTGAGCAGCACATCGGCGCCCTGGACGCCTGCTTGGGCGAGTCGGCCGGGACAGATCATAAATTTCTTGCCTTCCAAAGATGGGAAAACGATTCCGACTCGACGTCCGGCGTTGGGACGAGGCACCCTGAACCAAACCACTGATTGCAACCGGGAGTGCGAGGCATCATGGGCGTCGTGGACAATGTGCGCAGCCGCCATTTGGCCGAGGCGCGTGCTTCCCCGCAGCTTCTCGCAGACGTGGCGAAGCTGGAAGCCTATGTTGCCGAAACCTACTCGGCGCGTTCCTTCGTCGAACTTCTCCAGAACGCCGACGATGCCGAGGCGACGCGCTTTTGTGCCGTGCTTGCTGGCGACACGCTGCTTTGCGCCAACGACGGCCGCCCCTTCAATTCCGAGGATTTGCTGAGCCTCTGCCGATCGGGCGCCTCGACGAAAAGGCGAGGCGCTGCAATTGGATACAGAGGAATTGGATTCAAGTCTGTTGTCTCGCTTGCCGCCAGAGTGCATCTGGTCAGCGGGCCTGTCCGCTGCACCTTTTCACGCGCACTCTCGGCCGCCGCGCTCGGACTGCCCGAATCCGACGTACCGCTGGTCCGCATTCCTCATCCGATTGGGCTTGCTGCCGGCGAAGCAGCATGGCCAGCGGCGGAGGCGCTGCTTGCCCAGGGCTTCTCAACCGTCTTTGCTTTCAGCGGGATCGACACGCGAAGAACTGTGGCCGACGCCGAGGGACTTACGCCTGACTGCCTGATGTTCCTTCGCAATATCGCATCAGTCCGCCTCGACCTCGGCGGCCAGTCCGCCGAGTACACCTGCGAGCGCAGTTCGGCCGAAAGATCGAGGCGACTCCGCCTGGCCTGGGCCGGACAATTGCAAGACTGGGAGGTTGTCTCCCATCCCGGTGGCGTCGATTTCGCATTTTCCCTGAATGACGGAAGGCGTGTGCCGACGCGGCCTGAGTCCGCGTTGGTATTCGCCTATCTCCCAAGCTTCGAGACGACGGGGTTGGGGGTGCGTATCAACGCGGATTTCAGCACGGACCCTTCCCGCACCAGGGTCGTGCTTGACGAGACAACCTTGGGCCAAATCGGCACGGCGGCCGAGCTGGCGATCGGGATGATAGATGACGCGCTCGCCGCAGGCCCGGCGGGTGCGGATACGCTGGCCTGCCTCGCGGCAACATTCGATCTGGGAACGATCGAATTCCAGCGGCCTTGCTTCCGCACGGAGCTTGCGAAGGCGCTGCGACATGCTGCCGAAGGTCGGCTTGAACGGGTCGCGCTTCGCCCCACTTGGCTCAATCCCCACGACTACAAGACGATTGTTGCCGCAACCGGCCTCGGCGGCGTATCGGCATCTTCGACTGGTCAGGACGAAGGCCAGGTAACGTCAACCCTCCGCTACCTTGGTGCCCAGACGGCCAATGACGAAACCCTCGCCGCTGGCGCACGGGAAAGCAGTCTGTCGGACCAAGGGCGCGCCGAACTGGTGGCCTACGCCATACGGTCGGCGGACATCGGGCTGCCGACCGTAAGGCCGCTGCTGGCTGTTCCCGACCTTTGGGAAACTCAGGGCGGCACGACGACAATCGGCGAGGCTTTATCCGGACGGCTTGCGCCGTCCGTAGAGTTCGAAGAGCACCTGCGTAACGCCGGCGTGCCCCCGGAGCGTCTGAATCTGCTGAGAGGCGGGAGATCGGAAAAGGCAGTGGGAGGACAACCGGTCAACGAGCGCGACTCAAGGCTGCCAACAGACCCATTCGGCCACACGCTGCGCGGATCTCAGATCGAGACGGCGGGCATCCCGGTTTGGCGCAATGCAGAAACAACAGTTGCGGACCTCCTCCGCCTTTACGGCTACGAGGTTGAAGATTGCAGCCGACAGAATGTCGGATACGACCTCCGCGCGCGGAAGGACGGCCAGGACAAACTCGTAGAGGTGAAGCTGATTACACGTCCCGGCGAGCCGTTCACGCTCACCTCGAACGAGGAGGCGGTCGCCCGGAAGGCGGCCGGGACCTACTACGTCGCGCTTATCCGAAATCTTGGATCCGCCGTAGAGATCGCCATGATCGCCGATCCCGCCAACAAACTTGCCCTCGAGCGGCAGTGCCGACAGTGGGTTTGGGAATGCAGTCGCTACGATTACGCCCCCATGCGCTACGGCTCTCCGTAGGCGGTCAGAGGGGCCTTGGCACTATTTTGATACGGGTCGGGAACGCCTTGCAGTAGATCGAGTCGGAAAAGGCCTCGTAGCCGACGAACTTGTCGCGGTTGATAAATAACGAGAGCATTCCTACCACTTGGCCCTTCTCGTTCTGCGCGACGATATCGACCATAACATCGCTATCCAGCGATCCGCCGGAGGCGGAGTATATCTCGCCGGCAATTTTTAGCTTGTGCTCGCTACCAACGACCTCGTCGTCGACGGTCGCCATCAGACCCTGGAGGCGGACGCCGAGCCTCTCCTCGAGTAGCTCCATCCGCTCCACATTTTGCGTTATTTCCTTGAAGGACATACTGGCTCCCGATGCTGGGTTGTGGTTGATCGCGTGCGCTGTGCGTCCGGTCCTGCGATTTTGCAATGATAGCGGGGCATTCTGGCAGAATCCGCGTTGTCAGATATGGATGTCATACGTCTTGCGATTTACCTCACGGTTCCGCTGTGTCGATTCCCAATTGCGCCATGACAGGTCGCAACGTTGCCCTTGCAACAATCTCAGCGCCAGGACCGTCGAACAAAAGCAACCGTAGCCGTTCTGCGTCCAGTCTCCTGTCGGCATCATCGCGGCACACTTGACCGGCCAGCGCCATTGTCGCCAGCGCCAGCGTGCATTCGGCCATCTGACTGATTCCTGAAACTGAGTCGGGATCTTCGGCCACCAAGGCATCGACCACAGGCACGAGCGAAGCCATATCCGCGTTCGTCCCGAACTGTTGCCGAAATTGGGCGGCGGCGATCAGCATGAGATTCAGCACGCTTTGCCCTTGCTCGCTCAGCAATTGTCTTATCTGGTGGAACCGTTCGCTCGTTCCAAGGAATTTCGTTCCCTCGATCTTCTGGAGCAACTCCTTCGCAATGCACTCCTGCTGCCAGCGGTTGATATTCTGCTCCAATCGCTCTTGCGCATTGCCGCTCTCAATGGTCTCGCGCAGGCTTGCGGTCAACGACGCCGGTCGGCTTACGCCGGCCAACGTGCTCTGTGCCCTCGTCTCGCGGATGTCGCCGGGCGCCCTGTCGGCCTGTGGGTCAATATCGACGATGATCGTCTGGTCTGTGTCAACGCGGAGCGACCCAAAATGAACGGCAAAATCCAGTGTCGAAAAGAGCGACACGCGCGCATAAGCTTCCTGCCGCGTGGCGGAGATCCCTATCAGTATCCTGTGACCAAAGCGGAAGGCATTTTGGGGAATGTCGCCGGGTAACACACCGAAGTCCCACCATGCGGGCGGCTCCCCGTTTCCCCCCAGGACGAAATCCTTGAATGCCGCTAACTCCGCCTGCCGGGCGATCGGTGGGAAGTAGTGCGCCAAAAATGTTAGCGCGACGTATCCAATTGCCCTCAACCCTTCCAATCCCCCAAACTGGAACTGCAACGTATATGGCTGCGTGAAATACCTCTGCCCTTCCACGCGTCCGACGGTCTCAAGCTTCGTTCCAGCCGCGTTGCGTTGCGCAAGCCACTCCTGGAATTGGCGCTCAGTCGCGAACTGGACGTGCATCTGCCGGACGGCACCCGCCACCGTATCTTTCAGGATAACCGGCGCGGCCTGCTCGACGTGCGTGCCGGATACGTGATACTTGCGGTTGTCGCCCGGATTGACGGTGGTATGCCGGCGGGGTTCCTTGGAGTGATCGGGCCTCACGGCAAGACGCGCATTGATCGCGCTCAGCTGGTCGGAAAGAATCGCGGCGAGCGGCGAAAAATTCTGGTTATGCTTGCCGCAATAGATGCCGTTGTTGACGCGCCGACCGCCCAGGGCTGCCGGGAAGACGTGCTCACCTGAGCCGGCCCGCCTTCCGCAGATAATGCAATCTTTGGCCATGTCCTTCCCGGCCCGGTGATTTCAGATCCCTTCATGTAGCACCGTACGGCGGGAAAGCGAGACGCGCCCCGCCGCGGCGCCGCTGCGCCCGCTGGCGGAAGATTCCGTTTGCCCAGGGCGGGGCACCCATGTTCTTCTTTTGTTCATGACCTCCGCCGCCCCCACCCCGGCCGAAAGCTTCGCCCGCCTGATCGGCGGACTGTGCCGCGCGGTCGCGGCGGCGGCGAAAAACCCGCTCGCGGCTCCGCTGCTGCTGCTGCTCTGGCCGCGCCTCAATCGCCTCGCCCGCCGCTTCACCGCCCTCGCCGCCCGCGCTTCCGCCGGCACCGCCGCGCCCGGCCGTCGTGCATCGCCCCGCCCGGTCGCGCAGCGGCCTCACCCGCCGTATCAACGCCTGCCGCGCCGCTTTGCCTGGTTGCTGCCGGTGGTGCCGGGGGCGGCGGCGGCCGGGTCGCAGTTGCAGCATCTGCTGGGCGAGCCGCAGACGGCCGCCTTGCTCGCCGCCGCTCCGCAGGCCGGGCGGCTCGTGCGCCCGCTCTGCCGCATGCTGGGCGTGCGCCCGCCGCCGGTGCTGACACCGTCGCAGCGCCCAGCCCGGTCGCCTGCGGCACCAAAACGTCCCGCCGCCGGCCCATCGCCGGCCGTGCCGCCCTCCGGCCCCGGCCGGCGACACTCTTTCAGCCGCGCATGCGCAACAGCACCGCCAGCGCCACCGCGGCAATCTGAGTCGCGCAGGCGCGGCGATGGAGGCAGAGCGCGCGCGCCAGATCCGCCGGCGTGCTGGCGTCGAGATCAGGCCCGTGGAGCCGGGCGGTGCGCTGGCGCGCCGTCCTTGTTCGGGCCGGCCGCGAAGGCGGAGGCCGGCCAGAGCAGCGCCAGCGCGATGAGGGTGGCCGTGTACTGCCGCCCATGACGAAGGATGGTCTTCGGGTTCACGGATGGCTCCCGGGCTGGAGGGGAACGATGTTGGAGGGGCGCTCGGCGCCGATCTCCGTCAGCACGTAGTCGCCGGTGACCAGGACCTTGCCGACCTGCCACAGCCCGGCGAGGCGGCGGTGCCGGCCGCGGCCTTGCAGCACAGCGATCAGGTCGATGGTCTCGGCGATCAGCGGGCGCGGCACATGGACCACCGCCTCCTGGATCAGCTGTTCGAGCCGGCGCAGCGCGCCGAGCGCGGAGCCGGCATGGATGGTGCCGATACCGCCGGGATGGCCGGTGCCCCAGGCCTTCAGCAGATCGAGCGCCTCGGCGCCGCGGACCTCGCCGATCGGAATTCGGTCGGGACGCAGCCGCAGGCTGGAGCGGACCAGATCCGCGAGCGAGCAGACGCCATCCTTGGTGCGCAGCGACACGAGGTTCGGCGCCTCGACCTGGAGTTCCCGCGTGTCCTCGATGACGACAACACGGTCGCCAGTGGCGGCGACCTCCTTGAGCAGCGCGTTGGCCAGTGTCGTCTTGCCGGTCGAGGTGCCGCCGGCGACCAGGATGTTCCAGCGTTCGGCGATCGCCGCGCGCAGCAGCTCGGCCTGGTCGGCGCGCATAATCCCGGTCTCGACGTAGTCGCCGAGCGAGAACACCGCGATGGCGGGCTTGCGGATGGCGAAAGTGGGGCCGGTCACCACCGGCGGCAGCACGCCCTCGAAGCGCTCGCCGGTCTCCGGCAGTTCCGCCGAGATGCGGGGATTATGGGCGTGCGCCTCGACCCCGACATGATGGGCGACCAGGCGGATGATGCGCTCGCCATCGGCGGGCAGCATGCGCAGGCCGGTATCGGCAAGGCCGGCGCCGAGACGATCCACCCAGAGCCGGCCGTCGGGGTTGAGCATCACCTCGACAATGTCGGGCTGCCCCAGCAGCGCCGCGATGGCCGGGCCCAGCGCGGTGCGCAGCATGCGCACCGAGCGGGCCAGCATCATGCCGGTGCCGTCAGGGCTCGGCATGGACACCCTCCTTCCCGGCCAGGTCCGCGTCGGCGCGTGCGACGTCTTCGTCGGTATCGCCGCAGGCGCCTGTTGATGTGCCGGCACGGCCGTCGTGCTCGGGGGTGATCTCCCGGCTGATCTCGCGGACCAGGGAGTCGCCGCGCTGAAGTCGCCGGCCGAGGGTCTCGATGAAGCCCTGGTAGCGCTTCGCTCCTTGCGCCTTGGCCGCGTCCTGCTGGGCCGCCGGGATCGGCGGCGAGGCCGACAGCCAGAACCGCACGAAGAGAGCCTGCACCTCGATGGCGATGGTCAGATCGCGCTCGATCCGTTCCATCTGTCGCGACAGCCGGTCGAGCCGGCGGACGAAGGCGGCCTCGCGGCGATCCAGCGCGTCGGGCGAGAGGAACGAGGTGACGGCCGCCTCGACCAGCTGCGAGCGATGCACGCCCTGGCGCAGCGCGAAAGCGGTGAGCTGGTCGGCGAGCTTGGGATCGAAGTAGCAGTTCAGCCGGCTTTTCATGGGCTACATCCCCATCGCCATGCCGTCGCCGCGGTCGATCGCCGCATTGCGCACGGCTTGCCGTTGCAGCGCCGCCATGGCGCGCTGGCGTTGCGGCTCGTCGTCGGGCTCGTCCTCCAGGATGGCGAACTCGCCGGCCGGCTCGCGCGCCGGCACGATGGCTTCGTGCTCGGGCAGTTCCGGTTCCTGGCGGATGCCACCATTGGCGGCGTCCGAGAGTGCCGCCTTCGCGGCATCCGCAGCCTGGGCGCCGATCGGCGCCGCGCCGGTCCAGTCGTCGCCTCGGGCCGGTGGGGAGTCCGGGTAGCCGCGCTCCAACAGCGTCGGCGCCGGCAAGACCCGGTCCCGGAATGCCAGCTCCTCGTAGTAGCGCAGCTTCTTGGCACGGATCGGCGGCAGGCCAGCGACCATGACGATCTCGTCGGTCGGTGGCAGCTGCATGACCTCGCCGGGGGTCAGCAGTGGGCGCGCCGTCTCCTGGCGGCTCACCATCAGATGCGACAACCACGGCGCCAGCCGATGCCCGGCGTAGTTCTTCATCGCCCGGAGTTCGGTTGCGGTGCCAAGTGCATCCGAGATGCGCTTGGCCGTCCGTTCGTCGTTGGTCGCGAAGCAGACCCGGACATGGCAGTTGTCCAGGATCGCGTCGTGCTCGCCATAGGCCTTCTGGATCTGGTTGAGCGACTGCGCGATCAGGAAGGCGCGGATGCCGTAGCCGGCCATGAAGGCGAGCGCGGATTCGAAGAAGTCCAGCCGGCCAAGGGCAGGAAACTCGTCGAGCATCATCAGCAGACGCGACGGCGTCTGGCCCACCGCGCGGCGTGCGGGATCGTCGAGTGTCTCGGTGAGCCGGCGGCCGATCTGGTTGAGCACCAGGCGGATCAGCGGCTTCGTGCGCGAGATGTCGGACGGTGGGACGACGAGGTAGAGCGACACCGGCCGCTCGGCACGGACCAGATCGGCGATCCGCCAGTCCGAGTGTGACGTCACCTTGGCCACCACCGGATCGCGGTAGAGGCCGAGAAACGACATTGCCGTGCTGAGCACGCCGGAACGCTCGTTCTCCGACTTGTTGAGCAGCTCACGGGCCGACTGGGCGACCACCGGATGGACGCCACGATCGCCGAGATGCGGCGTGGTCATCATCGCCCGCAAGGTCCGCTCGATCGGCCGCGCCGGGTCGGAGAGGAAGGCGGCAACGCCGGCCAGGGTCTTGTCGGGCTCGGCGTAGAGCACGTGCAGGATCGCGCCAACCAGCAGCGAGTGGCTGGTCTTCTCCCAGTGGTTCCGGCGCTCCAGGGCACCTTCGGGATCGACCAGCACATCGGCGATGTTCTGGACGTCGCGCACTTCCCATTCGCCGCGGCGGACCTCCAGCAGCGGATTGTAGGCCGCGGAGCGCGCGTTGGTCGGGTCGAACAGCAGGCAGTGGCTGAACTGCGCTCGCCAGCCGGCGGTCAGGGTCCAGTTCTCGCCCTTGATGTCGTGGACGATGACGCTGCCCGTCCATGACAGCAGGGTGGGCACGACCAGGCCAACGCCCTTGCCCGAGCGCGTCGGGGCGAAGCAGAGCACGTGCTCCGGGCCGTCATGGCGGAGGGTCTGCGCGCCGAGCCGGCCAAGCTGCACGCCGGCGTCACCGAACAGGCCCGCCGCCGCGATGTCGTGGCGCGTCGCCCAATGCGCTGAGCCATAGGTGGTGACGTGCCGCGCCTGGCGTGCGCGGAGGACCGAGGCCACGATGGCGAGCAGCGCGGCGCCCAGACCCCCGGCGGAGGCGATCGCCGCACCCCTGGCGAAGACGCCGGGGGCATAGGCGTCGAAATGGTACCACCACGCGAAGAACAGCTGCGGCGGATAGACCGGCGCCGCGCCAATTCGGACCCAGGGCAACCCGAGCGCCGGCTGGAAGCCGAGCCGCCAGGCCGTCCATTCCGTGGCGGTCCAGCAGCCGAGCAGCACTATGGCGAGTGCGCCCAGCATCTGGCCCCAGAGGATCTTGGTCCCGGTCATCGACCCCGCTCTTGGATGCGAACGGGGCACAGATAGAAAGACGGAAACTCCACCGCGCAACAGCAAAAAACGGCAATCGTAGAGGATCGAAGAAATAGAAACGGACGGCGGGTTGCGCCCTTCGTTCCAGGCCTCGGGCTCAGATCGCC
>JAJZNE010000093.1 GCA_021847995.1 Pseudomonadota bacterium | reverse complement strand
GGGCGCGGCGCGGCGGAGGCGAAGGTGGCCGCCTTGCTCGACATGGTGCGCCTGCCGCCGTCGCTGCGCCATGCGCTGCCGCGGCAATTGTCGGGCGGGCAGAAGCAGCGCATCGCGATTGCCCGCGCCTTCGCCGGCAATCCGGCGTTGCTGGTGGCGGATGAGCCGGTGTCGGCGCTCGACGTGTCGGTGCAGGCCGCCGTCGTCAACCTGCTGCTGCGCGTGCAGGAAGAAAGCGGGACGACGCTCATCTTCATCAGCCACGATCTCGGGCTGGTGCGCTATCTCGCCGATGACGTCGTGGTGATGTATCTGGGCCAGGTGATGGAGGCGGGGCCGGTCGGCGCCCTGTTCGATCCGCCCTATCATCCGTACACCGAGGCGCTGCTGTCGGCGGTGCCGGTGCCCGACCCGGCCGTCCGCACGGCGCGCATCCGGCTGGCCGGCGAGATTCCGAGTCCGCTGGCGGTGCCGCGCGGCTGCCGCTTCGCCACGCGCTGTCCGCGCAAGCTGGGCCGCGTCTGCGACGACATCCCGCCGCCGCTGCGCGAGGCGGCGCCGGGCCACGCCATCCATTGCCACATCCCGCTGGAGGAGCTGCGCGCCGTCCCCCCGGTGTTCCGCCACGCGGCGGCGCTGGAGACGGGCTGAGGCGCAAAACTCAGACGGATGCGGCACCGCAGATCGTCAGGATGGTGTTGACGAGGGCGCGGAGTTCCGTGCAGGCGGCGATGGCAACGGAGAGATCGGCGTCACGCAGGATGGCCGCGGCATCGCGCGTCTTGACATAGCTGCGACCGCGGCTGCCGGTTCGGTATATCTCGGCGAGGTGACGCGCGGGCGGCCTGCCGTGATTGACCGACTCGGGATTAGGGGACGGCGCGGTGCGGTCGCTGCCGGCCAGTTCCTGGATGCGCAGCCAGTATGGCAGCAGCCACGCTTCGAAATCATGCTGCGCGGCATGCGGATGGAACCGCGGCTCCTTCCCCACCCAGGTTCGCATCTTCATCTTCGCGTCGGCGGCGTCCGTGAAATCACGTGAGCCGGTGTGCACATCGGTCAATGCGATGACACGGTCGTGGCCGTTCAGCAGCAACCGCACCTGACGCCGCAGCCTGTCGGCCTTCGGGATACGTCCGTCGTATGTCCGCGAGACGAGTCTTGGCATCGCGCCTGCGAGGTGCTGCCTGAGGTAGCCGCGCAACGGATCTATGAAGGCGACCTCAGTGTTTCCCTCCACCATGATCGCAATATTCATGTGCGCGACCGCCCGCCGATCTGACCCATGCTCCAGAGCTGATCCAGCGTGTAGTCCTTCAGCCATTCGTCGAGATCGAGCGCATCGCCCCGCGTCGCCGTCATCCCGCCGTCCTCGGCCAGATCGCAGACGACCAGTTCATCGGGTGTCAGGAACCGCACCAGCCGGTCGGAATGCGTGGCGACGATCAGTTGCGTGCGCGCCGACGCCTCGCGCATCAGATCGACCAGCAGCCGCAGCATTTCCGGATGCAGGCTCACTTCCGGCTCATCGATCAGTGTGACCGGCGGCAGGCCGGGGCTTTGCAGCAGCGTGGCGAGCCAGAGGAAGCGCAGCGTGCCTTCGGAAAGTTGGTGCGGGTAAAGCGGGCGTGCCAGCGTCCGGTCATGCCATGCCAGCGTCAGGCTGCCCGCCGCGGCCGGCGGGAGATCAAGGCGATCGAAACCGGGGAAGGCAGCCCGCAGCGCATCCTCGACCGCGTCAAAGCGATTCCGTTCCGTCTCCCGCATCGTATAAAGACACGGGAGAAGGAGAGAAGCTTCGGTGCCCGGCACGCGCGCCGGCTGTAGCGGCTGCGGAAGACGGATCGGGGCGCGGAGCGAAACGTCCAGCGTATGATAAATGAAGGGAGCATTTCGCAGCGTCTCCCGGAATGCGGCGTGATATTCATGGCTGATAGGAACCTGGCTCAGCGCCGTCTCGAGTGGCCGATGGAACCCCGGCCGTCTTGCCTGGTCGATCCGCTGCATGCGCCCGTCAAGGTAACTGTGGATATGTCCCTGCTGCGCGTCAATGAGTCGCAGCGGCTCACCGCCGGACGCCCCCGGCAATTGCGCCAGATGTTCCTGTGCGATGACATAGCCGATGCCGGCACCGGCGATGCGGAGATCATATCTGATCGGCGTCTCGCCGCTCGGCGCGGCCATTTCCACCGTCACGCGCAGCGTGTCGGTCCGTCCGTCCTGAGTCAGCAGACTGGGCAGACCACCGTGCTGCGTTATGTCCGTCTCAAGCAGCCCGTTGGCGGACAGCGCGAGAAGGAAGATCACTTCCAGCACCGACGACTTCCCCACCCCGTTCGCGCCGATCAGCACGTTCATCGGCCCGAGCGCCAGATCAAGGTTCCGCAGCCGTCGGTAGCCGCTCACCTGAAGCCGCGTGAAGCCCGTCATTGCCCCGCTCCTGGCTCGCATAGCGACCACACTACGCCGCAGGCCGGCACCGCAACAGCCCCGGTGCAACCGCCGCCTCTCCGGGTTGCACCCAGGCAACCTCCACGCTACAAAAGAGGTGCAACCGGGAGCGTCGCATGGGTGCAACCACGCTCGGCGTGAAGGTGGACGACGCGCTTCGCGCCCGGCTCCGACGCGCTGCCGAAGCCACCGGCCGCACGCCGCATTTCCTGCTCAAGCAGGGGCTGCTCGTCCTGCTCGACCGCATCGAACGCGGCGAGGCGATCGACGGCGCTGCGTCCGCCGACGATCCCGTCGCGCCGCTGCCCGAGCCGGGGGCGCCGCAGCCCTTCCTCGGCTTCGCGCTGTCGGTGCAGCCGCAATCGGTGCTGCGCGCCGCCATCACCGCCGCCTGGCGCCGCGCCGAACCCGATTGCCTGCCGGCCCTGCTCGCCGACGCCACCCTTCCGCCACCGGCGGCGGCGCGGGCGGAGGGGCTGGCGACACGCCTCGTCACCACCCTGCGCGGCAAGCGGCGCGGCGGCGGCGTGGAGGGGCTGATCCACGAATTCGCGCTGTCCAGCCAGGAAGGTGTGGCGCTGATGTGCCTCGCCGAGGCGCTGCTGCGCATCCCCGACCGGCCGACGCGCGATGCCCTGATCCGCGACAAGATCGCGCGCGGCGACTGGCAGGCGCATCTCGGCCATTCCGCCTCGCTGTTCGTCAATGCCGCCGCCTGGGGCCTGATGGTGACCGGCCGCCTGGTCGCGACGCAGAGCGAGGCCGGATTGAGCCACGCGCTGACCCGCCTGATCGGCCGCGGCGGGGAACCGCTGATCCGCCGCGGCGTCGATCTCGCCATGCGGCTGATGGGCGAGCAGTTCGTCTGCGGCCAGACCATCGCCGAGGCGCTGGCCAATGCGCGCAAATGGGAAGCGCGCGGCTTCCGCTATTCCTACGACATGCTCGGCGAGGCGGCGATGACGGAGGCCGACGCCGCGCGCTATTTCACCGCCTACGAACAGGCGATCCATGCCATCGGCACCGCCGCCGCGCGGCGCGGCATCCATGACGGCCCCGGCATGTCGGTCAAGCTCTCGGCGCTGCATCCGCGCTACGGCCGCGCGCAGGCCGAGCGGGTGACGGAGGAACTGCTGCCGCGCCTCGCCGCCCTCGCCCGCCTTGCGCGCAGCTACGACATCGGCCTCAACATCGACGCCGAGGAAGCCGACCGGCTGGAACTCTCGCTCGATCTGCTGGCGGCGCTGTGCAGCGATCCCGCGCTCGCCGGCTGGAACGGCATCGGCTTCGTGGTGCAGGCCTATCAGAAGCGCGCGCCCTTCGTCATCGACTGGCTGATCGACCTCGGCCGGCGCACCGGACACCGGCTGATGGTGCGGCTGGTCAAGGGCGCCTACTGGGATACGGAGATCAAGCGCGCGCAGGTCGATGGGCTGGAAGGCTATCCGGTGTTCACCCGCAAGGTCCACACCGATGTCTCCTACCTCGCCTGCGCGCGCCGGCTGCTCGCCGCCCCCGATGCCGTCTTCCCGCAATTCGCCACCCACAACGCCCGCACGCTCGCCGCCGTGATCGCCATGGCGGGCGAGCGCTTCGAGGACGGACAATACGAGTTCCAGTGCCTTCACGGCATGGGCGAAGCGCTCTACGAGGAAGTGGTCGGGCAGGAGAATCTGAACCGTCCCTGCCGCATCTACGCCCCGGTCGGCACGCATGAGACGCTGCTCGCCTATCTCGTGCGCCGGCTGCTGGAGAACGGGGCGAACACCTCCTTCGTCCATCGTCTCGCCGATCCCGCGGTGCCGGTCGCGGAGCTGGTGGCCGATCCGGTCGTGGTCGCCGGCGCGCTCGTCCCGCTGGGCGCGCCGCACCCGAAACTGCCCCTGCCGCGCGACCTGTTCGCGCCCGTGCGGGTCAATTCCGCCGGCCTCGACTTGGCCAACGAACAGCGCCTCGCCTCGCTCTCCGCCGCCCTGCTGGCGGAGGGGGAGCGGACGTGGCGCGCCGCCCCGGCGAGCGGCGGCGGGGCGGTGCTCGCGGTGCGCAACCCCGCCGACCGGCGCGACCTCGTGGGCGAGGCGGTGGTTGCCGACGGCGCAGCGATCGCCGCCGCCCTCGCCGCCGCCGCCGGCCCCGGCACGCTGTGGACAGCGACCCCGCCCGAGCAGCGCGCCTGCGTGCTGCTGCGCGCCGCCGATCTGCTGGAGGGCGCGGCCCCGTCGCTGATCGGGCTGATCGTGCGCGAGGCCGGGCGCACGCTGCCCAACGCGCTCGGCGAAGTGCGCGAAGCGGTCGATTTCCTGCGCTACTACGCTGCCGAAATCCGCGATTCCTTCGCCGCCGACACGCATCGTCCGCTCGGCCCGGTGGTGTGCATCAGCCCGTGGAACTTTCCGCTGGCGATCTTCGTCGGCCAGGTCGCCGCCGCGCTCGCCGCCGGCAACCCGGTGGTCGCCAAGCCGGCGGAGGCGACGCCGCTGGTCGCGGCGGAGGCGGTGCGGCTGCTGCACCGTGCCGGCGTGCCGGCCGAGGCGCTCGCCCTGCTGCCCGGCGACGGCACGATCGGCGCCGCGCTGATCGCCGATCCGCGGGTGCGCGGCGTCATGTTCACCGGCTCGACGGCGACCGCGCGGCGCATCGCGACGGTGCTCGCCCAGCGTCTCGATCCCGACGGCCGGCCGATTCCCCTGATCGCCGAAACCGGCGGCCAGAACGCGATGATCGTTGACAGCTCGGCACTGCCCGAACAGGTGGTGGCCGACGTGCTCGCCTCCGCCTTCGATTCCGCCGGCCAGCGCTGTTCGGCGCTGCGCGTCCTCTGCGTGCAGGAGGACGGGGCGGAGCGGCTGCGCACGATGCTGCTCGGCGCCATGGCGGAACTGGCGGTGGGGCCGCCCGACCGGCTGGCGACCGATATCGGCCCGGTGATCGACGAGGCGGCGCGGGAGCGCATCCTTGCCCATATCGCGGCGATGCGCGGGCGCGGCCGGCGCGTCCATCAGGCGGCGCTGCCCGGCGCCTGCCGGCACGGCAGCTTCGTGCCCCCGACGGTGATCGAGATCGACAGCATCGCCGAGCTGGAGGGCGAAGTGTTCGGCCCCGTGCTGCACCTGCTGCGCTACCGGCGCGACCGGCTGGATGCGGTGACGGAGGCGATCAATGCCACCGGCTACGCGCTGACCTTCGGCGTGCATTCGCGCATCGACGAAACCATCGCCCATGTCACGGCGCGCGTCGCGGCCGGCAACGTCTATGTCAACCGGAACATGATCGGGGCCGTGGTCGGCGTGCAGCCGTTCGGCGGCCACGGGCTTTCCGGCACCGGGCCGAAGGCGGGCGGGCGGCTGATCCTGCGCCGGCTGCTGGCGACCGCGCCGCCCCGCCGCCCGTTCGCCGCCGCCGCCGATCCGGCCGCGCAGGAAGCGGCGCGCGCCTGGCTCGGCTTCATCCGCGGCGTCGCCCCGGCGGATGCGGTCGCCGCCTGCGAACAGGCCCTGGCGCAGAGCGCGGTCGGCGCGGCGGAGGAACTGCCGGGGCCGGTCGGAGAGAGCAACCTCTATTCGCTCGCTCCGCGCGGACGGGTGCTGTGCCTCACCGCCGGCACGCCGACCATGATCGCCGCGATCGGTGCGGTGCTCGCCACCGGCAACATCGCCCTGGTGGTGCCGCCGCCCGACGGGCACGCCCCGCTCGCCCGCCTGCCGGAGACGCTGCGTCGCCATGTCCAGTGCCTCGCCACGCCGCTCGATGCGCCGTGCGATGCGGTGCTCTACGAGGGCGACGGCGACGGCCTGCGCCACTGGCTCGCCGCCTTTGCCGGGCAGGAGGGGAAGCTGGTGCCCAAGCTGGTGCCCAAACTGGTGCCGGTGTTCGCCCTGCCGCGCGGCGCGCCGCTGGATGGCGGGGCGGCGATCGACCTCGACTGGCTCGTCAATGAACGCGCCGTCAGCACCAACACCGCCGCCGCCGGCGGCAATGCCAGCCTGATGAGCGTGGGCTGACCGCCGGCCGAAAGCCGGGCCGGCCGAATGCCGGGCCGGGCGGGGGGCGGGCGGCGCACCGGGTTGGCGTGGCGGCGCGGGGCTGGCACTCTCTCCCGCTTCGCTCCGCCCAGGGAGGTTTCCATGCTTCCTCGCCTTGCCCGTCGCGCCGTGATCGGCCCGGCGGCGCTGCTGCCGGCCGGGCTGTTCGCCTCCGCCCGCGCCGCCGAGGCGCCGGACAGCACCTTCGAACGGGTGCGCCAGACACGGGTGCTGCGCATCGCCGCGCTGCCCGGCGAAGCGCCGTATTTCTTCAAGGACATCGTCACCGGCACCTGGTCCGGCGCGGCGATCGAGATGGCGAAAAGCATCGCCGCGGTGTGGGACGCGAAGCTGGACTACGTGGAAAGCACGTACGGCAATTCCGTGCTCGATCTGCAGAGCGGCAAGGTCGATCTCGCCTTCGCCCTCAACCCGACGCCGGCGCGCGCACTCTCCATCGCCTTCACGCACCCGATGATCGTCCATCCCTATGGCTGCCTCGCGCGCCACGATCTGGCGCCGAAGACGTGGGACGACATCAACCGGCCCGAGCTGCGCGTCGCCTTCGACATCGGCTCGCTGCACGACACCTGCGCCCACCGCTTCACGCCGCGCGCGCAGCTGCTCGGCTTTCCCAACCGCGACGCCGCCACCCTCGCCCTGCAATCCGGCCGCGCCGACGTGCTGATCCAGGCGGCGGTGCTCGGCCTTGCCAGCATCGGCCGCAACCCCGCCCTCGGCCCCTACCATCTGCTGACCGGGCCGCTGGTGGCGCTGCCCACCGATCTCGGCGTGCGGCGGGAGGGGGATACGCGCTTCGTCGAGGTCATCAACGCCTGGCTCGACTTCAACCGCGGCATCGGCCAGATCCGCGAATGGATGCTGGAGGGTCTGGCCCGGCTCGGCGTGCAGCCCGCGCAGGTCGCCCCCGAGATCACGTTCTAGCCGATGCACTACCATTGGGATTTCGGCATTCTGCTGCATTACGTGCCGCTGTTCTGGCGCGGCGTGCTGGTCACGCTGGCCTATACCGCCGGCACCATCCTGCTCGGGCTGCTGGTGGGGCTGCTGATCGGGCTGGGGCGGCTTGCCCGCTCGCGGCTGGTGAACGTGCCGCTGGTCGCGCTGATCGAGCTGTTCCGCTGCACGCCGCTGCTGGTGCAGCTCATCTGGTGCTACTACGCGCTGCCGGTGCTGCTCGACATCCGGCTGCCGGCGGTGGTGGCGGCGACGCTGGTGCTCTCGCTCTATACCGGCGCCTTCTATGCCGAGATCTTCCGCGCCGGCATCCTCTCGATCGAGGCCGGGCAGTGGGACGCGGCGCGCGCGCTCGGCCTGCGGCGCGCGACCATGATGCGCCGCGTCATCCTGCCGCAGGCGGTGCGGCGGATGGTGCCGCCGTTCATGAACCAGTCGATCACGCAGCTCAAGAACACCTCGCTCGTCTCCGTCATCGCGGTGCCGGACCTGCTCTATCAGGGCACCATGGTGACGGCGGATACCTACCGGCCGCTGGAGGTGTACACGACCGTGGCGGTGATCTATTTCTGCCTGCTGTTTCCCGCCACGCGCTTCGTGCAGGCCTATGAGCGGCGATCGGCATGACCGGCCCGCCATCCGCGAAGGGAGTTCCGCGATGAGCGATCTTTCCGCCCCGTCCGCCCGGATCGCGCGCGGCGGCAAGGCGATCTATGGCGCGCCGCTCGGCATCCTGATGCTGGAGGCGCGGTTTCCCCGCATTCCGGGCGACATGGGCAATGCCGGCACCTGGCCGTTCCCGGTGCTCTATCACGTGGTGCGTGGCGCGACCCCGGCGCGCGTGGTGCTGGAACGCGCGCGCGGGCTGCTGCCGGCGTTCCTCGACGGGGCGGCGCAGCTGGTGGCGCTGGGGGCGGAGGCGATCACCACCAATTGCGGCTTCCTGGCCCTGTTTCAGGAGCAGTTGGCGGCGCATGTGCGCGTGCCGGTGGCGACCTCGGCGCTGATGCAGGTGCCGTGGGTGCAGGCGACGCTGCCGCCGGGGCAACGGGTCGGCGTGGTCACGATCTCGGCGGCGACGCTGACGCCCGCGCATCTGGCGGCGGCCGGGGTGCCGACGGATACGCCGATTGCCGGCACCGACGCGGCGGGCGAGTTCTTCCGTGTCCTGATCGGCGCCGAGAAGGACGACCTCGACATCGATCTGGCCGAACGCGACGTGCTGGCGGCCGGCCACGCGCTGGTGGCGCGCCATCCGGAGGTCGGGGCGATCGTCCTGGAATGCACCAACATGGCACCCTATGCGGCCGCGATGCAGGCGGCGCTGGGGCGGCCGGTGTACGACATCTACGCGCTGACGGCCTGGTTCCACGCCGGCCTGCGCCCGCGCGCCTGGGGCTGATCCCCGATCGCCGAAAGACCGGCTCGTCCAGCCCGTCGGCGACGTGCCACGCCCGCCGGGCCGGCGGGCGGCGGCGCGCGAAAAGGACACTCCCTACCGGCCGGTGGAGACCCATCCGTCATGGGTGATTGTCCACGACGGCCGGTATCATACCAGCCGGCATTTCCGATGACCGGTCAGGGTGGGAAGCGGACATCGGCGACCAACTGAACAAGGGTGCGCTGTGCGCCCATGGCGGTCAGAGATGACGCTTGGGGGCTGCACTGGAAGCGGACATTTGCTATTTGTTGGAGATGCGGACGCAAAAGGACCAGGCGATAGGCGGCGCATATTATGTCGGGTGGGGATATCATCATGAGTGGCAGAGAGCCGGACGCTGTAAAATGCATCTTCAGCGAAGACACGTTACATGCGGGCACAAAACCAGAGCACGTGCTGCACAACGCCTTAGGTGGTCGGAAAACAACTAGACGCGTGATATGGTAATTGCTCACCCCTGGTGCGGGCATCACCCTGAGCGGATGATCGGCACGCCGGCCAAGCTGGCCCGCAGCGCCTCCAGCGCGGACAGGCCATGCAGCCGGCCGG
>JAJZNE010000109.1 GCA_021847995.1 Pseudomonadota bacterium | reverse complement strand
GGGCACCGGTGCTGCGCAGCTTGCACCACACCAGAGCGAGCCAGGGCGCCACCAGCCCCAGCCGCAGCCCCTCGGCGGCGAGGGCTTTGGCGACGCCTTCCGTAAGGATCGCGAAGCGTTCGGCCGGGGGGCGGGGGGTGTAGTTGTTCACGTCACAAGTTATACGTGATAACGGATGCCGGGGCAAGGGGGATCTGCGTGGCATTGGGCAGGCGCGGGAAAAATTGCCGCTCGCTCCCGGCCTGCTCGGCGGCCTGCCTGACATGCCCGGCCGGGTGGTCGGCGATCGCGGCTACGCCTCCGACGCCTTCCGCGAGCGCATCCGGGACATGGGCGCACGACCCGCCAGTCCGCCGAGACACATCGACGCGCCGGCCGCCCGCCCGGACTGGATTTGCCAGAATCGCAGTCTGGTCGGGCGGCTCCGGGCGCGGCTGAAGGAATGGCGTGCGGTTGCCACCCGCTGCGAAAACACCGCGCGATCGTTCATGGGCGTCCTGTGCCTCGCCGCAGCAGCTGATTGGATCATGTTCCGACAGGGCTGGTTCCGACAGGGCTGGCCGGCAGTGATGTGATGAGCATCCGGGGCATCGCTTACGCGCGGAAGTACGTCTCGCGGTCCAGGTCAGCCAGCAGGCCTGGATGGGTCGGGCGCCATCCCAGCCGTTCCTGTGTCAGCCGGCTGGAGGCCGGGTTGTCGTAGGCGGCGAAGGGGGCGAGCCAGCTGAAACGCCGTGCCGCCTCTCCAGGCGTAATGCCGACCGCGGGCAGGTTCAGTCGCCGTCCGATCACCTCAGCGATCTGGCGGAAGGGAACGCCATCTTCGGCGACGCCGTGATAGCGCGCGCCGGCCCGACCCTCTTCCAGCGCGAGGCGCAGCATGACCGCCGCATCGAGGCGATGGACGGCGCTCCACCGGTTCTCGCCGTCGCCGACATAGCCCGAACTTTTGTGCTTGCGCGCAGCGGCGATGAACCGCGGGACGAGACCATGATCGCCGTCGCCGTGAACCGAGGGCGCCAGACGGACGATCGTCGCGCGGACGCCGCGCCCGGCCCAGGCCTTGACGGCCGCTTCGGTCTGCGAGCGCATCCAGCCCGGGGAGCGCGGGTCCGGCTCCTCGTCTTCCGTCGCCGTTCGCCCCCCGGCCATGCCCATGGTGCCGAACACGGTCACCAGGGGCCGGCCCGACCCCTCCAACGCGCCGGCCAGGGCGTCGATCGCGCGACGGTCCGCAGCGGTGATCGCCGCGCCGAACCGGCCGACAATCGCAAACGGCGAGCCGCCCAGGATGAGGCCAAGCCGTCGCCCGAGCGGGATATCGCCGGGACCGTGGATGAATGCCAGGTGGATTACGCCATCGGCGGCGGCCGCCCCGGCGCGCAGGGTGTCAGGCTCGTGCAGGGAGCCTGCATGGGCTTTCGCCCCAAGTCTGGCCAGCTTTTGCGCGGCCTTGTCCGAACGCGCCAGGCCGGTGACGTGGTGGCCGGCGCCGATCAGCTCTTTGACAACGGCCTGGCCGATGAAGCCGCTCGCGCCAGTGACGAATACCCGCATTTCTCTCTCCCACTCACCTGCGGCCAGGGTAGCGGCAGCGCCCCAGACGTACTATAATCCAAACTCCAGGTTTGATTAGCGAGCGTCCAATTGGATCCCTTGTCGCAAGTTATCGGCCTGCTGCGGCCACGCGAGTTGAGCTGGCGCATGATTGCGGTGCGGGAGCCCTGGGCCATCCGCTTTCCCGCCGTGGCAGCGGTGGTGTTCGGGCAAATGATCGAAGGAACATGCACGCTCGAACGCGACGAGGTCCGGCTGACGCTGCGGCCCGGCGACTTCATGATAATGGCCCGCCCGCCGGAGTGGGTCATGCGGTCGGCTCCGGACGTCGAGCCGCTCGGACTGAAGGCGCTGTTCGCCGAGCCGACAGCGCTCCGGGGGTTCGATCCCGCCAGGCCGGGCGCCCGATTCCTGGCGGGCCATTTCCTGTTCGCCGAGTCCAACGCGGGTCACATTGCGGGCCTGCTCTCGCCGATCGTGCATGTCCGCGCGGCCGACGTGGCTGCTCAGCGGCTGGGGCGGTTACTCCGTCTGTTGGACGACGAGGCAACGGCAAACCGGCCAGGTCGTTCGTTGGTGCTGGATCGCCTCCTCGAGGTGATCCTGGTGGAATCGCTGCGCCATCGCGCCACCCAGGTGGAAGGCATGCGGCCGGGGCTGCTGGCGGGCCTGGCCGATCCGCGCATCAGCCGCGCGCTGAGGGCGCTCCACATGGCGCCGTCACGCAGCTGGACCGTTGCCCAACTCGCGCGGGAAGCGGGCATGTCGCGTGCCGGGTTCGCGGCCCGTTTTGCCGAGATCGTCGGCGCCTCGCCCATCGGCTATCTGTCGGCCTGGCGCATGTCGCTGGCCAAGGCCGCCCTGATGTCGCCCAGGCGTCCAATGGTGGAAGTGGCCGAGATCGCAGGCTATGGATCGGTCAGCGCGTTCAGCACTGCGTTCAGCCGCGCAACAGGGATGTCGCCAACGGTTTACAGGCAAATGGCAGCCGACTGACAAGAGTGTCCGAAGTTGGCGTAGGCGGCCCCTTCTGAAGGCGCGGCGCGTTCGCCGCTATCAGCCGCCGGGGACTCGGAGCCACCCGTTGATCGAGACGATCATAGGCTCGCGCTCGCCGGCGGGCCATTCGCTCAGGCACCCTTTCTTGGGGCATGGCGTGGAACGGTGATCATCGCGATGCGCGGGACGCACGCGCACCGCCGCGAAGCGCGAAGCGAGTTTGTTGTTGGCCCCTTTTGGGAGGTGGCGCGTTCATGCGCTATTCGCGATGGTTCCGATGATCGCGGTTGCTACCGCATACCGGGATTTGCGGCGCGCGTGCCCGGCCGGGGAGGATGCGCGATGACGCCGTTTGCCGCCATTGCGAGTCGCACGCGAGGCAGTCCGTGGCCGCCGGCCGTGGGAGGGTGGTCCTGGGTGGCTTCGTCGCGGCGCTCCTCGCCATGACAGATGCGCTCCGGGCGGGGTGGGGTGGTGTGGCGGCAGGGGTGGGGGTGGGGCATAGTGGGGCCTCGTTCGCGCGCCCGCCGGAGGAACCGCCAATGCCCGCCGATGTCGAAACCCCGCATGCCGCCCTCGCCGCCCCGCCGCCCGCTGGCATCGATGCCGGGGAATGGCAGGCGCGGGTCGAACTCGCGGCGCTCTATCGCCTCGTCGCCCTGCACGGCTGGGACGACCTGATCTTCACCCATCTCTCCGCCCGCGTTCCGGGACCGGCGCAGCATTTCCTGATCAACCCCTATGGGCTGCTGTTCGAGGAAATCACCGCCTCCTCCCTGGTCAAGGTGGATGCCGGCGGCGGCATCGTCGGTCCTGCCGCCCACGGCATCAACCCGGCCGGCTTCACCATCCATTCCGCCATCCACGCGGCGCGGGAGGATGCCCATTTCGTCATGCATCTGCACACCGAACAGGGCGTCGCCGTCGCCGCCCAGGCCGAGGGTCTGCTGCCGCTGAGCCAGCATGCGCTGACCGTGCTGCCCCATCTCGCCTATCACGACTATGAGGGCATCGCGCTCAATCCGGATGAGCGGACACGCCTCGTGCGCGATCTCGGCACGCGGCATCTGATGCTGCTGCGCAACCACGGCACGCTCGCGGTCGGGCCGACGGCCGGCGCCGCGTGGCTCGCCATGTTCATGCTGGAACGCGCCTGCCGCCAGCAGGTGCTGGCCCTGGCCGGCGGGCGGGAGGGCGTGCTGATCGCGCCGGAAGCCGCCCAGGCGGAGGTGCGGGCACAGACCGCGCGCGGCTTCGCCGGCGCCGCCGCCCTCGCCTGGCCCGGCCTGCTGCGCCTGCTCGACCGGCGCGCGCCGGGCTACGATCGCTGACCGGGCAGCGGCGCCGGCGGCGATGTCACGGCCGCGGGCTTGCGCCGGCGCCGGCGGCCTTGCAGGATCGCCGCCGTGCGGATCGAAACGGCGGCGGGCATGTCTCGACGGCTTCTCCTCGCGGCGGCGCTGCTCGCCACCCCTTCGGCGGTGCGGGCACAGGCGGTTTCCGGCCCCTATGTCAGCCTCGGCGCCGGCGTCGGCCTGCAACAGGACGAGGTGGTGCAGTCCAATCCGGGGATCGATGAGGCCGGCAACCATTTCCTCTCGTTCGATCCCGGATTCTCCGGCCAGGCCAGCGTCGGCTGGGGTTTCGGCGACGGGCTGCGCGCCGAGATCGAGGGTGATTTCCTGACCAACGGCGTGCATCGCTTCGCCCCGACCCCGGTGCCGGAACGTGCCACCGGCACGCAGCAGGACGCCGGGGGCATGGTCAACGTGCTCTATGACATCAATCTCGGCCTGCCAGTGACACCCTATGTCGGGGCCGGCATCGGGGGACAGATCGTCTCGCAGTTCGGCTTCGGGCATGCGCCGCCCGGCTTCATCCTGCCGCATGGCGCCGTCGGCACCGGCAACCAGCAGGTCGGCGCCTTCGCCTATCAGGCGATCGCCGGGTTCGCCTGGACGGTCGCGCCGGGGCTTGCGCTGACCGCGGAATACCGTTTCCTCGGCATCGACGACGGCAATGCCGGCTTCAACCGGCACGTCTATGCCGACACCGCCGCCGGCCCGCTGCCCGCCGGCGCGGGCAAGCTGCAATTTGCCAACAATTTCAACAGCTCGATCCTGCTCGGGCTGCGCTATGCGCTGTGGCAGCCGGCGCCCAGGCCGCCGCCGTCGCCCGCCGCCGCGCCGCAGGCCGCACCGGCGCCCGCGCCCGCGCCCGCGCGCACCTATCTCGTGTTCTTCGACTGGGACCGCGACGACCTGAGCGAGCGGGCGCGCCAGGTGATCGCCGAGGCCGCCGACGCCTCCACCCATGTCGCGCTCACCCGCATCGAGGTGAACGGCTACACCGACGCCTCCGGCACGCCCGACTACAACCGGGCGCTGTCGCTGCGCCGCGCGCAGGCGGTGGCGGCGGAGCTGATGCGCGATGGCGTGGCGCAGGCGGCGATCACGGTCGCCGGCCACGGCGAGGCGCAGCCGCTGGTGCCCACCGCCGCCGGCGCGCGCGAGCCGCAGAACCGGCGGGTCGAGATCGTGCTGCCATGATCCGCGTGCGGTGCCGGTTGCCGGACGCAGCGGTCCCGTGCCTGGCTGCGCGGTCATGACACCCGCACTGCTGCTCGCCTCCTTCATCGCCGCCGCCGCCTATACGCTGACGCCGGGGCCGGGCTTCCTGGCCCTGCTCGGCATCGGCGCGGCACAGGGGCGGCGCGCCGGGGCGGGATTCATCCTCGGCCATTTCGCCGGCGACGTGCTGTGGTCCTCGCTCGCCCTGATCGCGATCATCGGCGCGCGGGTGCTCGGCTCCCTGGTGTTCGATCTGCTCGGCCTCGTCTGCGGCCTCTATCTCGCCTGGCTCGGCGGGCGGGCGGTGGGGGCGCGGCGGCGGGCGGCGGGGGCGCCGGTGGTGCAGGTGCGCCGGCCGCTGCTGCGCGGCCTCGCCTTCGGACTGACCAATCCGAAGGGCTATCCGGTGGCGGTCGCCACCTTCACGGCATTGCTCGCCGGCCACGCCGCCGCCCTCGACTGGCACGCGCTGCCGGCGCTGCTGGGGGCGGCCTGCATCGGCTTTCTCGCCGCCGATGCGGTGCTGATCGCGCTGGCCGGCGCGGCCGGGGTGCGGCGTCTCTATCGCCGGCACGAACTTTGGATCGTGCGCGGCTCGGGGGTGCTGTTCCTCGGCTTCGCGGCGGCGGCGATCGTCGGCGCGGCACCGGGGCTGCGGCGGGCGTGGGCGGGGCGGTAGCGGCGCCCCGCCCGGCGCGTGCGCGGCGCTACTGCCCGGCGACCGTTCCCGGCTTCACCGTGCCGCAATCGGCGCCGAGCCATTTGCCGCCCACCGTCTCCCTGAGCGGCATCGGGCCGGTGCCGGGATCGACGGTCGCGTCGATCGTCGCCGTCACCGTCGCCGGATCGGGGGCGAGGATGCGCAATGTCCCCTGCGCCGTCACGCTGCCGCTGCACTGGTTGCGCAGTACGAGCTCGGTCGGCGCGCTCGACACCACCGACCAGTGGCACGACGGGCCGGCCTTCGGCAAACCCTCCGCCCCTGCCTTGATCTGTCCCGCCGTCACGCAAGCCTTGTAGCTGCGCGCCATCGCCTTCGCCAGCGCGCCGGAGATCGCCGCGCGCTGTTCGGGCGAGAGGGCGGACAGCAGCCCCTCCGGCAGCGGCGGCGCCCGGTTCCCGGCCAGCCGGTATTCCCACAGCCCCGGCCTGACCGCGAGCGGCACGTCCGCCCGCGCCGCCACCAGCATCGCGGCGAACACGCCGGCAGCGGCGATCATCCGCACCCCCTGCCGGCCCCGACCATGCCTCATCCCGCCCTCTCCTGCGCCTGCCGCACCAGTGCCAGCACCGCCGTCCCATAGCGCCCGCGCTTCGAGGTGCCGACGCCCTTGATCTCGCCGAGTTGGTCATGCGTCGCCGGGCGCAGCGCAGCGATCTCGCGCAGCACGCTGTCGTGAAAGATCACGTAGGGCGGCACCGCCTGCGCCCGCGCCTCCTCCGCCCGCCACGCCCGCAGCGCCTCGAACAGGTCGCCCGAGGCCGGGGACAGTGTCGCCGCCGGGGCCGGCGCCGCCCGGTCGCGCCGCGCCGGGCGCTCGGCCGGCCGCGGTTCCTCGACGCGCAGCGCCACCCGTTCGGCACCGCGCAGCACCGGCCGCGCCCGCGCGGCATCGACGCGCAGGGTGCGGAAATTGCCGTCCAGCTCGACATCGACGACGCCGAGCGCGATCAGCTGGCGGATCACGCCGTGCCAGAACCGCGACACCCGGTCGCGCCCGACGCCGAAGGTCGGCAGCGCATCGTGCGACCAGCGCAGGATCGCCTCGCTCGGCTCGCCGCGCAGCACATCGACGACATGCCCGGCGCCGAAGCGCTGGCCGGTGCGCAGGATCGCCGACAGCACCTTCTGCGCCTCCACCGTGCCGTCGAAGGTGGCGACCGGGGCGGCGCAGTTGTCACAATGGCCGCAGCCGCCGGCCAGCGTTTCACCGAAACAGGCAAGCAGGCTGCGGGTGCGGCACTGCGTCGTTTCGGTCAATGCGATCATCGCCTCCAGCCGCGCGCCCATCGCCTGTTTCTCGGCGTCCGGTGCGGCGGATTGCGCCAGCCAGTGGCGCGCGCGGGCGATATCCTCCCCGCCGTAGAGCAGCAGCGTGTCGGCGCGCTCGCCGTCGCGGCCGGCGCGGCCGATCTGCTGATAGTAGGCTTCCGGACTGTCGGGCATGTCGAGATGGGCGACGAAGCGCACGTCCGGCCGGTCGATGCCCATGCCGAAGGCGATCGTCGCCACCATCACCAGCGGCTCCCCACCGCGGAATCGGGCGAGTGCGGCGCGCTTGACCTCGGCCGGCAGGCCGGCATGGAAGGCGACCGCCGGCAGGCCCTGGGCGGCGAGCGAGGCGGCGACGCGCTCCGTCTTGGCGCGGCTGGCGCAATAGACGATGCCGGCGGCAGCGGGATGGCGGCGCAGCACCGACGCCAGTTGTGCGAGTTCCCCCACTTTGGGCGCCGCGGCGAGGTGCAGGTTGGGGCGATGGAAGCTCGCCAGGAAGGTTTCCGCCCGCGGCATCGCGAGCGCGGTCAGGATATCGGCGCGGGTGCGCGGATCGGCGGTCGCGGTCAGCGCCACGCGCGGCACCCCGGGAAAGCGTTCGGGCAGGCAGGCGAGGGCGCGGTATTCGGGACGGAATTCGTGGCCCCACTGGCTGACGCAATGCGCCTCGTCGATCGCGATCAGGGCGAGGCGGCGACGCCCCAGCCGCTCCTGCATCGCGGGCGTCAGCAGCCGTTCCGGCGAGACATAGAGCAGATCGAGCCGTCCGGCCTCCAGCTCGCGCGCGGTGGTGCGCTGCACCTCGGGGTCGCCCTCGGAATGCAGGGCGCCGGCGGCGATGCCGAGCTGGCGCAGCGCCGCCACCTGGTCGTCCATCAGCGCGATCAGCGGCGAGACCACGAGGGCGGTGCCGGGGCGGCAGAGCGCCGGCACCTGATAGCAGATGCTCTTGCCGCCGCCGGTCGGCATCAGCACCAGCGCATCGCCGCCGTCGAGCAGGTGCGTGATCGCCGCTTCCTGCAGGCCGCGGAAGGCCGGAAAGCCGAACACCCGGCGCAGGACGCCGAGCGGTGTCGCCGTCTCCGGCACAGCCTGCGACTCGGCGCGATGCGGACGGAGCAGCATGGCGCTGTCGTGCCGGGCCGGCGCGGCGGCGTCAATCGCGCCGCGGCGGTCTTGCCGACCGCTTCGGTCGCGGCCCATGCTGGGCGGGCCAAACGGAGAGAGGAGCGGCGCGATGCCGGACGGACAAGCCCATGCCGATCTCAGGCAGCAGTTCCGCGCCCTGGCGCAGGGCGGCCAGAGCCTCGGCGTCGCCTATATCGGCATCGTCAACGGCCTGTTCGCCGCCCTCGGCGAGGCCGGGCAGGCCGGCAGCGACGCGCTCGCCGCCGCCGCCGGGATGGATCGCGGCTATGTCCGCCGCTGGTGCGACGCCGCCTATGCGTTCGGTTTCCTGGAGGCGGAGGGCGACGAATTCCGCCTTGCCCCGGCGGGTGCGACGATGCGCCCCGATGCCGCCGACACGCTGATGCCGATCGCGGTGCAGGCGGTGCTCAATCTGCACATGGCGGAACGCGCCGCCGGCCTGATGCGCACCGGCGAACGGCCGGGCGAGCAGGTGGTGGCGGAGCGGGAAACCCTGCTGCCCTGGTGGGGGCGGATGCTGGAGGCCAACTATGCCGGCTTCTTCGGCCGCACCATCTGCCCCGGCATCCCCGTGTTCGCCGAGGTGGATGCGCGCGGCGGCCTGATCGTCGATCTCGGCTGCGGCAACGGCTGGTACCTGCGCACGCTCGCCCAGCGCTTCCCCCGCCTGCGCGGCCTCGGGCTGGAGGGGTTTGCCGAGACCGTGGCGCAGGCGACGCGGCTGGCCGAGGCGGAGGGCCTCGCCGGGCGGCTCCGCTTCGCGGTCGGCGATGCGCACGGGTTCATCCTGCCGGAACCGGCCGACGCGATCGCGATGAGCCGCGCGCTGCATCACATGTGGGAGGGCGAGGGCGGCGGCGTGCCGTTCCTGCGCCGCCTGCGCGACCATCTGCGCCCCGGCGGCGCCGTCGTGATCTGGGAACCGGACTGGCCGGAAGACCGCACGGTGCTGCGCACGCCGGCGCGCCGCAGCCTCGCCTTCCAGAATCTCACCGAGCATGTGCAGGGCAACCATCTGCTGCGCGCCGGGGAGATCGCCGCCGCCTGCCGGGAAGCAGGCATGGCGCCGGAGGTGTTCCACTTCGCCGACGGGCAGGAGGCGGTGATCGTCGCGCGCCGGCCAGGCTAGCCCGCATTTCTCACAGAGGCGGTGTCCCGGGCGGAGGCGGCGTTGGGCGCTTGATCGCCGATACTGCGGGTGGGTTGGCGGCGTCCGTTTGTG
>JAJZNE010000135.1 GCA_021847995.1 Pseudomonadota bacterium | reverse complement strand
ACCAGGGCGAGCCAGGGCGCCACCAGCCCCAGCCGCAGCCCCTCGGCGGCAAGCGCCTTGGCGACGCTCTCCGTCAGCGTCGCGAAGCGCTCGGCCGGGGGAGGGGGTGTGTGGTTGTTCACGGCGTGCGTTATAATTGATAACGGACGACCGGGGCAAGCGGGAATCATGGTGGGCGTTGCAGGATGCGGTCCTGCCGCCTGCCGGCCGGAGCGGAACATCGGGTAGCCGCCTGATTTGCCAGCCCGGCGGCGGGGCTGCGCGGTCTTGGCGAGAGCGGCCGGCATGGCTATAAGCCGCTGCACGTACGGCCCGACGGACGCCTGCATCGGCGGTTCGCCCCGCGGCCATCGACTGGACGCAGGACACGCCCCGCATGATGGTCACGCTTCCCCCCGACTATCGTCCTTCCGAGTCCGAGCCGTTCATGAACCCGATGCAGATCGAATATTTCCGCCAGAAGCTGCTGCGCTGGCGGGCCGATCTGCTGCGTGAGGCGGACGGCACCCTGGCCAGCCTTTCCGAAGGTGGCATCCACGAATCGGACATCACCGACCGTGCCAGCGTGGAAACCGACCGGGCGCTGGAACTGCGCACCCGCGACCGCGCCCGCAAGCTGATCGCCAAGATCGACCAGGCACTCGGCCGGATCGAGCACGGCAGCTATGGCTTCTGCGAGGAGACCGGCGAGCCGATCGGCCTCCGGCGGCTGGAGGCGCGGCCGATCGCGACCCTCTCGATCGAGGCGCAGGAACGCCACGAGCGCATGGAGCGCGTCCACCGCGATGACTGACAGCGGGCTGGCGGGCGGCGGCGCGCGAAACAAGACTCCGTACGGTCCATGACGGCCGGCATGAGCAGTGGCGAAACGCCGCACCTCATCTCATCCCGCGGCGCGGCGGGACGGGGCGGCTGATGGAAACGGACCCCGGTCGGCAGGCCGGGCGGCTGCCCGGCGATCTCCTGGCGCTGCCCGCAGGGCAAGCTGCCTGCGCACCGCAGCCACCACCGCCCCGCCGCCGGTGAGCGGGGCGCAGGCGTCGCGTTCCCAGCTGCGCGGCGCGACATCCGGATGCAGCGCCACCGGCCCGGCGGCCGGGGCGAAGGTGCGGCGGTTGCCGGTGTCGAGATAGGTTTCCACCGGCAGCGCCTCCGCCAGCACCACGTCGTGCCGGTCGAGTTCGATATGCAGATAGAGGATGAAGCTGCGGCGGCGCTCCTGCACGATGCTGCGGCCGTTCACCAAGTATTTCACAGGGATCAGAATGCCGCCCAGAAATACCGCGTGATCGGGCGACAGCAGCAGATCGCGCACCGGCACGCCGGGGGCGACGGCGCCCTGGCGGATGCACACCGGCTGCACCGCGGCGGGATCGGGATGGCCGCGGAGATCGAGGCGCCGGCAGCCGATCCAGCGGATCGGCGCAGCGAGACACCCGGCCCGCGCGCGCGTTACCACCGGTTCGCCGATCGCCAGCCGCTCCACCGGCACCGGGCCGCGCGGGGTCAGGATGGCGGTGCCGGCGGCGAAGCAGGCGACCCCCTGAACGGTGTTGCCGGTCGCCCCGCCTTGCGTCGTCGGCGCCGGGCCGGTGCTGGGCACCGTGCCGCCGGTGCCCCCCGTGCCGGAGACGGAGCCGCCGCCGGTGCCGGGCTGCGTCGTGCCGCCGGTGCCGGGTTGCGTCGCGCCGCCGGTGCCGGGCTGCGTCGTGCCGCCGGTGCCGGGTTGCGTCGTGCCGCCGGTGCCGGGCTGGGTGGTGCCGCCGGTGCCGGGTTGCGTCGTGCCGCCGGTGCCGGGCTGGGTGGTGCCGCCGGTGCCGGGTTGCGTCGCGCCGCCGGTGCCGGGCTGGGTGGTGCCGCCGGTGCCGGGTTGCGTCGCCCCGCCGGTGCCGGGTTGCGTCGCCCCGCCGGTGCCGGGCTGCGTCGCGCCGCCGGCGCCGGGCTGCGTCGTGCCGCCGGTGCCGGGCTGGGTCGCGCCGGTGGGGGCGGCGCGGACGGTCTGCGGCATGGTGATGAGCGTGCCCGGCACGCCCATTTCACCGCTGCTGTCGCTGCGCACCGCGAAATCGCCGGCGACGTAGCCGGTGCCGACATCGAGCACCGCGGTTTCCGGCAGTTCCGTCGGGCTGCTCACCGCGCTGCTGATCGTCAGCAGGCCGGTGGCGCTGTCGTAACCGAGTGTCTGGCCGTTGCCGAACGGATCGCCGCGCAGATCGACCGTGGCACCCGCCATCGCCAGGGCGGCGCCTGGCGCATCGCCCATCATCAGCGCCAGGGTGGCGCCCGGCGCGAGGCCGATCGTGCCAGTGAAGGCGATCGCGTTGGCGATTTCCAGCATCCCGCCCGGCGCCAGCGAGGCGCCGACCGAAATCGTGCCGGTGCCGGTGAGCGGCCCGTCGAGAAACAGCGCGCCGCCAGGATCGCTGCCGGCGACGGCGGGCGGCAGCACGGCGAGGCGGCCGGCGAGCACCACATCGGCGATCACAGTCCCGCTGACGCCATCCAGCACCGCGCCGGGGCCCACCACCAGGCTGGAGGGCGTCAGGCTGAAGCTGCCGAGAACGATGCCGCTGGCGGCGTCAACGGCGATGGTGGCGCCGGCGGCGATGGCGAGGCCGGCGGCCGACACCTCGCTGCCGCCGGTCACGTCGAGCGTGCCGCCGGCCGCCGCGCCGGGGGCGGTGCCATCCTGCCCGACCTGGATGCCGCCGCTCACCTCCAGCGTGGTCGGCTTGCCGGCGGCGCTGGCGGCAATGACCAGCGTACCGGGGGTGGCGGTGCCGTTGGCGCTGACGCCGATCGCGATCTGGGCCGCCTGCCAGACGCCGCCGTCGTCCAGCGTCAGCGGCGCACCGATTACGGCATTGTCCGGCGTGTTCGTCATCGGTACCCCGTCGGCAACGGAACCGTCGGGGAAACGGTAACAGGATCGTGCGCAGGCGCATAGACGGGATGGGCAGGGCAGGGGGTTGGCGCGAAGCGGGACGGTCGCCGCGTCCCCCGGTTGCCGCGGCGGCGCGGCGGCGGTTAACATCGGCGTCACCGTCACCGTCACCGTCACCGTCACCGGGCCGCGGCGCGGGGCGCGCGGCGGGACCGACACCATCACGTTCGCCGGCGGGGCCGGGATCGCATCGGAGGATCGGCAGCCGGCCAGCGGCAGCAGCAGCGCAGCGAGGGGGGCAGGACGGACCACGGGCAACCGCATCGGCGTCGCCGCAGCGGGACATGCCGGGCGATACGTCGCCGACGGCGCGAAGCTCCGGTGCGGTCAGACAGGTGGCGCGCCGTCGCGCAGCGCGTCGGCGAGGCGGTGCGTCGCGCTGCCCGGCCGCTTCGGCTGCGGCTGGCCGGGGCCGGGCGCCCAGCCGGTGAGGATGCCGAGCCGCAGCGTCACGACCGTCCGCCCATCCTGCCGCGGCAGGGCGGCGAGGGCGGCGGGGAACAGCGCCCGCGGCGGTGTGCGCCGGTCGCGCAGGCGTACCGCGTTGCTCTCCCCCGCCGCGCGCAGATCGTGCAGCAGCGCCAGCGGGTCGGCATAGAGCAGACGCAGCTCCTCGCGATCGGCGACCGGCAGCGCGAAGCCGGCACGTTGCAGCAGGGCGGCGCAATCGGCGAGCTCGGGGAAGGGCGAGACGCGCGGCGCGGCGCCGCCGGTGAGCGCCGCCTCAGCTTCGGTCAATGCGGTGCGCAGTTCGCCGAGCGTGCCGAGCAGCGGCAGGCTGGCGAGCAGCAGCCCGTCCGGGCGCAGGCTGCGGCGAAGCTGGATCAGGGCGCCCGGCAGATCATTGACCCAGTGCAGCGACAGGCTGGCGACGATGAGGTCGAAGCTCGCCGGCGCGAAGGGCAGCGCCTCCTCGTCCGCCGCCGCCGCCGCCGCGCCGGCCCGTGCCGCCATCGCGGGCGAGAGGTCGCAGGCGAGCGTCGGGATGCCGCGCGCGCGCAGCATCGGCGCCACCACCCCGCGCCCGCCGACATCGAGGGCGGCGGTGAAGCGGCGGGAGGTGTCGTCGAGCCGGTCGAGCAGCCGTGCCGCGGCATCGCGCAGCAGATCGGCGGCGCCCCCCAGGCTTGCGGCGGCGCGGTCGCGGTGGCGGCGCACGGCGAGGCGGTCGAAGAGGTGCTGGCGGTCATCCATGCCGTCTCATGTAGCGCGCCATGAGCGGCGTTGCGCGGGCGGCGGGGCGGGCGGTGCTCGATCTGCTGCTGCCCCCGACCTGCCTGACGTGCGACCGGCCGGTGCAGGCGCAGGGCGGGTTCTGTGCCGCCTGCTTCGCCCGCACCGGCTTCGTCACCGAGCCCCTGTGCGGCCGATGCGGCGTGCCGTTCGGCCATCTCGGCGCCGGCGGAGCGGAACAACTGTGCGTCGCCTGTCGCGCCGATCCGCCGCCCTGGGGCCGGGCGCGCGGCGCGCTGCGCTATGACGCGCAGGCGGCGCGGCTGCTGCTGGCGTTCAAGTATGCCGACCGGCCGGAACTGGCAGAGCCGCTCGCCGCCATGATGGCGCGGGCCGGGGCGGCGCTGCTGCGGCAGGCGGAGGTGATCGTGCCGGTCCCTCTGCATCGCCGCCGCCTGTTCGCCCGCCGCTACAACCAGGCCGCCCTGCTGGCGCAGGCGCTGGCGCGGCGCGGCGGCGTGGTGGCGGTGCCGGACCTGCTGCGGCGCGAGCGGTGGACGGCGCCGCTCGGCGACCTCAGCCGCGCCGCGCGGGCGGAGCGGCTGTCGGGTGCGGTTGCCGTGCGCCCGGCGCGGGCGGCACTGGCGGCGGGGCGGCATGTGCTGTTGGTCGATGACGTGATGACGACCGGCGCCACTGCCGCCGCCTGCACCGCCGCCCTGCTTGCCGCCGGCGCCGCCGGGGTCGATGTGCTGGTGGCGGCGCGCGTGCCAGACCCGCGCCTCGGCTGATCCCCTTGCAGTGCAGCACGGCGCACCAAAACTGTCACGGTCGCAGGGAGATGCGGAAGCGATGCCGAAAGTCGAAATCTATACCCAGCCATGGTGCCCCTATTGCGTGCGGGCCAAGACGCTGCTCGATCGCAAGGGGGTCGCCTATACCGAGATCGAGGCGCCGCACGGCACCCCGGAACGCGCCGAGTCGATCCGCCGCTCCGGCGGGCGGACCAGCGTGCCGCAGGTGTTCATCGACGGGGTGGCGATCGGCGGCAGCGATGACCTCGCCGCGCTGGAGCGCGCCGGCAAGCTCGACCGGCTGCTGCAACCGGCCTGACGGCGGAACGGGCTGGCACTCGGCGCACGCGGGTGCGACGATGGGTGCGCAAGGCAGGATCGCGAACGCAGGATGATACATTATCAGTTGCAATGCCGCCAGGGCCACGGCTTCGACGGCTGGTTTCGCGACAGCGCCGCATTTGACGCGCAGGCGGCGCGCGGTCTGTTGGCCTGCCCGACCTGCGCCGATACCGCGGTGACGCGGGCGGTGATGGCGCCGGCGGTGGCCAAGCAGCGCGCCGCGCCGCCGCCGGTTCCGGCCCCGGCCGCCGCGGCGCCGCCGGCCGTTCCGCCCGCCGTGTCGCCCGCCGTTCCGCCCCATGCGCCGCCCTCTGCGCCACCCGTCGCGGTGGCGGCCGAGCGGCTGCCCGATCATGTCCGCGCCGTCCTGCAACGTCTGCGCGCCGAGGTGGAGCGGCACTGCGACTATGTCGGCCCGCGCTTCGCCGAGGAGGCGCGGCGCATCCACCGCGGCGACACGGCGCGCCGCGGCATCTATGGCGAGGCGACGCCGGAGCAGGCCGAGGCCCTGGCGGAGGACGGGATCGACGTCGCGCGCATTCCCTGGGTGCCGCGCGCCGACGGCTGATCGGATGCCGCCGGCGGACCGCTTCGCCGGCGCGGACGGAGAGCGCCATGCTGGAAACCCTCGTGCCCCTGCTGGCGGCGACCGCGATCGCCGTGCCGCTGAGCCGCCGCCTCGGCCTCGGCAGCATTCTCGGCTACCTGGTCGCGGGGGCGGCGATCGGACCGTCCGGCCTGCGGCTCGTCACCGAGGTGCGGCACATCTCCGATGTGTCGGAATTCGGCGTGGTCATGCTGCTGTTCCTGATCGGGCTGGAACTGCGCCCGCACCGGCTGTGGCTGCTGCGCCGCGCCATCTTCGGCCTCGGCTTCGGCCAGATGGTGCCGACCGCGCTGCTGCTGGGCGGCGCCGCCGCGGTCGCCGGCATCGACGGCCGGGCGGCGGCGGTGCTGGGCGCCGGGCTGGCGCTGTCCTCCACCGCGATCGCGCTGCCGCTGCTGGCCGAGCGCGAACTGCTGGCGGCGACGCCGGGCCGCGACAGTTTCGCCGTCCTGCTGTTCCAGGACGTGGCGTTCATCCCGCTGATGGCGCTGCTGCCGCTGCTCGCGAGCCATGCCCTGCCGCAGCACATCGCGATGGCCGAGGTGTTGCGCGCGCTGCTGGCGGTTGCCGCCATCCTGGTCGGCGGGACGGTGCTGGTGCGCCCGCTGTTCCGCCTGGTGGGCGGGGCGCGCACGCCGGAGGTGTTCACGGCGACGGCGCTGCTGCTGGTGGTGGGCACCGCGGCCCTGGCCGACTGGGCGGGGCTGTCGATGTCGCTCGGCGCCTTCATGGCCGGGGTGATGCTGTCCGATTCCGACTACCGGCACGAACTGCAGGCGGATATCGCGCCGTTCCAGGGGCTGCTGCTGGGGTTCTTCTTCCTCTCGGTGGGCATGTCGGCCGATCTCGGGCTGCTGCTGCATGCGCCGGGGCGCGTCCTGTTCGCCGTGCTGGGTCTGGTCGGGGTGAAGGCGCTGATCGGCCTCGCGCTCGGCTGGTGGAAGCGGCGGACCCTGCGCCATGCGGTCCGCTTCGGCCTGGCGCTGAGCGAGGGCAGCGAATTCGCCTTCGTGCTGTTCGGCGCCGCCACCGCGGCCGGCGTGCTGGCGCCCGATGCGGCGGCGCTGGCGACGCTTGCGATCGCGCTGTCGATGGCGGCAGCGCCGGTGCTGTTCGCCGCCTCGGAACGCTGGCTGGTGCCGCGCCTGGGTGCGCGGCGGGAGCGGGCGGCGGCCGAGCCGATCGCGGACGCGCCGGCGCCGGTGATCATCTGCGGCTTCGGCCGTGTCGGGCAGATCGTCGGGCGGCTGCTGCGCATGCAGCGCATCCCGTTCACCGCGCTCGACAAGGATCCCGCGCAGATCGCGGCGGTGCGCCGGTACGGCGGGCGGGTGTGGTTCGGCGACCCGACGCGCCCGGAAGTGCTGCGCGCCGCCGGGGCGGCGACGGCGCGGGTGCTGGTGCTGGCGCTGCCGGACCCGGAGGCGACGCTTGCCACGGCGGCGCTGGCGAAGCGGCATTTTCCGCATCTCGCCATCCTGACCCGCGCGCGCGACCGCCAGCATGCCTACCGGCTGATGGATCTCGGCCTTGCCGGCATCGTGCGGGAGACGTTCCTCTCCAGCCTGCATCTCGGCGAACTGGTGCTGGAGCGGCTCGACGTGCCGGCGGCGACCGCGGCGCGGGCGGTGGCGCTGTTTCGCGCCCATGACGAGCGGACGCTTTCCGAGATGCGGGAATTCGCCGGCGATGAGCCGCGCCTGATCCAGAGCACGCGGGCGGCGGCGCAGGAATTGATGGAATTGTTCGAGTCCGACCGGCCGGAGGCGGCGGCCGGCGGGGAAGCCGCAACCGGGGCGTGAGCGGGCTGCCGGGCGCTGCCGCGAGCGGACGGCAAGCGGCTGGTTTTTGGAGATTTCTTGACGGCAGGCCGGGGTCCGGCCTAGCGTCCGGCATGGGCACTGTGACACGCGCGCATCTGGCGGAGACGATCTATACCCAGGTCGGTCTGTCGCGCAACGAATCGGCGGCGCTGCTGGAAAGCGTGCTGGCCCGCGTGGCGCGCGCGCTGGAGGAAGGACAATCCGTCAAGATCAGTGGCTTCGGGACATTTTCTGTGCGCCAGAAGGGGCGCCGCGTCGGGCGCAACCCGAAGACGGGGGTGGAGGTGCCGATCCTGCCGCGCCGGGTGCTGGTGTTCCGGCCGAGCCAGGTGCTGAAGGCGCATGTCAACCACACGTCCCCTCCGAGCGGCGGGGATGATGAATGAGCATGCCGGAACGCCTCCCCGAAGACCCTGCGGATGAGGGCGGGGCGACCGGCGGGCGGCCCAGGAAGGCGCCCAATGCGTTCCGCACGATCAGCGAGGTGGCGGACGATCTGCATATCCCGCAGCATGTCCTGCGGTTCTGGGAGACGAAGTTTCCTCAGGTGAAGCCGCTGAAGCGGGGCGGCGGCCGGCGCTATTACCGGCCGGACGACATCGCGCTGCTCCGGCGGATTTCCGATCTGCTTTATATTCAGGGTTATACGATCAAGGGCGTGCAGCGGCTGCTGCGTGAGGGCGGGGGCAGGCTGTCGGACGATATTCCGCCACCCCCGGCCGGCGAGCGGGCGGTGCCGGAGGAGGAGGGGGCGGCCGGTTCGTCGCGCGAACCGGAACTGCCGATCCCGCTGGCGGCGGCGGCGCGCGCGCCCGGCCCGGCGGCCCCGCCCGCCGACCGCCCTGCCCGGCCGCGGACGGATGCCGAGGCGGCGCGGCTGCGCGCGGTGCTGCTGCATACGCTGGCGGAACTGGAAGCTCTGCGGGCGCTGCTGCCGTGATTGCGGGGCGGCTGCATCGCTGCTAGAGGCGAAGCGGATCGGAGCGTAGCGCAGCCTGGTAGCGCATCAGTCTGGGGGACTGGGGGTCGTGGGTTCAAATCCCGCCGCTCCGACCAATCATGTTCAGGCGCTCGTCCCGCCGAGCGCGGAGCCGGCAGGCGGTTCGCGGTGTGGGTTGCGACGGCCGCCGATCGGCAGGGAACAAATCCTTCCGTTCCCCGTTGGGCCTCGCGCCACGGCGGCCACTTCCGGCCGCGGTCACGGAGCGCCGACCCATCACCGACTCTCGTTCCGAGTCCAGGAGCCCGGCCGCCCCGGCCTCTCCGGACGCCAGCCGGCTGCCGCACGCGCCTTATCACCCGGTGCTCGCCGGGCAGCCGGCGCTCGTCACCGGCGCCAATTCCGGCATCGGCCGGGCGGTGGCTCTGGGCCTTGCGCGCGCAGGTGCCGATGTCGCGGTCAATTACGTCACGCATCCGCAGTCCGCCGAGGAGGTGGTGCACGAGATCACCGCGATGGGCCGCCGGGCCATCGCGCTCGCCGGGGATGTCAGCCGCGAAAGCGATGTGGAGCGGATGTTCGCCGCCGCCGTCCGCCATTTCGGCACGCTGCACATCGTCGTCAGCAACGCCGGCATGCAGCGGGACTCGGCGTTCGACGAGATGACGCTCGATCAGTGGAATGCCGTGATCGGCGTCAACCTGACCGGGCAGTTCCTGTGCACGCGCGCCGCCGCGCGCGAGTTCAAGCGGCGCGGCGTGGTGCCATCGGTTTCGCGCGCGGCGGGCAAGATCATCTGCATGAGTTCGGTGCACCAGGAGATCCCCTGGGCCGGACACGCCAACTACGCCGCGTCCAAGGGTGGCGTCATGATGCTC
>JAJZNE010000119.1 GCA_021847995.1 Pseudomonadota bacterium | reverse complement strand
GGCAACGCGGCCGGATCACACCCCAATCGCACAAACGGACGCCGCCAACCCACCCGCAGTATCGGCGATCAAGCGCCCAACGCCGCCTCCGCCCGGGACACCGCCTCCGTGAGAAATGCGGGCTAGCCCGCATCTCGCGGAACTGTCGCCAGCGCGCCCAGTCGCTGCGGAGCATTCCTTGCGCGCTGCCGGCGCGGATGAGATCGGCGAACGGCATGCGGTCGAACTGCTCGGGCGAGGGTGACGACGCCGCCAGCGCGCGCTTGAGCATCTTGTGCGACAATTCATAGGTGAATTCGAACCGCCGGATCAGCCCGTCGCGGATCAGCGTCTGCGATGGGTCGCGGGCGTAGACCGCCATCGCTTCCCGCAGGCGCGCGACGGCATTGCCGAAGACGGTCGGATCCAGGCGCATCGCGTCACCCTTGCGCGGGCATCAGGCCGCGCGCTGCGGCATGCCGGTGGGCACGACGGTCCTGACGATGGAGGCATCCAGCGCCTCGTAGTCCTGGTAGCCGATCGTCGCGTAAAGCTCGGCGCGCGTCTGCATCCGGTCGATCTGCCGCTGCGTCCCGCCGTCGCGGCGGATCGCGGCATAGAGTTCCTCCTGCGCCTTCGCCGCGACGCGCAGCGCGCTGACCGGCCAGATCACCATGCGATAGCCCATCGCCGCGAACTCGGCGGCGGTGAAGAACGGGGTGCGGCCGAACTCGGTCATGTTGGCGAGCAGCGGGGCATCGACGCGGCGGGCGAATTCGCGGAACATCTCGGCCGTGTTCAGTGCCTCCGGGAAGATCGCGTCGGCGCCCGCCTCCAGATAGAGTTTCGCCCGCGCCACTGCGCCGTCCATCCCCTCGCTGGCCGCCGCATCGGTGCGCGCGATCACGAACAGATGGCGCCGCGCCCGCCGCGCCGCCGCCACCTTGGCCGCCATGTCGTGCGCGTCGGCCAGTTTCTTGTCGTTCAGGTGGCCGCACTTCTTCGGCAGCAGCTGGTCCTCGACATGCACGGCGGCGGCGCCGGCGTCCTCGAAGGTGCGGACCATGTGCATCACGTTCAGCGCCTCGCCATAGCCGGTGTCGCCATCGACCAGCACCGGCAGGCCGGCGCGCGCCACCTGGCGGACGAAGAAGGCGGCCTCATCGACGGTGATGACGCCGAGATCGGGCAGCCCCATTGTCGCCGACATCGCCGCGCCGGACAGATAGAGCGCCTCGAACCCGGCCTGACGGGCCTGGAGGGCGGCAAGGCCGCAATGTGCGCCCGGCATCTGCACGATGTCGCCGCGCGCGAGCAGGGCACGGAAACGCTCGCCGGCCGGCACGGCGGGCAGATCGTCGGCGACCAGGTAGGGCATGGCGCAGTTCCCTCGGGTTGTATCGCGATGCAGGATAGCCCGCCTCCGCGTCCCCGGCCACCTGCCGGAACGCCAAAGCCGGCTGGCGGGAAGACTTGACCGGCCAGACTTGACCGGCGTCGGCCGGGCGGCGATAAGCGGCGCACTGTTCCGCCACGCGCGCGCGGCCCCGGTTGCGCGTGCCTTTGTTCGTGCAAGGACCACCCCATGTCGCGCCGCTGCCAGATCACCGGCAAGGGTGTGCTGACCGGCAATAACGTCAGCCACGCCAACAACAAGACCCGCCGCCGCTTCCTGCCCAACCTGCAACCGGCCTCGCTGCTGTCGGACGCGCTCGGTCTGTCGGTGACGATGCGCCTCTCCACCCGCGCCATCCGCACGGTGGAGCGCAATGGCGGCATCGACGCCTTCCTGCTGGCGACGCCGAACCGCCGCCTGCCGCCCGAGGCGCTGGCGCTGAAGCGGCGGATCGAACGCGCCCGCGCCCGCACCCCGGCCGCCTGACACCCGGACCGGGGGAGGGGCAGGGCGCGGCGCGATGGATCAACCGCCCCTTGCCGGCAACCCCGGCACGCCCGATCCTGCCGGCATGGAGTCGCGCGTCGCCGGTCTGGAGGCGATGATGCCGGACATCCGCGCCTCTCTGGCGCGGATGGAGGTGGCGTTTGCCCGGCTGGAGGCGGTGCTGCCGCATCTCGCGACCAAGGCCGACGTGATGGCGGTCCGGTCGGAGCTGATCGAAACCCGCGGCGAAATGCGGCAATCCGAAGCCAGGCAGCTCGCCCGCACCACCGAGGTGGAAACGCAACTCGGCGCCAGGATCACCGAGGTGGAAACGCGGCTCGGCGCCAGGATCACCGAGGTGGAGACGCAGCTCGGTGCCAGGATCACCGAGGTGGAGACGCAGCTCGGCGCCAGGATCACCGAAGGGGAGACGCGGCTCAGTGCGGAGATCAGGGGCGGCGACGCCCGGCTCGGCAGGGAAATCGAGAACACGAGGGCGCGTCTTGTCGCCGATATCGGCGACTTCGACAAGCGCGTGTTCGTGGACCTCGCGCACCGGCCGACGCGGGCGGCGATGTGGTCGATGGGCCTGGCCCTGTTCGGGCTGGCAATGGCGGCCTTCGCGGCCGGGGCCATCTATCTGCCGCTTGCCGCCAAGTTGATCGGCGCCCGCTTCTCCTGACCGGCGTGGCGCGGCAAGCTGTCCTGCCGCAGGGAAAGGACGGCGGTGCGGCCACGCCGGGGGGAAGGAACGTGCGTGCGGCCTCGGTGATCGGAACCGTTCTGTTGCTTGCCGCGCCGGCCGTGGCGCAGGCGCCGCCGCATGCCCGCATCGACCGTCTGGAGCGCGTCTATGACGTGCATTCCGACCTGACCTATGTGGAGACCGTCACTGCCGAAGCGGCGGTGTTCACCCCGCGCGGCATCCACGCCCATGACCGCGCCAGCCGCAGTTTCGCGCCCGATGCGCAGACGCTGGAGGTGATGGAGGCGTGGGTCGATGAGCCGGATGGCACCCGCATCGAGGTGGCGGCGGCCGACCGGTTCACCCGCCCCAGCGCCGCGGCGCAGAGCGCGCCCGGCTTCTCCGGCAGCCTGACGACGACGGTGCTGTTCCCGCAGCTGCGCCCCGGCAGCCGCACGCATATCGTCTGGCGCCTGACGCAGCGCCGGCCGCCGCTGCTCGGCTTCAACGTCGATGCCATCCCGCCGCTCGACACGCCGGTCGGCGAAGCGGGCGTCAGCATCACCGCTCCGGCCTCGCTTCCCCTGCACTGGGCCGCACGCGGCGGGTTCATGGTCGATGACCGGACCGAGGGCGGCGTGCGTCACATAACCGCGCGCATCACCGATACCATGGCCGAGCCGGCCGAGCAGGACATGCCGGATGCGAGCGATTTCGCGCCGCTGTTCCTGCTCACCACCCTGCCGGATCTGGCCGAACTCGGCGCGATCTACTGGCGGGGCGCGCAGGGGCGGGCGGCGGTGACGCCGGCGATCGCGGAACTCGCCGGGCGGATCGCGGGCGGGCGCAGCGGGCTCGATGCCGTGCGGGCCGTCTATGACTGGGTGGCCGGCAATATCCGCTACGTCGCCGTCTATCTCGATCCGGACGACGGCTGGGTGCCGCATGACGCCGCCGAGGTGCTGGCGCGCGGCTATGGCGACTGCAAGGACCATGTGGCGCTGATGCAGGCGCTGCTGGCCGCCCGCGGCATCCGGGCGCAGGCGGCGCTGGTCGATCTCGGCAACCGCACCGAGGATCTGCCGCTCTGGGTGCCGCAGTTCAACCATGCCATGGTCTGGCTGCCCGATTTCGGCCGCTTCGCCAACCCCACCGATCCGTTCGCCCGCTTCGACGGCAGCGACCGGCTGCTCGCCGGCAAGACCGTGGTGCTGGCGACCGAGCACGGCGCCGTCCTGCACACGCCGCAGGAACGGCCGCAGGACAACGCATATCGCTATGACGCGCGCCTCGTCATCGCCGCCGACGGGCGGATCGACGGCAGCGCCACCATCCGCCCCGCCGGCAACCTGGAAAGCGCCGCCCGCGCCGCGATCGCCGGTGCCGCGGACGCCACCGAACTCGCCGACGGGCTGCTCGACGGCACGCCGGAGGGCGGATTCGGCGAGGTGCAGGCCGGCGATCCGCGCGACCTGTCACAGCCCTTCGTGCTGCACGCAACCTGGCACAGCCCGCACGGCGTGACCTTCGAGGGGCAGGAGGCCCTGCTGCCGGTGCCGGCCGGCGTCGATTTCGATCCGCCCGCGCATCTCCGCGCCCTGCTCTCCGACCAGCCGCGCCGGCGCCGGCTGGTGGCGGCGCCGCGCGATGCGCAATGGACCAGCATGATCGTCGTCCCGCCCGGCTTCGCCGTCACCCGCCTGCCGGAGGATGTGGCGCTGCGCAACGAAGCCGGGCTTTATTCCGCGAGCTATGAGCGCACCGGGCGCGACGTGCGGGTGGTGCGCCGGCTGGTGCTGGCGCGGCCGGTCTATTTGGCGGAGCAGTATCCGGCGCTGGAGGCGGTGATCTATGCGGCGCTGACCGACGCCCGGGCCGTGATCGGCCTGGCACGGGCGGAGGCGGCGGCGGGCCGGGCGCTCGCGGCGCCGTAGCGGGATGCGCGCATCGGCGCGGGCGCCCCGGCCGTGCCGGCCGCCGTAATTCGCCGGCCGCGGGTTGACGCAACGGCCTCCTGCGGCCCTGATCGCCGGGAACGGCCGTTCGGGCCGACGGGTTGCCGGAAGAAACACGGGTTGCTGAAAGGAACGAAGCATGCCGGCCCGCACTGTTGCCCTGTTTGCCGCATTCGCCACTTTGAGCCTGCGCATCGGGTCCGCCGCGGCCGACCCGCCGCCCGCGGCAGCAATCCGCCACGAGAGCTTCTTCGTCGGCGGCAGCTATGCCGAGGCGGCCGGGCAGCAGGTGATGCACGGCCAGATGTTCGCGGAAATGCTGACGCCCGGGCAGGTCACCCAGCCGTATCCGCTGGTGCTGATCCACGGTCTTGCCCAGACGGCGATGAACTGGATGACCACGCCGGACGGGCGCGAGGGATGGGCCGACTGGTTCGCGACGCATGGCTGGCGCGTCGTGATGATCGACCAGCCGGCGCGCGGGCGCTCCGCCTGGCAGCCGGGCATCGACGGGGCCGTGAAGACGCTGCCTGCGTCGCTGATCGAGCGCATGTTCACCGCGCCCGAGGACAGCAACGGCTGGCCGCAGGCGCGGCTGCACACGCAATGGCCGGGCGCGCCGGAGGGCGGGCATATCGGCAACCCGATCTTCGACCAGTTCTATGCGAGCCAGGTCGCCTCCCTCGGCAATGCGGAAAGCGAGCGACTGATGCAGCAGGCCGGCGCGGCCCTGCTCGACCGGATCGGGCCGGCGGTACTGCTGACCCATTCGCAGGCGGGCGCGTTCGGCTGGTCGATCGCGGACGCGCGGCCGGCGCTGGTCAAGGGCATCGTCGCCATCGAGCCGATGGGGCCGCCGTACAAGGATGCGCTGTTCCAGACCGGCGCCGACCGGGCGTGGGGAATCACCAACATCCCGCTCAGCTACGCGCCGCCGGTGACGGAGGCATCACCGCTGCATTTCACGCGGCAGGCGGCGCCTGACGGCCCCGATCTGGCGGCGTGCTGGAGCCAGGCGGCGCCCGTCCGGACCCTGCCCCATCTCGCCGGCATCCCGGTCCTGATCGCGACCACGGAGGCGTCGTACCACGCCGGCTACGACCATTGCACCGCGCGCTATCTCGCCGCCGCGGGGGTGGCGAACGAGTTCGTGCGGCTGGCCGATCACGGGCTGCACGGCAACGGGCACATGCTGATGCTGGAGAAGAACAACGTGGAGATCGCCGCCTTCCTCGACCGGTGGATGACCGCGCATATCCATTGAACGCCCGGCGCGGCCCGGCGCGTTGTTGCCCTCCTGTCCCGCGTGTATGACCCGCGCGTGTCCCAGGAAGCCGCGCCTGCCCCGCTCACCATCGTTCACGTCGGCAACTTCCCGTTCGGGCTGAAGCCCGGATTCCAGCACGGGGTCGCGGTGAAGCTGTCCAACGGGCTGATCCGCAACGGGCATCTGGTGCTGAACTTCTCCGACCGCGACATCGCCCGCGCGCGCGCGCCGTTCGGCAGCCGGCGGCTCGGCGTCGCGCCGGCGAATGCGGCGCTGCTGGCGTTCTGCCGGCATCACCGGCCGGATGTGCTGCTGCTCGGCCATGCCGACGTGATCCGGCCGGCGACCATCCGGGGCCTGCGCGCCGAACTGCCCCGGCTGCGCGTCGCGCAATGGAACGTCGATCCCCTGTTCGAGCCGGACAACGTGCGCCGCATCAAAGCCAAGCAGGAGGTGGTGGATGCGACCTTCGTCTCCACCGCCGGCGCGCCGATGGCGGCGCTGCGGGCGGGCGGGCGGCGCGTCGCCTTCCTGCCCAACCCGGTCGATGCCTCGATCGAGCGCGGGCGCTGCGATCTTGCCGAGGCGGCCGAGTACGACCTGTTCTATGCCTGCGGCCATCCGTCGCGCCCGCTGCGCACGATCTGCGGGCAGGACTGGGACATGGAGGCGTTCATCCGCGCGCTTGCGGCGCGGCTGCCGGGATTGCGGCTCTGTCTCGGCGGGCTGCTCGGGCGGGCGCATCTCCAGGGGGCGGCGTATCAGGCGGCGCTGGAACGCTCGGCGCTCGGCCTCAATGTCAGCCGCCGCGCCGATCATCCGCTGTACAGCTCGGACCGCCTCGCGCAGTTCGCCGGCAACGGGCTGGTGGTGCTGATGGAGCGCACGACCGGATACGACGCGGTGTTCGGCGAGGAGGCGATGGCGTTCTTTTCCTCCTTCGACGAGCTGGTGGCGCAGATCGCGCGGCTGGTGGCCGACCCTGCACGCCGGCGCGCGGTCGCGGCGGCGGGGCGGGCGCGATATTTCGCGCTGTTCAACGAACGCGACGTGGCCGCCCGGCTGCTGGATATCCTGTTCGGGCGGCGCGATCAGGACACGCTGCCGTGGACGGGGTGACAGCGCCGGGGCGGGCGGCGCTGCTGGCGGCGATCCTCGGTGCCGGGCTGCTGGTGGCGCCGGAGCCGGTGTGGGCGCTGCTGTTCTATCTCGGCGGGCTGCTGCCATTCCTGGCGCGGGTGCATCGGCGCGACACCTGGCCGGCGGATGCCGGCGGCATGGCCGGCGTCGCCCTGATCGCCTGGTTCACGCTGGCGACCGCGTGGGACCAGGCGGCGGACGGGCGGCTCGGCCCGCATCTGCTGTGGATTTGGAACGGCCTCAACACGCTCGCCTTCTTCCTCGCCGCCCGCGCGGCCTTCGGGACTGCGGGCGAGGGACGGGAGCGGCTGGTTTCCGTCCTGACCGGCTGCGGCCTGGGCAATGCCGTGATCGGGCTGGCGCTGTCGCTGCTGCGCGGGTTTCCGGACGGGCGGATGAACGGCTGGGCGGAGACACGGCACCCGATCCTGGGGGCGGCGATCATCGCCGTCGTCGTGCTGCTGGCGGCGGGGCGGCTGTTGCAGCGGCGCGCCCCGCTCGCGAACGGGGCGGTGGTGGCGGTCGGGCTCGGGTTCATCGTGGCGACCGGCAGCCGCGGCCCGCTGATCGCCGTGGCGGCGGCGCTCGCGCTGCTGCTGCTCGGCCTGCGCCCGCGGCTGCTGCTGGCGGCGATCCCGCTCGGCGCGGCGGCGTCGCTGGCCGCGACCCTCGTCCTGCCGCGCCTGCCGGCGATGCTTGCGGCGCGGCTGCTGGCGCGCGGCTGGTCGAGCCGGCTCGACATCTGGACACTGGCGCTGCACGAAAGCGCGTCGCGCCCGCTGCTGGGCTACGGCCCGTCGGCGCGGCTGGCGCGGGCGGTGGACAATTTCCCCCATGACCTGTTCCTCTCCACGCTGTTCTACAGCGGTGCGATCGGGCTGGCGCTGCTGCTGGCACTGCTGGCGCTGGCGCTGGGCGCGGCGTGGCGGGCGCAGCCGGCGGTGGAGCGGTGGACGCGGCTCGCGCTGCTGCTGAACCTGCTGCTCACCGGCGTTTCCGATCTGAGCCAGGTGACGAAGGGGCCGGGTCCGATGTGGTACCTGCTGTGGCTGCCGGTGGTGCTGGCGCTCGGCGCGCCAGTGCCGCGACGATGAGGGCGATGCCCTGGGCATGCCAGCGCTGCACCGCCTTGTGGTCGGCGCCGACCGCGGCGCCGAGGCGCCGCCACGGATAGAGGTGCCGGTCGGTCAGCGGATGCACCAGCGCCCGCAGGCCGACGAGGCGGCGCAGGACGGTGCGGTCGGGCGGGATCAGGCCGATCCAGCCGAGCGCCTCGTCCATGCGGGTGATGCGCGCGGCGCCCGGCACCGAGGGACGGACCCGCGTGGGCTGCCAGCCATAGCCCTCCATCGCGCCCTGCAGCACCGTCCATACCGATTGGCGCAGGCGCGGCGTGGGGCCGGAGGCAGGCAGGGCGAGCAGGGTGCGCCCGGCTTCCTCCAGCCGGGGCACCACCAGGGCGGCATCCGGCGTAGCGGCGAGGCTGGCATCTGGTTGCATCATGCGGTTCCTGTGATCCGGGTGGCAGGATGAAGGTGTCGCGGCGCCGGCGGTCCGGGGATCAGCCCCAGCCCGGCCAGGGCAGGCCGGCCAGCACCGTGTTGTCGGTCAGCAGGCCCCAGCTCAGCCTGTGGCCGGGCGGCAGCGGCGGGCGGAACCGATCCTCCGGGCGGGACGTCGTTGCGGCTGGCGGCGGGCGCGGGGCACCGATGCGGCGTCCGCGCTCCCGCGCCGTCTCGGCCGGCACCGCCAGGGCTGCCCCGATCGTCGCCCAGCTCGCCCCCTCCTGCCGCAGGCGCCGCAACAGGGCGTCGCGCGGCGCGCTCCAGGCGGGCGGGGAATCGGATGACAGCATCGCGGCCTCATGTTAGGGTGAATATCGAGAGGTTATCAGTGCTATCAAACGCTGTCAATCACTCAGTCGTAGACCGGTTAGAAAAGATCACTTATCTTATGGCAATGGACCAAGCGGATCGGGACAAACAGGATGCTGCGCCGGACCCGGCGGCGCTGGTCGGCTCGCGCATCCGCGAGTCGCGGCTGGCACGCGGCATGACGCAGGCGGATCTCGCTGCGGCGGTCGGGGTGACGCGCAGCGCGGTGGCGCAATGGGAGACGGAGCGGGCCGGCCAGATCCGCGGCAACCTGACGCGCATCGCCTCGGTGCTCGGGGTGTCGGTGCAGTTCCTGCTGGACGGCTCCTCGCCCCCGATGTCGGAGCGGCCGGAGAACGGCAGCGAACTCGCGCTGCTCAGGCTCTATCGCAACTGCACGGAGGACGATCGCGCCTTTCTGCTGCGCACCGCGACGCGCCTCGCCCGCACCGCCGAGCGCGAGCGCAGCGGCTCGTCCTGAGACGGCGGCGTGAACCGCTGACCGGATGCGGCGCGCAAGGCCCGGACGTCGGCGGGCAAAGGCGGCAGGGGGTCAGTGCGGCGGGTCAGTGCGGCGGGTCAGTGTGGCGCGCGCCGTGACGCGGCCCTTCAGGGGCCGTCTCCGCGGCCGGGCGGCTCGATGGTTTTAGGCTCCAAACCCAATCAGCCTCTAGGAATCGGCGGCGCTTTCTGATTCACAGGAGTCCTCGTGGGGTGGGAGTGGCACAGGGATGGCTGGGGAATA
>JAJZNE010000026.1 GCA_021847995.1 Pseudomonadota bacterium | reverse complement strand
AACCGCCCGATCCTTCCTCGGCGTCCTCTGTCTCGCCGCAACAGCCGATTGGCTCAAGCCATAACAGAGCCTAGGCCGGCGCCGATCGGTACCTCGTGCGAGTGCCAGCCGCCGCCGCTCATCCCTCCACCGCCATCGTCGGGTCGAGCACGTCGCGCAGCACATCGCCAAGCATGTTGAGACCCAGCACCGTCACCGCGATCGCAATGCCGGGCACCAGCGCCGTCCAGGGCGCGACATCGAGATAGTCGCGGCTGGCCTGGATCATCAGCCCCCAGGATGGCGTCGGCGGCTGGGTGCCGAGGCCGAGAAACGACAACCCCGCCTCCGCCAGGATCGCGAAGGCGACCGAGATCGTCGCCTGCACGATGAGCGGCGCCATGATATTGGGCAGCACGTGCAGCCGCATGATCCGCCAGTCGGTCGCCCCCTGCGCGCGCGCCGCCTCGATGAACGGCAACGCGATCACGCGCAGGGTCTCGGCGCGCAGGATGCGGGCGAGGTAGGGCGCGAAGGCGATGCCGATTGCAAGCATCGTGTTGCGCTGGCTCGGTCCCAGCACCGCCGAGATGGTCAGCGCCAGCAGCAGCGCCGGGAAGCTCAGCAATGTCTCCACCAGCCGCATCAGCACATGGTCGGTCCATCCGCGGTAATACCCCGCCAGGACGCCGATCGGCAGGCCGATCAGGATACTGAGAATGACCGCGCCGACCGCGATGACGAGCGAGGTGTGCGCGCCGAGCAGCACCCGCCACACCAGTTCCCGCCCCAACTGGTCGGTGCCGAACCAGTGGGCGGCGGAGGGGGCATGCAGCCGCGCCAGCAGATTGATCCGGGTTGCCTGGTTCGCCGGGATTACGGAGGGTGCCAGGATCGCGACCAGGGCAAAGACGGTGACGAGAATGCCGCCGAGAATACCACGCGGTGAGACGAAGGCCCGCATCGTCAGGTGAGGCGCACGCGCGGGTCGAGCAGCGTATAGACGACGTCGATCGCGAGGTTGGTCAGCATCACCAGCGCCGCGATCACCAGCACCGACGCCTGCACCAGCGGCATGTCGCGGTTGAGCAGCGCCTGATAGGTCAGCCACCCCATGCCGGTGAAGTTGAACAGGCTCTCCACCACGATGATGGAGCCGAACAGGTAGCCGAGTTGCAGCCCCGCCACCGTCAGCACCGGCGAAATCGCGTTGCGCAGCGCATGACGCAGGATCACCGTACCCTCCGCCAGCCCCTTGGCGCGGCAGACGCGGATGAAATCCTGGCCCAGCACCTCCAGCATCGCCGAGCGCGTCATGCGGGTCAGATGCGCCATCAGGCTGAGCGCCAGCGTGACCGACGGCAGCGCCGCATAACTCAGCGCCAGTCGCGGGCTGTCCAGCGGCGAGGCGTAGCCGGACGCCGGCAGCCAGCCGAGCCCGCGGGCGACGAACAGGATCAGCACGATGCCCCAGAAGAAATCCGGCAGACTGATGCCCGCCAGCGCGATGCTGCTACCCACCGAATCCTGCCAGCGATCGCGATGCACCGCCCCCCAGACCCCGAGCGGCACGGCGAACAGCAGCGCCATCACCAGCGACATCACGACCAGCATTGCGCTCGCTGCGATCTTCTGGCCGAGCAGCACCGCGATCGGGGTGCGGAACACCAGCGAAACGCCGAGATCCCCCGACAGCGCATGCCCGATCCAGTGGCCGTACTGGACGATCAGCGGCTGATTGAGGCCGAGTTTTTCGCGCAGCCCGGCGAGCGTCTCGGGGTTGCTGCGGGTGCCGAGGATCATCGTCGCGACATCGCCCGGCAGCACGTTGGTGATCAGGAACGTTACCAGCGTGATGAGCAGCAGCGTGACCCCGAACAGCCCGAGGCGGCGCGCCAGATACGTCATCGGCCGGTGCGCCGCCGCGTCATGCCTTCAGCCAGACATTGCGGAACATCAGGTTGGAGCCGTTCGGATGCACCAGCCGGTCGAGGCCGCCGACATTCTGCTGGGCACCGACGCTGCCGTTGCGGAACCACAGGATCACGTCGTGGGTCTGGTCCTGGATGCGCTGCTGCACCTGCTTGTAGATCGCCGCACGTTCCGCCGGATCGGCGGAGCGTCGCGCCTTGCCGGTCATGTCGTCGATCGCACTGTCCCTGATGTTGCGGTAGTTGAAGGCCCCGGTTGAGTTCCACAGCGTGTAGTACAGGAAATCCGCTTCCCACAGTGTAAAGAAGTTCATCATCGTGACTTCGAAGTCGCGATGCACCCAGCACTGGCTGAGCCAGTCCGCCCAGGTGAGCTGCTGCGTCGTCGCCTTCACCCCGCCCTGCTCGAACCACGCCTGCATGATCTGCGCCGCCTGCACGTGATAGGGATAGTTGGTCGTCACCTTGAAGGTGAATTGCAACTGGCCGGGGGCGAAACCGGCCTCCCTGAGCAGCGCCGCCGCAGCGGTGAAATCCTGGGCACGCGGCTTGATCGCCGGATCGAAGCTGGCCGAGGTGGGAAAGCTCGGCGAGCCGGTGACGACCCCCTGCCCCCACAGGGCACCCTGCATCAGGGCTTCCTTATCCACCATCATGTCGAGCGCCTGGCGCACGCGCGGATCGTCGAACGGCTTGCGGTCATGGTTGAAGTTCAGAAAATCCCAGTTCAGCGGGAACCAGGACAGTACCTGAAGCTTCGGATCCTGCTTGACCTTGGCCACGCGGTCCATCGGGATGTCATTGATCAGGTGGAACTGGCCGGTCTGCAACCCGGTCAGCCGTACCGTTTCCTCCGTCACCTCGTGGGACAGGACGCCGTCGAGATAGGGTCGGCCCTGCCAGTATGCATCGAACGCCGTCAATTCCACCTTATTGCCGAATTCGCGGCTGACGAATTTGAACGGGCCGCAGCCGACCGGCATCTTGCCCTGCACGTCGCCGGAATCCTTCGGCAGCACCGCACCGGCGCCGAGTTCCGCCAGCCGGGCGAGGAACGGCGCGAAGGGCTGCTTCATCCTGACGATTACGGTCATGGCATCCGGCGCCTCGATCGACGCCACTTCCCTGAACACGTCGAAATTGACTGCACCCGTCCGGGGATCGCGCACCCGCTCGAACGAATACACGACATCGGCCGAGGTGACGGGCGCGCCGGTGTGGAACGTCACCCCCGGCCGCAGATGGAACGTATAGGTCAGCAGATCGGGCGAACTGTCGAAGCTCTCCGCGACATTGGGCAGCACCTTGAAGGAGCGGTCCACGGTCACGATGGTGTCATGCACGTTCTGCAGCAGCCGCAGCGTAGAGGCGGTGCCGGTCTGATGGATGTCGAGGTTCTGCGTCGTCTCCGAATGGCCCCAGATCAGCGTCCCGCCGCGCCCCGGCGTCGCCGCCGCCGCGGCCGGTCCCGGCAGACCGCCGAACGCGAGACCGCTCATCACCAGCCCTGATGTGTGCAGAAAATCCCGTCGCCGCATCTGTCCGATTCCCCTCCGCTGCGCCCGCCGTTGCCATCTCCAGCAGACATGCTATCAAGAACCCCTGCTGCGACTTTGGCAAGTATGCATATGCGCTTTTCGTCGCGCAACCGGCCGGCCCGAAGGCGGGCAGTTGCGCCCGCACTGCGGCCGGCCTGCGCCGCGAGGGAGAGGGATCATCCCGGCGACCGACACCGAACAGGCAGCCGCACCAACGCACCGGGACGCCGGGCCGCTGCTGCACGTGCGCGCGCTCACCGTGCGCTTCCGCGCCGGCCCCGGTGTCGTGCGCGCGGTCAACGGCGTTTCCTTCGACGTGGAACACGGCGAGACGCTGGCGATCGTCGGCGAATCGGGCAGCGGCAAGAGCGTGACCGCACTCGCGCTGCTGCGCCTGCTGCCCGCCCACGCGGCAACGGTGGCGAGCGAGGCCATCCTGTTCGAGGGCCGCGATCTGCGCGTGCTGTCCGAATCGGCGATGCGCGGCCTGCGCGGCAACGCGATCTCGATGATCTTCCAGGAACCGATGACCTCGCTCGATCCGGTGATGACGGTCGGACGGCAGATCGCAGAGGCGATCGCGGTGCATCAGGGATTGTCGCGGGCGCAGGCGATGGCGGCGGCGGTCGCCGCCCTCGACCTCGTGCGGGTGCCGGAGCCGGCGCGGCGGGCGCGCCAGTATCCGTTCCAGCTTTCCGGCGGTCTGCGCCAGCGCGTGATGATCGCGATGGCGATGGCCTGCAACCCGCGCCTGCTGATTGCCGATGAGCCGACGACGGCGCTCGACGTGACCATCCAGGCGCAGATCCTGGCCCTGATGGACGAGCTGAAATCCCGGGTCGGCGCCTCCATCATCCTGATCACGCACGACCTCGGCGTGGTGGCGGAGATGGCCGAGCGCGTCATCGTCATGTATGCCGGCCGGGTGGTGGAACAGGCGCCGGTCGCCGAACTGTTCGCGCGCCCGCTGCATCCCTACACGCACGGCCTGCTGGGCGCCGTGCCGCAGCTCTATTCGTCGCTCACCCCCGACGGCGCCGCCCGGCGCCTGCAGGAGATTGCCGGCACCGTGCCGTCGATGCGCGAAGAAATCGTCGGCTGCGCGTTCGCGCCGCGCTGCGGCCTTGCCACCGAACACTGCCGCAGCGCCGCGCCGCCGCTGGTGGCGAAGCATCCCGGCCATCAGGCGGCGTGCTGGGTGGCGGCGCCGCCGGAGGATGCGCATGCCTGACCGCGCTGCGCCACCCGTCATCGAACTGCGCAACCTCGTCAAGACCTTCCCGCTGCACCACGGCCTGTTCGGCGGCGGCCGGGCGGTGGTGCATGCGCTGAGCGGCGTCAGCTTCGCGGTTCGCGCCGGCGAAACGCTCGGGATCGTCGGCGAGTCGGGCTGCGGCAAGACCACGCTCGGCAAGACGCTGATGCGGCTGCATCCGGCCGATGGCGGGCAGATTCTTCTGCACGGGCAGGACATCACGCGGGCGCAGGGCAGCGCCCTGCGCCGGCTGCGGCGCCACATCCAGATGGTGTTCCAGGATCCGTTCTCCTCCTTCAACCCGCGCATGACCTGTGGGCGGATCGTGGCGGAGCCGCTGGAGATTCACGGATTCGCCAGCGGACGCGCGATGCAGGACCGTGTGGGCGAGATGTTCGCGCAGGTCGGTCTGCGGCCGGAGCAGATGCGCCGCTATCCGCATCAATTGTCCGGCGGCCAGCGCCAGCGCCTCGGCATCGCGCGGGCGCTCGCCGTGCAACCCGATGTCCTGGTCGCCGACGAGCCGGTTTCGGCGCTCGATGTCTCGGTGCAGGCGCAGGTGCTGAACCTGATGGCCGACCTGCAGCGTGGCAGCGATCTCGCCTTCCTTTTCATCTCGCACGACCTTGCCGTGGTCGAGCATATCGCGCACCGCGTGGCGGTCATGTATCTCGGCCGCATCGTCGAGATCGGTGCGAAGCGCGCCCTCTTCTCCGCCCCGCTCCATCCCTACACCGAAGCGCTGCTACAGGCGGTGCCGGTGCCGCGGCCGGGCGCGAAGCGGGAACGGATCATCCTGCGCGGCGACGTGCCGAGCCCGGTCAATCCGCCGCCCGGCTGCGCGTTCCACACCCGCTGCCCGATCGCCCGGCCGGTCTGCCGGGAACGCACGCCGACGCTGGCCGCAATCGGCAGCGACCATCAGGTCGCCTGTCATGTCCGCGCCGGTGCCTGACGCTATCGCGCCAGGGTCGGCCGCCGCGCCGCCACGCCCAGCGCCGCCTCCAGCGCCATGCCGAGATTGCACAGCCGGCCTTCGTCGAACAGCCGGCCCCACAGCGAAATGCCCTGCGGCACCTCGAACAGCGGCCCCGCCGCCGGCGCCTTGCCGGGATCGAGCTTGGCGTCGGCGAGCGACGGGCCGGAGCGGGTGCCCACGCGCAGGAATCCGGCGCGCAGATGCAGACAGGGATGGCCGGTGAAGTTGCTCGCGACCAGCATCGGGCCGGTCATGAACGGGCCGATCAGCACATCCACCTCGCGGAAGACGCCGTCCAACGCCTGCATCACGCGATAGCGCAGCCGGTCCGCCTGCACGTGATCGACCGCCGACAGGAACCGCGCCTTGCGGAAGGCATTGGGCCACGCCGCCCGGCTCTGCCAGGTCAGCTCGTCGTCGCGGTCGCTGAGCGTCAGATCCTCGAATGCTGCCGCTGCCTCGGCGTACAGGATCGCCATCAGCGATCCGTATGGCAGATCAGGGAGCCGCAGCTCCGTCACGCTGAGACCGAGCGAGCGGGCGGCCGCGAGCGCCGCGCGGTCCACGTCGGTCGCCTCCGCCTCGGCGAAGGCGTCGGGCAGGAAGCCGAGGCGCAGGCCGGCGATGCCGGCGCCGGCATCGAAGCGGAACGGCGCGGCGATCGACCCGCGATCGGCCGGATCGGCGCCGTTGATGGCGGCGAGCACCAGCGCGCAATCCTCGACGCCGCGGCAGATCGGCCCGACCTTGTCGAGCGACCAGCACAGCGTCATGCCGCCCGCCCGGCTGACGCGGCCATAGGTCGGGCGCAGGCCGGTGGTGCCGCAGCGCTGCGACGGCGAGGTGATGGAGCCGAGTGTCTCCGTCCCGATCGCGAACCCGCACAGGCCGGCAGCGACGGCGGCGGCCGATCCGGCGCTCGACCCGGAGGAGCCTTCGTTGAGGTTCCACGGGTTGCGCGTCCGCCCGCCGAACCAGATGTCGCCGTAGGCGAGCGCGCCCACGGTGGTCTTGCCGATCAGCACGGCGCCGGCGGCGCGCAGCAGTTCGACGATGCGGGCATCGCCCGCCGCCACGCGGTCCCTGTACGGCTCGGCGCCCCATGTCGTGGCCACGCCATGCGCGTCGAACAGATCCTTGAGGCCATAGGGAATGCCGTGCAGCGGGCCGAGCCAGGTACCGGCGCGCAGCAGCGCGTCCGCCGCTTCCGCCTGTGCGCGTGCCAGTTCGGCGGTGACGGTGACGAAGCATTCCAGCCGGCCGGCATGGGCGGCGATGCGGGCGAGATAGAGGTCGGTCAGCCGCCGGCTGCTCAGCACGCCCTGGTGCAGCCAGCGCGACAACTGCGTGACCGGGGCGAAGGCGATGCTCTCCTCGTCATCCGGCAGGGGGCCGGGATCGCCCGCCGACGGACGCAGCAGACCATGCGCGGGGAGCGGCGGGAAATCCGGCAGGCGCGGGTCGAAGCGGCTCGCCGCCGGCACGTCATTGGCAAACACCAGCCGGCGGCGCGCCTCAGCGGCGGCGATCTGGCCGTCCAGATTGTCGAGCATCAGGGCACGTTCGCCGGGCGAATAGGCGACGCCCATCAGCCGCTCGCCGGCCTCGATGATGTCCAGGGTGATGGCATGTCCGCTCACAGGCCGTCGCTCCGCGGCAAAGGGTTGTGACAGAAGGGCGCGGCCGGCGCCACGCCGTCACCCCGCAGCAGGTGCCCAGCGGGTCGCCCAGGCACTCAGCCGGTCGAACGCCCAGAAGCTGAGCGAGGTGTAGACGACGATCAGCAGCGCCACCAGGAACATCCGGTCCAGGAAGGCGAATTGCTGAGCGAACACGATAATGTAGCCGAGGCCGGATTGCGCGCCCAGATATTCCGCGCCGAGCACCGCCGCCCAGGCGGCGCCGAGGCTGAGCAGCATCGTCGCGCGCAGTTCCGGCAGGATCGCCGGCAGCACCACGCTGCCATAGAGCCGCCATTGCCCGGCGCCGAGGGTGCGGGCGTTGTCGATATGGATTTGCGGCACGTTGCCGACCGCGTTGACCACGCCGGCGAAGAACAGCACGCCGACGCCATAGGCCACGAACGCGACCTTGCCGATGAAGTAGCTGCCGAACCAGAGCTGGAACAGCGGCACCATCGCCAGCAGCGGCAGCGTGCGCAGGAACTGCGCCGGCAGCTCCACCAGCCGCCGGCTCCACGCCGACCACGACACCGCGAGCCCGAGCAGCGTGCCGGCGAGCGCGCCCGCCAGCCAGCCGACCGCGAGCCGCAGCAGCGTGTCGGCGGAATTGCCGAGCAGCGACAGCACGGCGGCCGGATAGCTGCGCACCCCGCCCTCGGAGATCGGCCGGATGCCGAAACCGCCCTGGAAATAGTCCGACATCGAGAGGAGGGTGCGGCTGAACAGCACCTGCCAGCCCGGCACCATCGGCTCGCCCGGCTGCGCCTCGGCGGTGAAGACGAGCGACAATGCCTGCCACGCCGCGGCAAGGGCCATGAACACGCCGAGGGTGACCCAGCGGTCGCGCGCCGCGGTGCGACGGGCGGTCATTGCGCGGCCGCCCCGGCGATCGCGCGCGGGGCGGCACGCTCCAGGCCGAGATGCGCGAGCAGCCGGTGACGATGCGCCACCATGTCCGCCAGCAGCAGACTGTCGGCGGTGCGCGGGCGCGGCGCGGCGACCGGGAAGTCGTCCACCAGCCGGCCGGCGCGGAACACCAGGATCCGGTCGGCCAGCACCAGGCATTCATCGACGTCGTGCGTGACGAACAGTACCGTGCGCCGCCCGGTCCGCGCCCGGCTCTCCTCCCATAGATCGAGCAGGACGTCGTGCAGCTGGTGGCGGGTGACGTAGTCGAGCGCGCCGAACGGCTCGTCCAGCAGCAGCACCTCGGCGCCGTTGGCGAATACCATCGCCACCGCGACGCGCTTCAGCATGCCGCCCGACAATTCGCGCGGCCAGGCACGCGCGACATGGGCAAGCCCGACCCGCTCCAGGTATTGCTGCGCCAGCGCCAGTCGCGCGGCCCGCTTCATGCCGCGACAGCGCGGCCCGTACTGCACGTTGTCGATCACCCGCAGCCAGGGAAACACGCTGTCGCGCTGGAATACCATGCCGCGCTCCGGCGCCGGGCCGCGCACCACCTGGCCGGCGACGTTGACGCTGCCGCCGCTCGGCTCCAGCAGGCCGGCGACGAGTTGCAGCAGCGTGCTCTTGCCGCAGCCGGAGGGGCCGACCAGGCACACGAACTCGCCGGGCGCGATGGTGACGCTGACATCGTCGAGCGCCTGCACGATCTGCCCGTCGGCGCGTCGGAACCGGCGGGAGACGTGATCGAGCGCGATCATGCCGCCGCCAGCCGTGCCGGTGTCGTCCAGGGGGCGAGGCGGCGGATGGCGGCGGCGGCAAGCGCATCGGCAACGACCGCGACCGCGCCGAGCAGCAGCAGCGCCGCCATGATCCCCTCGACATCGGTGGCGCCGGCCAGCACCTCGATGACCTTGCCGATGCCCTGCTGCGCGCCCAGCAATTCGGCGATCGCCTCCAGCCCCCAGGCACCGGCGAGGGCGATGCGCAGGCCGCCGAGAATCTCCGGCACCGTGCCGGGCAGCAGCACGTCGCGCACGGCACCGGCGGGGGTGGCGCCGAGCATCCGTGCCGCCGCCTCGTGGATCGGATCGAGATTGGCGGCGGCGCGCCGGGCGAACAGATAGAGCACGACGGCGACGTTGAAGACCACCAGAGCGACCGCACTGCCGCGCCCGACGCCGAACCAGATCAGCAGGAACGGGGCGGCGATCAGGATCGGGATGGTGCCCGCGGTCAGCATCATCGGGTCGATCACCGCACGCAGCAGGGCGATGCGCGCGGCGAGCAGCCCGCCCACCACCCCGAGCGCAGTGCCCAGCGCCACCGCCAGCACCACGTTCTGCACGGTATAGAGCAGGCTGCCCAGCAGGCTGGCATTATCGAGCCCGTAATAGGTGAGTTCCGGCGCGGCCAGGAAATCGGCCGCGACCCGCCGCAGCACCGCGAGCGGCGGCGGCAGCAGCGACGGCGGCAGCGCCCGCGCCATCGCCCACCACGCCGCGGCGAGCAGCACCGGGCCGGCCAGCCGGAGCGGATCGACAGCCGCCGCGAACCGCCCCGCCGCCCCGCGTCTCATTGCATCGCGGCCGAAGCGAGCCGCCACGCATCGAGGTAGTCGCGCCAGTCATAGAACTGCCGGGCGCGCGCCAGCAGGGCCTTCCGCGCCGGGTCCGACGGCGCGGGCGCATGCAGCAGCGCATCGGTCCGGGTGCGGTAGTCGAGCATCTGATGCCAGATGGGGCCGCCCCACACCACCTCGTCGGAGGTCACCGCGCCTTTCGGGATGATGCCATGCTGCTCGAAATTGGCGATCAGCGCGTCCCAGACATTGCGGTAATAGAGGGTGCCCTGCGGGCCTTCATAATACGGCCGGTCGCCGTCGAACGTCTCGAACGGATCGAGGATCCTGACGGTCTCGGCGACCCCTTTGCCGTCCAGGGTGGTGCCCGCCATGCTGTTGAGATAGGGCGCCTGCAGGTCATAGAGCGACGGATCCTTCTTCACTTCATCGAAGATCCGCCACATGACGGAAAGGAAGCGCAGCACCGTGTTCTGGTGCGTATTGACATAGTTGCCGTTGGCGCCGACGCCGACGATGTCGATCAGCGGTTCGATCGGCGAATCGGCGCCGCCCGGGCCGTATTTGAACAGGTCGGCGATGTCCACGAGGTCGGTCCAGCCGGCCTGCCGCAGCGTGTAGACGATTGGCGCCCCCTCCGGATTGACGAAATCCTCGCGCCCCGACTTGGCGAGGACCAGTGACTTCGAATCGTCGAGCACCTCGAGCTTCCAATGCACGCCCGAGAATTTCGCCAGCCCCTCCTCGAACGGCCGGTCGCTCAGCTCCGGCGCGCCGACCAGCGTCTTGCCCTCCAGCGGTGCCAGCGCGGCGTGGATGGCGTGCTGGAAGTCCATCCCTTCCGCAATGTAGTCCTTGAAGCCCTTGAGCCTGAGCGCGGGATTGGCGAGCACGGCATTGGCCAGGAAGGTGTCGGTGAAGGCGATGCACTTCAACGCCTTGGACGATTTGTAGGTCGGCAGCATCAGCGGGCAGTATTCGCTGATCAGGTCGAGCTGGCCGTTCAGCAGCAGCGTGACCACGTTCGAGTCGTTGGCCTTCAGCCCGTACGGTGCCGGCTCGAAGGAGATGCCGACATCGCTGTACCAGCCCTTCTTCATGCCGATGATATAGAAGGTGTTGTCGGCATAGGGCCGCATGCCGAACCTGATGGTGGCGGTCGGGATCTCGGTGCCCGGCTCGGGCGGGACCGGCGCATAGGCGTCGAGCCCGGCGGCGCCGGCGGGTGCTGCCGGGTTGGCAGCCGCCAGACCCGCCAGGACGGCCCACCCCGCGATCCTCCGGCCACGGCCGCGGCGAAAGATGCAGCTCCAGTCCATGATGTCCCCCTGTCGGCGGCACACCGCCGCGGCGCCCCCGAGGCGCCCGGCCCGACGCGCCGTCACCCGATCGATGGGAGAGAGTAAAGCAAGCATCGTGCCGCTTGCCTAGAGGACTTTTACCACTCATAAATCGACCGTGCTGCATGCAGGATGCTGCGCACGCGGGCGGCGGAGGGCGCATCGGCATGACGGCGGATCAGGACCAGCAGGCGGGCCGCACCGGCGCCATCGTCCGGCCCCTGCGCCACGCCGCGCCGCGCCGCATCGTGCGCCGCTCGCTGCATGCCGAAGTGACCGACCGGCTGCGCGACATGGTGGTGGAAGGCACGCTGCCCGCCGGCGCCCGCCTGCATGAGAGCGAGCTGGCCGCCGCCCTCGGCGTTTCCCGCACCCCGGTGCGCGAGGCGCTGAAGGTGCTGGCGACCGAGGGGGTGCTCGACCTCCTGCCCGGCCGCGGCGCCCGCGTCGCGCAGATGACGGAGGATGAACTCGCCGCGCTGTTCGAGGTGGTGGCCGGGCTGGAACGCCACGCCGTCGAACTCGCCACCTCGCGCATGACGCCGCGCGAACTGGCCGCGCTGCAACGACTGCATCTCCGCATGGCCGGCGATTTCGCTGCCCTGCGCCGGCACGACTATTTCGCCGCCAACCATGAAATCCACCGCCGGCTGGTGGCGCTGTCGGGCAATCCGGTGCTGGCCGGGCTGCACGCGACGCTGCTCGCCAAGGTGCGGCGGGGCCGCTATGCCGCGCTGGAGGGTGCCCGCTGGGCGGAGGCGATGGCGGAGCATGAACGCCTGATGGCCGCGATCACCGCGCGCGACGGGGTGGCGGCCGGCGCGATCATGATGCAGCACATCCGCCGCACCAACGAAGCGGCACGGCAGGTGCTCGGCTTGCCGGCCGCGGCGGCGCGGGCAGCATGACGCCGCCGGCGCCCGCCGCCGGGCCGCGGGGGTCCGCACCGTGCGCCTGCTGATCGTCAATCCCAATACCAGCATCGCCCTCACCGAGCGGCTGCGCGAGGCCGCCGCAGGCGTTGCCGCCGCCACCACCGAGCTGGTGGCGGTGACCGCGCCGCGCGGCTTTCCCTATATCGCCACCCGCGCCGAGGCGACGCTGGCCGGCTCCATCGTGCTGGAAATGCTTGCCACCCATGCCGCCGGCGCCGATGCGGTGGTGATCGCAGCGTTCGGCGATCCCGGTCTCGCGGCGGCGCGCGAACTGTTGGCGGTGCCGGTGGTCGGCATGGCGGAGGCGGCGATGCTGACCGCCTGCATGCTCGGCCGCCGCTTTGCGATCGTCACCTTCGCCGAGGCGCTGCTGCCCTGGTTCCAGGATTGCGTCGAGCAGAACGGCCTCGCCGGCCGCTGCGCCGGGTTCTGCGCCGATCCCGAAGGGTTCGCGCGGATCGATACGGTGCAGGAGGAGAAGGAGCGTCGGCTCGCCATGCTGGCCCGCCAGGCGGTGCGGGAGCGGGGCGCCGATGTGGTGATCTTTGCCGGCGCGCCGCTCGCCGGCCTCGCCGAGCGGGTGAAGGACGAGGTGCCGGTGCCGGTGCTGGACGGCATCACCGCCGCGGTGCTCCAGGCGCAGGCGCTGGCGACGATCCGGCCGCGCAAGCCGCTCGCCGGCGGATATCGCCGCCCGCAGGCGAAGCCGGCGCTCGGCCTCGGCAGCGCGCTCGCCGCCCTGTTCGGCGATCCGCCGGCGGGCACCGCCAACCCCACCGCCGGCCTGCCGGCCGGCTAGCCATGTCGGCCATGCCGCCCGGACAGAGAGACTGCCATGCTCGACTTTGTGGTCCGCAATCTCCAGCTCGACGCGCACCCGCCCGGCACGCTGGTGGACGTGGGGGTCGCCGGCGGGCGGATCGTTGCCGTCCAGCCGGACCTTCCCGCCGGCCCGCCCGGCTATGATGCAGCGGGGCGTCTCGGCTGCGCGGGACTGGTGGAGACGCATATCCATCTCGACAAGGCGCGCCTGCTCGACGTGCTGCCGCCCGAGCGCGGACGCGCGATCAATCCGGTCGGCTACGTCGCCCCCTTCAAGCCCGCGATCTCCGCGGAAGATGTGCGGCGGCGGGCCGAACGCACGCTGATCGCCTGCCTCCTGCACGGCACCACCCGGATGCGCACGCATGTCGAGGTCGATCCCGGCATCGGCCTGCGCGGTTTCGATGCCGTTCAGGCGCTGGCGGCCGAGTATGCCTGGGCGATCGACATCGAGCTCTGCGTGTTCGCGCAGGAGGGGCTGACCAACCGCCCCGGCACCGACGAACTGCTGGTGCAGGCGCTGCGGCGCGGGGCGACGGTGATCGGCGGCGCGCCGCGCTACGACAGCGACGCGGCGGCGCAAATCCGGCGCGTCTTCGTGCTTGCCCGCGAATTCGGCACCGCGGTCGATCTGCATCTCGATGTCGGCAACGCGCCCGGGCACCTGGACGCTGATCTGGTCTGCGCGCTGACCGCGCAATATGGCCTCGGCGGGCGGGTCGCGCTCGGCCACATGACCAAGCTCGCCGCCATGCCGCCCGAACGGCTCGCCGCCACGGCGCGGCGCCTGGCCGATGCCGGGGTCGCGGTCACGGTGCTGCCGGCGACCGATCTCTATCTGATGGGCCGCGACCGGGACCACGACGTCCGGCGCGGCGTCGCCGACGCCCACGCGCTGCTGGCGCATGGCGTCAACTGCTCGCTGTCATCGAACAACATCCTCAATCCGGCAACGCCGTTCGGCGACGCCTCGCTCCTGCGCATGGCCAATCTCCAGGCCAATGTCACGCATCGCGGCGAACCGGAGGAATTGCGGGAGGCGTTCGCGATGCTGACCACGCGCGCCGCGCGCCTGCTCGGTCTCGGCGATTATGGCATCGCGGTCGGCCAGCCTGCCGACATCGTGGTGCTCGACGCGCCGACGCCCGCGGCGGCGGTGGCGGAGCTCGGCGAACCGCTGGCCGTGTTCCGCCGCGGGCGCATGACGGTGCGGCGCGAGCCGGCGCGGCTGCTGCGGCCGGGCTGAGCGGATCAGGAGCGCAGCGGGATGAACGCCGTCTCGTGCATGCGCAGCACGAACAGCAGCGTCACGGCGGCGCCGGCAATGACATAAAAGGTCGGCGCCAGGGTGTTGCCGGTGACGGCGATCAGCCAGGTGGCGATGAACGGCGCGAAGCCGCCGAAGATCATGACAGCGGTGTTGTAGCCGACCGAAAGGCCGGAATAGCGGACGCGGGTCGGGAACAGCTCGGCGAACGTCGCCGGCGCGCCGGCGGTGAACAGCGCCGTCATCAGCACCAGCATGCATTGCGCGAACAGCACCGCCGCGAACTGCCCGCCCGACGCCAGCCGATAGAGCGGGTAGCAGAATGCGATGAAGCCGGCGCAGGAGGCGATCAGCAGCGGCCGTCGCCCGATGCGGTCCGAAAGCGCGCCGAGCGGCGGGATCACGCAGACCAGCAGCAGCAGCCCGATCGTGCTGACGGCGAGCGACTGGCTGTGCGGCAGCTTCACCTCGAAGGTGAGCCAGCTCGGCAGGTAGAACAGCGTGATGTAGAAGCTGATCGTGTTGTGGATGGTCAGCCCGAACTGCGTCAGCAGCGCGCCGCGATGTTCGGCTGCCATCTCGCGCAGCGGATTGGCGCTGACTGCGTGCTGTCGGGCCACCGCCTCGAATTGCGGGGTGTCGCGCAGGCGGGCGCGGAAATAGGCGGCGAAGCCGGCCGGCAGGACGCCGAGCAGGAACGGCACGCGCCAGCCCCAGGCGGCCATCGAAGCCGGTCCGAGCAGGGCGGCGAGCAGCGTCGCGATCGCCGATCCCAGCAGCAGGCCGCCGCCGACGCTGAATTGCTGCCAGCTTCCGACATAGCCGCGCCGCCCGTCCGGCGCGTATTCCACCAGGAAGGCCGCTGCCCCGCCCCATTCGCCGCCGGCCGAAAACCCCTGCGCCAGCCGCGCCAGCGTCAGCAGCAGCGGTGCCCACGCCCCCACCGCGGCATAGGTCGGCAGCAGGCCGATCGCGACAGTGGCGAAACCCATCAGCCCGACCGTGACGGTCAGCGCCGCCCGGCGTCCGGCACGGTCGCCGTAATATCCGATCACCACCGATCCCACCGGCCGCATGACGAACCCGACGCCGAGCACGCCGAAGGTGAACAGCAACTGCGCGACGTGAGAGGCCTTCGGAAAGAAGGCGGCGGCAAGCGAGGGGACGAGAAAGCCATAGACGGCGAAATCGTACCATTCCAGGATGTTGCCGAGTGTACCGGCAATCACCGCCCGCCGTCCGGCGTCGCGGGGGACGGTGCGGCCGGCTTGTTGTCGCTGGGCGATGCTCATCCGGTGCCTCCTGTCCGATTCGCCGGCGGGCCGGCGAGGAACCGCCGGACCCGGCAGGACTGTGCGCATTCGCGCGTCAGCGGTCGAGTGCCCGGCGCCGGCGCAGCCCGCCGATCGGCAAAATAATTGCGGCGGGGGGCGGACCAGGGCGGCGGCGCAGGCGCGGGACACGCTGATCGGTTCGGGCGCATTGCATGCCGCAGGCGTTGCGCCGCGTCCGATGTCCGCGCCCGGCAACGCAGATGCATCCCGATATCAGCCAACGGGAACCGCGCCCGTCCTGACGGGAGCGATGCCGGGTGAGGGATTTGAACCCCCGGCCTTCGGTTTACAAAACCGCTGCACTACCGCTGTGCTAACCCGGCCACGACGGCGCACTAGCACAGGACGGGGGCGGCGGGCCAGCTATGGCGTGGCCGTTCGCGGCGCCCGCAGTCCCGCCGCCGGCACCCCCGCGTCAGCCGGTCGCACCCGGAAGGCCCAGGCATAGAGTGCCGGCAGGAAAACCAGCGTCAGCACCGTCGCCGCCAGCAGTCCGCCGATCATCGCCAGTGCCATCGGCCCCCAGAACACGTTGAAGCTGAGCGGAACAAAGGCCAGCGCCGCGGCCAGCGCCGTCAGCACCACCGGGCGGGCACGGCGCACCGTGCTCTCGATGATCGCCTCCCGCAGGCCGCTTCCGGCATCCTGATCCTGGCGCACCTGATCGACCAGGATCACGGTGTTGCGCATGATCATCCCGCCGAGCGCGATCAGGCCGAGCAGGGCAACGAACCCGAACGGCGCATCCGCCGCCAGCAGCGCCGCCACCGCCCCGATCAGCCCGAGCGGCATCGTCGCCAGCACCAGCAGCACCCGCGAAAGGCTCTGCAATTGAATCATCAGCAGCAGCAACATGGCGCCGATCATGATCGGGAAGACCTGCGCCAGGGCGCCGTTCGCCTTGGCCGCCTCCTCGGCAGCGCCGCCGACCTCCACCCGCACACCTTCCGGCAGCGCAAGCGCCCTGATCGCCGGCAGCGCCGCCGCGGTCACGTCCGGCGCCTCCAGCCCGTCCTGCACATCGGCCTCGACCGTCAGATAGGGCATGCGGTTGCGCCGCCACAGGATCGGCTCCTCCGTCTCCGGCGCGATGCGCGCGATCTGCGCCAGCGGCAGCGGGCCGGCCGGCGTCGGCACGACGAGATCGGGCAAATGGCCGAGATCGAGCCGCTCCGCCGGCACCGCGCGCAGCACCACGTCCACGAGCTTGCTGCGGTCACGCAGCTGCGTCGCCGTCATGCCGGACAGAAGCGTTGCCAGCGCCGCATCGATATCGGCCGGCGCAAGGCCGAGCCGGCTTACCCGCGCCCGGTCCAGATCGAGCCGCAGCGAAGGCGCCCGCTCGCCCCAGGCCAGTTCGGCATTCCGCACGCCGGGGGTGGCGCGCACCGCATCGAGCACCAGATCGGCGGCGCGCCGCACATGCGCGATATCCGCGCCGACGAGGCGGAACTGCACTGGAAATCCGACCGGCGGCCCGAGTTCCAGCCGCGCTACCCGCAGCCGCGCTTCCGGCACCCCCTCCCGCGCCGCCAGGGCGATCAGGCGGGCGCGTACGCGCTCGCGCGCCGCCATGTCGCGCGTGGTCAGCACGATGGTGGCAACGGCATCGTTGGGCAGCGCCGGGTTGTAGGCCAGGACGAAGCGCGGCGGGCCGCCACCGATATAGCTGGTGAACCACCGCACGTCGTCATCCCTCCGCAGCAGGGCTTCGATCCTGCCGACCGTGGCGGCGGTCGCCTGATGGCTGGCGCCCTGCCGCAGTGTCACCTCCACCAGCAGCTCCAGCCGGGCGGAGGTCGGAAAGAACTGCTGCCTGACGAGGCCCATCGCGCCGAGTGCCACCGCGAACAGCGCCACCGTCGCCAGCACGACGCTGCGGCGATGCGTGACACAGGCGGCGACGACACGGCGCAGCACGCGATAGGGCCGCGTCCCGTAGATCGCCTCGTGCGAAGTATGGCCGCGCGGCGTCGGCAGCAGCAGTACGCCGAGATAGGGCGTGAAGATCACGGCGACCAGCCAGCTCGCCAGCAGCGCCACGGTGACGACCCAGAAGATGCCGCCGGCATATTCGCCGGTGGACGAGCGCGCGAGGCCGACCGGCAGGAACCCCGCAGCCGTCACCAGGGTCCCGGTCAGCATCGGGAACGCCGTCGATTGCCACGCGAAGGTCGCCGCCCTGACGCGGTCCCAGCCGGCTTCGAGCTTCACCATCATGGTCTCGACCGCGATGATGGCATCGTCCACCAGCAGGCCGAGCGAGATGATCAGGGCACCGAGCGAGACGCGCTGAAGCTCGATCCCGAGCAGATCCATCACCACGAACACGAGCGCCAGCGTCAGCGGCACCGCGAGCGCCACCACGATGCCGGTGCGCCAGCCCAGTGAAACGAACGACACCACCAGCACGACGCCGAGGGCAACCACGAACTTGACCAGGAACTCGTTGACCGATTCGGCGATGATCCGCGGCTGGTCGGAAACCTGCTGGAGCGTGAGACCGGCGGGCAGATCGGCGCGGATGCGCTCCGCCTGGGCGCGCAGGGCGGCACCGAAAATCAGCCGGTTCACCCCCGTCTGGGTGGAAACGGCGATCACCACCGCCGGGCTGGCGTTGTGCCGAACCTCGAAGCGCGGCGGATCCTGAGAGGCACGGCGGATGGTGGCGATGTCACCCAGCCGCAGCGTCGTCCCCGCGGACGCGACCGGCACGTCGGCAAGCGCCTCAGGCCCGCTGAGCGCGCTGCCGGCGCGGAGCGGAATGCGGGAGACGGCGGTATCGATCACCCCAACCTCGGCGATGGCATTCTGCCTGCCGATCGCCTGGGCGATCTCCGGCACCGTGATGCCGAGGGCGGCGAGGCGGCTGTTGCTGAACTGCACCTCAAGCGTGCGCGGAATCTCGCCGAAGACCGTCACCTTCTCCGTGCCCGGCACCGCCAGCAGCCGGTCGCGGGCACGCTCCGCCTGGCGGGTCAGTTCGGCATTGTCGGCGCCGGTCAGCGCGAATACGGCGCCATAGACGTCGGCATATTCGTCATCGACCGCCGGCCCCTGCACACCCGCCGGCAGTGCGGGGCGCAGATCGTCGATCTTCTTGCGCGCCTGATAGAACAGGCCCGCCACCTCGCGCGGCGGCGTGTCGTCGCGCAGCGTCAGCAGAATCGCGGCGAAGCCGGGCCGGACGAAGGTGTTGAGCGTGTCGAGATGCGCGAGGTCCTGCAACTTGCGCTCGATCGGCTCGGCGAGCAGATCCTGCGTCTCCTGCGCGGTCGCGCCCGGCCATGCCGCCGTCACCGTCAGCACCTTGACGGTAAAATCGGGATCCTCGTTGCGGCCGAGGCGCGTGTAGGACAGCACGCCGGCGGCGAAGATCAGGGCGATCAGGAAACCGACCAGGCTGCGGTGCGTGACCGCCCAGGCGGAGAGATTGAGGCCGCTCATCCGGGCGGCGGCGGCGGGCGGGACGGCATCGCGGCTACTCCGTCGCCGGGCGGATATCGGCGATCCGCACGCGCGCGTTCGGATCGAGTTTCTGCGCACCCACGGCCACCACCTGCTCGCCGCCGTCGAGCCCGCTGACGATCACGCGGTCCTGCTCCAGCCGCCGCAGCGTCACCCTGCGCTCGGCGAGCGTTCCCTCCGCCGTGACCTGCCACACGCTCGGGCCGTCGCCGCGGTCGTTGAGGGCGGCAGCGGGAAGGACGGCGACGCGGTCGGCCGCTTCGCCGGGCAGATCGAGCGTCGCCGTCATGCCGAGCGCCACCCAGGCCGGCGCCCCCTGCAGCACGTAGCGCGCGGTATAGGTGCGCAGCCGGCCGCTGGCGGCGGGGGCCAGTTCGCGCAGCGTCGCCGGCCAGTGCTCACCCGGATGCGCCCACAGCGTGACGCTTGCCCCCGGGCGGCGAGCCTGCGGCAGCGCCTGTTCGGGCAATTCGACCTCGATCTCCGGCGGCCCGGCCTCGGCGAATGCGAACACCGGCTCGCCCTCCGCCACCACGGAGCCGCCGTCGCGCATCACCGCCGTGATCACGCCAGCCGCCGGCGCCCGCAATTCGGCATAGGACAGCCGGTTGCGTGCCAGTGCGACGGCGGCGCGCGCCGCCGCGGCACGTTCGGTTGCCGCCTGGGCGGCGGCCTGCTTCGCCCCGTCGGCGGCGGCGGCGATCCAGCCGTCGGCGCGCAGCCGGGCACTGCGGGCGGCATCGGCCGCGGCCTGCGCCGCCTCCGCCTGGGCTGCCGCCAGATCGGCCGCGGCGCTGCGCAGGCCGAGCGCGAGATCGGCGGGATCGAGGCGGGCCAGCACCTCATCCGGTGCCACCCGGGCGCCGACATCGACCAGCCGCGCGGCGATGCGGCCACCGGCGCGAAAGCCGAGGACCGCTTCCCGCCGCGCCCGGATGATGCCGCTATAGCTGCGCCCTGCCCGGTCGTCCGTGAGCGCGACCACCACCACCTGCACCGGCCGCTTCGTGCGATCCATGCTTGCCTCGGTGCGCTCGAAGCAGCCGCCGAGCAGCATGGGCAGCAGCACGGGCAGCAGCAGCAGCAGTGTCAGCATCCCGCCGCGGGAGGGGACAGCACGGCAACGGGACAGCATCGCGTCTCTCCGGTGGCAGGGGAGGGAGCGTGTCTGATACCCTGATGAATGTCAATAGTCGTCAGTCTGGCGGTCGGCGTGTTGTCTCGGGGTCGGGGCGCAGGGCGCGCAGGCAGAAGCTCGCCGACCGTTCGGCAATGGCGGCCAGATCGTCGCCAGCCTCGAAACATTTCTCGACCAGAGCAGGATGGGTGAACAGGGCGCAGGATCCGTGCAGGAAGCGGACCGTGTCCTCCACCGCGAGGGCCGCGAACTGGCCCTGCGCCTGCCCGTCCTGCACGACATGGCGGAACACGCTGTCGATATCCCGGATGTAATCGTGGATGGCGGGCCAGTTTTCCTGGAGTGCGGCGGCGACCATGTCGTGCATGCGCCGTTCCCCGAAGAACAGCGCCTGGGTTTGCTGCTGGAGCAGTGCGAACAGCGCCCGCACCCGCTCGGCCGGGCTCGCGGGACTCCGCGCCACGGTCCAGCAGGCGGCTTTCAGCCCGGACAGGAGACGCTCGCAGATCGCCTGGTTGATTGCCGATTTGCTCGGGAAGAAGCGATAGACATTGGCGGGCGACATGTGCAGGTCGCGGGCGATATCGGCGACCGTGGTCTTCCGGTAGCCGAGGGTGCGGAACAGCCGCTCGGCACTTTCCATGATCGCCGCGCGCGTGGCCGCGGCGGCCTGGCTCGGTGGCGGTGGAGGGGTGGCCGGGGCTGACATCGACGCCGATATATGACGAATCGTCTCACCTGTCACGGCTCGCATGCTCCCGTTCAAGCTATGGTTCGCCGACGCCGCCTTTCCCGCCTTGGCCAGGTCGCGACGGGTGCCACGCATCCCGACCTTTCGCGTGCGCGGCGGGCCACGGCCGAGCCGCGCCGGTTCGTGATCCTGTGGCCGTGATCCGCCGGTGATCCAGCCCCGTTGTGATCTGACGGGCGATGCCCGCGACGACAATCGGAGCAGACAAGATCATGAAGGTAGTTCTTCTGGCGGCAGCGGCCCTGCTGCTGACCACTGGCTTGGCGCTGGCGCAGACCGGGGGGGCGGCCGGGGGCGGTATGGGGGCCGGCGGAGGCGGCATGGGGGGCGGGGGGCCGTCCGCCGGGGCGGCGCCCGGTGCGAATGGTCCTGCTGCCATGCCGGGCGGGGGCGGCAGCGGCAATGTCGGCGGCACCGGCCTCAACACCGGCGGGACCGGCCTGAACACGGGCGGCGCAGGCGGTTCGGCGGGCGGCACGCCGGGCAGTCTCACCGGTGCCGCCGGCGGCGCCGAGGGGTCGGGCGGCTTCGGCGGCGGCGGGGCTGCTGCTGCCAAATAGTGTTATCCTGCCCCATCCGGACGAAACGGAAGATATGTGATGCGGATAAGAAACGGACTCTGGCTGGGCGCGCTCGTGTTGGCGGCGTCGGCGCTGGCGGTGCCCGGCCAGGCGGTGGCGCAGAGCGGGCTGGGCATGAGCATGCCCGGCCTGCCCTCCAGCGGTCTGCCCGGCGGTGTCATGCGGACGATGCCGGGCGGCGGCATGAGCGGCGGCGGCAACGCCGGCAGCGCGGGGCTGCCAGGATCCGGCGGCACCACCTCTGCGACTGCCGGGGAACCGACGGTGCCGGGGCCGATCTCGCGCCCGCTGCCGCCGAGCGCCTATCACACCAGCACCAACGGCACCCAGCCGGGCCTGGCCGGGCCGGGCATGAGCTACACCGGCACCAACGGCACCCTCCCAAGTGCCGGCGGGCCGGGCATGGGCACCGTCGGTACCCACGGTTCCTATGCGGGCTATACCAACCGGCTGTCGGGTAACTACGGCAGCGGTGGCGGTTCCGGCGGCGAGGGCCAGTCAGGCAGCGGCCTCAATGCCGGCGGCCTAGGCGCCCGCGACTATGGCGGGGCAGGCCCGAACGGCACCGGGCCCGGCGGCGGCGGGCCGGCCGATGGGATGGGCGCGCAGTAGGCAGCCCGGATGCGGCGCGCTTTCCTTGCCCTCGCACTGCTGCCGCTCATGGCGCTGCCCGCCCTGGGGCAGAGCGGCGGCGGCCCGCCCGCCGGCAGCACGCCAGGCCCGGCGGGACCGTCCCACGACAAGGGCCATGACAAGGGCCATGACAAGGCCAATGCCGCCACCGCCGGCATGAACGCCCATGTCGGCATCGCCAACGGGCCGGATGGTCTCGGCACGGTCGGCGCCGGCATCAGCGGCATCGGCGGTGCGGCCGGACTGATCGAGCAGGGGCCGGGAAAGGCCGGCGTCGGCGCGCCGCCCGGCAGCAAGTAGGGCCGTCGCCCCGCTTGCCGCCCCGGCCGCCGCGCGCCACATCGGCCGGGGTCAGGACGGACGGAGTGTGGCATGCGGCTTTCGGTGCTCGACCAATCGACGGTGGTGAGCGGGCGCAGCCCGGCAGAGTCGATCCGCGAATCTCTTCTTCTCGCCCGCCACTGCGAGGCGCTCGGCTATCATCGCTACTGGCTCGCCGAGCACCACAATTCCGACGCCGTCGCCGGCGCGGCGCCCGAGGTGCTGATGGCGGCGATCGCGGCGACCACGCGGCGCATCCGCGTCGGCAGCGCCGGCATTATGCTGCCCCATTACGCGGCGCTGAAGGTCGCCGAGCAGTTCCGCGTGCTGGAGGCGATCGCCCCCGGCCGCATCGACATGGGCCTCGGCCGCGCCCCGGGCTCCGACGGACTGACGGCGCATGCCCTCAACCCGAACACCGCCGTCGCGGCCGAGCATTTTCCGGCACTGGTGCGTGACCTGCTGGCCTGGGTCGCCGGCGAGAAGCTGGTGGAGGGGCACCCGTTCCGCGATATCCGCGCCCAGCCCGCCGGCCCGACCGTGCCGGAGGCGTGGATTCTGGGCAGCAGCGATTATGGCGCGCAGGTCGCGGCGCATTTCGGCCTGCCCTACTGCTTCGCCCATTTCATCACCGATGGCCGGGGTGCGGCGGAGGCGATCGCGCTCTATCGCGACAGCTACCGCCCGAGCGCCCGCCACCCCGAACCCTATGCCGCCGTCTGCGTCTGGGCGCTGGCGGCGGAGAGCGAGGCGGAGGCGGAGCGGCTCTACGGTTCGCGCGCGCTGTGGCACCTCGCGCGCGACCGCGGCGTGTTCGTGCCGACCCCTTCGCCCGAGGAGGCGGCGGCGCATGACTGGACGGAGGCGGAGCGGCAGCGGGCGGCGAAACGGCGGGCGCGGGCGCTGGTCGGCACCGGGGCACAGGTGGCGGCGCGGCTCGATGCTCTGGCGGGCGAATTGGGCGTGGCGGAGGTCGCCGTGCTCAGCACCGCGCATGACCCGGCGGCGCGGCGGCACTCCTATAGGCTGCTGGCCGAGGCGTGCGGGCTACGGGCGGAACAGGTCGCGCTGGCCGCCGAGTGAGGCGCGGCGGGCGCGCCAGACCTGCCAGCGGAACGCCGCATAGGCGATCAGCCCGGCGGCGACCACAACCGGGATCAGCGCCAGCGCGAGATAGAGCAGCAGCGCCGCCACCGCGAGCGCGCCGGCCAGCACCGCGACCAGGATGGCGACCGCCATCACCCGCCCGGCGACCGGCGTGACCGGCGCCTCCACGAAGTCGCCCTGGAGCGTCATGTCGAGCACCTTACCGCCGGAATTGCGCCGCGGCGGCGAGCGGAACCAGGTCTGTGCCATGCGTGCGAAGTGGCGCGCCGGGGGCGGCACGTCAACCGGGCGCACGCCCGGCGGTGCGCGATCCGCTGGTCAAGCTCTGCCGGCTGCGCTAATGCCCGCTGCGGCGGCGCCGTCGCCCGCCGGCCGGCAGACGATGTCAATGTAGATTGGCAATAAAATCGCAGCCCAAGGGGGGGCTATGTTCCAGCAGCTTCTGACGCCCGTTGCCGGCAGCCTGGCGCTGTCGTTCGTGGTCGCACTCCTGCCGATCCTGACGGTACTGGTGCTGCTCGGCATCTTCCGCCGGCCGGCGTGGCAGGCGTCGCTGGCCGGTCTCATTGTCGGGCTGGTGATCGCGGTCGTTCTGTGGTCGTTCCCGGTCGGGCTCGCGGTCGATGCGATCGTCAACGGCGTCGTGTTCGCGCTCTGGCCGGTGATGTGGATCGTGGTCAATGCGCTGCTGCTCTACAATGTCGCCGTCCGTTCCGGCCATTTCGAGGCGTTCCGCGTGTGGGTGCTGACGCACCTGCCGGATGACCGGCGCGTCGTGCTGGTGGTGATCGGGTTCTGCTTCGGCGCGCTGCTGGAGGGGATCGCCGGCTTCGGCACGCCGGTTGCCATCACCAGTTCGCTGCTCATCCTGGTCGGCTATCCGGCGCTGGAGGCGCTGGTGCTGGTGCTGATCTTCAACACCGCACCGGTTGCCTTCGGCGCGCTCGGCGTGCCGGTGACGGTGCTGGGCGCCGTCACCTCGCTGCCGCCGAACGCGCTGGCCGCGATGGTCGGGCGGCAATTGCCGGTGATGGCGCTGTTGCTGCCGTTCTACGTGATCGCGATCTACAGCGGCATACGGTCGCTGCGGGCGCTGTGGCCGGTGCTGCTGGTGGCAGGTGGCAGTTTCGCGCTGACGCAGTTCGTCACCGCCAACTTCATCGACTACACGCTGACCGACGTGCTCTCCTCGCTCGGCTCGCTGATCGTGACGCTGCTGTTCCTGCAGGTGTGGCGGCCGGCGCCGGACCCGGCGTTTGCCGTCGCCGGGGCGGTGCGTTCGATCGGCCGGTCGCCCGCGAACGGCGTATCGCCGTGGATGGGCTGGCTGCCGTGGCTGCTGGTGTCGGTGGTCGTCATCATCTGGACGTCGTTCGGCATCTTCAAGCTCGGGCAGATCGCGGTGCCGTGGCCGGGGCTGCACAATGCCGTCTCCATCACGCTCTACAACAACAAGCCCTATGCGGCGGTGTGGGTGTTCCAGCCGCTGGCGACCGGCACCGCGATCCTGCTCGCCGCCATCCTGACCGCGATCCTGGTGCGGCTGTCGCCGGCGGAGTTCTTCGGCTGCGTCAAGCAGACGCTGGCGCAGACCTGGATCGCCATCGCCACCGTCGCGCTGATCGTCGGGCTGGCGTTCCTGATGAACTATTCCGGGCTTGCCTACACGCTCGGCAAGGGCGTGGCCTCCGCCGGCGGCCTGTTCGTGCTGCTGTCGCCGTTCCTCGGCTGGATCGCCGTGTTCCTGTCGGGCAGCGACACGTCGGGCAATGCGCTGTTCGGCAACCTTCAAGTGGTGGCGGCGCGGCAGTTGAACCTCAATCCGGTGCTGTTCGCGGCGACCAATTCCTCGGGCGGCGTGATGGGCAAGATGATCTCGCCGCAGAACATCGCCACCGGCGTCTCCGTCACCGACCTCAAGGGGCAGGAGGGGGTGGTGTTCGCGCGCACCTTCCTGCACAGCATCGTGCTGACGCTGCTGCTCGGCGTGCTGGTGGCGATTCAGCAGTTCGTGATCCCCGGCATCATCCCGCATATCGGCAGCGGTCCGTGAGCGGGCCGGCACTGCCGCCGGGCGGTCGCCGCCCCATCCCGGCGGCATGACCCCGCTGCCCCTGCTGAGCGAGCCGGAACCGCCGCGCGGTGTCGCTCACCCGGTCGCCCCCGGCATCCGCCGGCTGGTGGCGGCCAATGCCGGGGCGATGACCTATCACGGCACCAACACCTACCTGATCGACGGCGCCGGCGGGCTGACGGTGCTCGACCCCGGCCCGGACGCCGCCGCGCATGTCGCGGCGATCCTGGCGGCGGCCGGGGACGCGCCGATCACGCGCATCTTCCTGACCCATGGACACGCCGACCATATCGGTGCCCTGCCGGCACTGCGCGCGGCTACCGGGGCGGCGGTGTTCGCGGCGCGGGAGGGGCTGGCGGACGGGGCGCGCATCGGCGGCTGGACCGCGCTCGCCACTCCCGGCCACGCGCCGGATCATCTGTGCTTCGCGCGCGACGACGGGGTGCTGTGCAGCGGCGATCATGTGATGAGCTTCGCCAGCACCGTCGTCATCCCGCCCGAGGGCAGCATGGCGGCCTACCTCGCCAGCCTGCGGCGGCTGCTGGCGCGCGACGGCGATGCGCTGTTCCTGCCCGGCCACGGCCCGCCGCTCCGCGACCCGCGCGGCTTCACCGCGGCGCTGCTCGCCCACCGGCTGGCGCGCGAGGCGGAGATCCGCGCCGCGCTGACGGCGGGGCCGCTCAGCGTCGCCCAACTGGTGACGCAATTGTACCGGCAGCTCGACCCGCGCCTGCGCCGGGCGGCGGAGGCGAGCGTGACGGCGCATCTCGGCAAGCTGGAGGCGGAGGGCGAGGCGGTGCGGGACGGCGCAACCTGGCGCCGCGCCGTGCCGCGGACGCGCTAGCCCCGCGCGCGGAAGGGGTGCGGCCGAGCGCATGCCCACCCCGGCGCGATTGGCGGCGGTGTCCGGACCTGCCATCTTCGCGGCGAGAAGGAGAGCAGGATGACGCGCATCACCCAGGGCGAACACATCCATTTTGCGCGTGAGGAGCTGGACGGACGCCGGGCGCGGACGGTCGCGGAAATGCAGCGCCGCGGCCTGCGTGCCCTGCTGCTGTTCCGCCAGGAGAGCATGTACTGGCTCACCGGCTACGACACGTTCGGCTATGTCTATTTCCAGTGTCTGGTGCTGACCGATGACGGCCGCATGGCGCTGCTGACGCGCGCGCCCGACCGGTTGCAGGCGCGCTTCACCTCGATCGTCGAGGATGTGCGCGTCTGGACCGATGGGCCGGAGGCGGAGCCGGCGCGGGAGTTGCGGGCGCTGCTCACGGAACTCGGCTGCGACGGGGCGACGCTGGGCGTGGAGTGGGACGCCTATGGGCTGACGGCGCGCAGCGGGCAGAGGCTGACGGCGGCGCTGGCCGGGTTCGCGACCCTGGTCGATGCCTCCGACCTGATCTCCCGCCTGCGGCTGGTGAAAAGTGCTGCGGAGATCGCGCATGTCCGCCGCGCCGCCGCGCTCGCCGACGCGGCGCTGGCGGCGGCGGAGCAGACGGCGGCGCCGGGCGCGTTCGAGGGCGATATCCTCGCCGCCATGCAGGGCGCGGTGTTGCGCGGCGGCGGCGATGATCCGGCCAACGAGTATATCATCGGCTCGGGCGCCGGCGCGCAGATGTGCCGCTACTTCTCCGGGCGCCGCCATCTCGACGCCGACGACCAGCTCACGCTGGAATTCGCCGGCGTCTGGCGGCACTACCACGCCTGCCTGATGCGCACCTTCCTGATCGGCACGGCCGATCCGCGGCTTCCGGCCATGCACGACGCCTGCGCCGAAGCCCTGCATGCGGCGGAGGCGGCGCTGCGGCCGGGCGAACCGCTGGGCGCGGTGTTCGACGCCCATGCGCGCACGCTGGACGCGCACGGGCACATGCCGCACCGGCTGAACGCCTGCGGCTATTCGCTCGGCACCACCTTCGCCCCGAACTGGATGGACTGGCCGATGCTGTACGCCGGCCAGCGGGTGGTGGCGCAGCCGGGCATGGTGTTCTTCATCCACATCATCGTCTTCGACGCCGAGCGCGGCCTGGCGATGACGCTCGGCCGCAGTTCTCTGGTGACTGAAACGGCGGCCGAGCCGCTGTCGGGCGCGCCGGTCGCGCTGGTGCGCCGGTAGCGGGTTCAGGCGGCGGGGTGGAGATCGGCGGCGATGAGCCGCGCCACGCCCGCCGCCGTCATGGCCGTCCAGGCGGCGGCGAGCGAGCCGTCGGCGTCGATGCCGCGGCAGGCATCGGCGATCACCGCGGTCGCGAAGCCGGCGCCGGCGGCATCGACGGCGGAGGCGCGGACACAGAAATCGGTGGCGAGGCCGGCGACGAACACGCGGGCGACGCCGCGCTCGCGCAGATAGCCGGCAAGCCCGGTCGGCGTGCCATCGGCCTCGGCGAAGGCGGAGTAGCTGTCCACCGTGCGCCGGCAGCCCTTGCGCAGCACCAGCGCGGCATGCGGCACGTCGAGCGCGGCGATGAGGGCGGCGCCGTGCGTGCCCTGGACGCAATGATCGGGCCACAGCACCTGCCGCCCATAGGGCAGCTCGACACTGGCGAAGGGCGCGCCGCCGGGATGGGCGGCGGCGAAGGAGAGATGGCGCGGCGGATGCCAGTCCTGGGTCAGGATCACGGTGGCGAAGCCGCGCGCGATGCGGTTGAGCAGCGGCACGATGGCATCCCCGTCCGGCACCGGCAGGCTGCCGCCGGGTGCGAAGTCGTTCTGCACGTCGATCAGCAGCAGCGCATCCTGCGGCGCCGGCACGATCGGGCGGCGAAAGGGAAGGCCGGACATGGCGTGCCCCTGCTCAATGCGCGTGGCGAGATACGCGTGGCGAGGCCGACCTGCGACCCGCGGCACGGGGATGTCAACCGGCCGGGCGGCGTCAGCCGACGCGCAGCAGGCGCGGGCCGTTGCTGCGCAGCCACGCGATCGCCGGGGCGGAATGCGGCGTGAGCTGCCCGACCAGCGCCCAGAAGCGCGAACCATGGTTCATGTGGCGGAGATGCGCCACTTCGTGGGCGGCGACGTAATCCTGAACTTCGGGCGGGGCCATCACCAGCCGCCAGCTGAATGCGAGATTCCCGTTCGACGCACAACTGCCCCAGCGGCTGCGGGTGTCCTTGACGGTGATGCGCCTGGCCGTCACCTGCGCCGCCGCGGCCTTGCGGCCGGCCAGTTCGGTGAACACCCGGCGGGCCTCGGCACGCAGGAAGTCGCCGACGCGGCGGGGCAGGAACCCGGCCTCGCCGGACACCAGGATCTCCCGCTGCGCCACCAGGACGCCGGCGCGCAGGCCGGGCAGGTGGCGGATGCGGTGCTCGACACCGTGCAGCGGCACCAGCGCCCCGTCGGCGAACGGCACCGGGCCGGGCAGGGCGGCGAGGCGACGCGCCACCCAGTCGGCATGGTTCATCAGCAGCGCCATCCCCGCCGTCCGCCCGGCGCGCGGCGGCAGGGTCACCACCACGGCGCCGCCGCGCGGGTCGATGCGCAGGCTGATCCGGCGTGCACGCGCGCTGCGCCGCCATTCCACCCGCGCCGGGCCGCCGGGAAGCCTGAGGATTTCGCAAGCTGCCTGATCCATGCAGCGGCAGATTGGCCCGTTCCGGCGCCGCGGGCAATCGCCGAGCTTGCCTCGCCCGTGACGATTTGACAAAATGTTATAGTATAACATATCGAGAGAGCCCAACATGTTGTTCCGCCGCCATTTTCTTGCGGGACTGGCGCTGACGCCGGTCGCGGCCAGGGCCGCGCAGCCGCTCGGCACGGTGGCCACCATCTCGATCCTGGCGGACATGGTCCGCCAGGTCGGCGGCAACGAGGTCGATGTCGTCTCGCTGGTGCCGCCGGACGGCGACGCCCATACCTATGAGCCGCGACCGGGCGACCTGCTCGCGGTGCGGGGCGCGCGCGTGGTGGTGGAAAACGGGCTCGGGCTGGAGGGCTGGATGGACCGGCTGCGCGGCGCCTCCGGCTTCGCCGGCGTGCGCGTGGTGGCGGCGGAAGCGGTGACGCCGCGCCATTTCGTCGAGGACGGGGCGACCACGATCGACCCGCATGCCTGGCAGGACCCGCGCAACGGCGTCCGCTATGTCCGCGCCATCGCCGCCGGGCTCGCCAAGGCCGATCCCGCCCATGCCGACGCCTGGCGCGCCCGCGCCGATGCCTATGCGGCGGAGATCGCCGCGACCGACGCCTGGATCGCCGCGCGTCTGGCGGCGGTGCCGGCGGAGAAGCGGCAGATCGTCACCAGCCACGACGCCTTCGGCTATTACGGCGACCGTTACGGCATCAGGCTGCATTTCGTCGAGGGGATTGCCACCGACGCGGAACCGTCGGCGCGCGACATGGCGCGCCTGATCGGCGACATCCGCGCCCAGGGCATCCGCGCCGTGTTCATCGAGAACATGACCGATCCGCGCCTGATGGCCGCGGTGGCGCATGATGCCGGGGTGACGGTGGGGCCGGAGGTATATTCCGACGCCCTCTCCCCTCCCGGCGGGCCGGCGGATACCTATATCAAAATGCTTCGCTATAATACGGCCGCGTTTGCCGACGCCATGCTCACCAATCGCTGACCCGGCGGCGGGGCGCCTGGACGGCGGCTCACGGAGACATCACGGGGCATTGCCGCCCGACCGCGCCATAAGCCGAGAGTCATGGACACGATCTTCCGCGGCGACCTGATTTCCACGCGCGGGCGCGCGCTCGCCTGGGCCGACAGCCTGCTGGTCGATCACGGCCTGCTGCGCGTCGCCTGGAGCAATTTCGCGACCGTCGTGCCCGACCGGCTCTATCGCAGCAACCATCCGACGCCGCGGCGGCTGGCGCGGCTGGTGCGTCGCCACGGGGTCCGCACGGTCATCAACCTGCGCGGACCCTGCGGCAACGGGTCGGACGCGCTGTCGCGCGCGGCGGCGGCGCGGCTCGGCATCGGCTTCGTCGATGCGCCGCTGTCGAGCGGACGGGCGCCGCAGCGGGCGGAGGTGCTGACCCTGGCAACGGCGCTGTCACGCTCGGCCGAGCCGATCCTGGTGCATTGCAAGTCGGGTGCCGACCGCGCCGGCCTTGCCGCCGCGCTGTTCCTGCTGCTGCATGGCCGCACGACGGCGGAGGCGCTGCGCCAGCTTTCCTGGCGCCACGGCCACTGGCACCGGTCCCGCGCCGGGGTGCTGGACGCCTTCCTGCTCGCCTATGCGCGGGAGGCGGAGGGGCGGCTGGCGTTCCTCGACTGGCTGCGCACGGAGTATGATGCGGCGACGCTGGGGGCGGCGTTCCGGGCCGGGCATTTCGCCGATTTCGTCACCCACCGGCTGCTGCACCGCGAATAGCGGAGGGACCGTGAATGGATCGTGATATCGTTCTGGAACTGACCGCGTCGGCGTGGGAGGGGCCGTTCGCGCCGGAGGAGCAGGCGGCGGCGCTGAGCGGGCTGGAAGCGGGGCGGGTGCTGTTCCTCCCCCGCCTCGGTTTCCAGCCGGCGGCGGTGGAGCGGACGCTGCTGGCACCGGGCGCGCTCGATGACACGCGCAAGAACATCAGCCTCGATCCGGCCACCGGACGGCTGCACGGCACGGCACTCGCTGGCGTGGAGCGGGAGCGGCTGGCGGCGATGCTGGATCGGTTCGGGCGCCAGGCGACGGCGCTGCTGCACGGGCTGCTGCCGCGCTATGCGCCGCTGCTGGAACGGGCACGGACCAGCTTCCGCCCCGCCGAGATCGCCGGGCGGCAGGCGGCGCCGCGGCAGGACGACACGCGGCTGCATGTCGATGCCTTTCCGACGCGGCCGATGCGCGGCCGGCGCATCCTGCGCGTGTTCGCCAACATCGCCCCCGACGGGGCGGCGCGCGACTGGCGGGTGGGCGAGAACTTCGCCGATTTCGCGCAGGCCTTCCTGCCGCGGGTGCGTGCCGGCCTGCCCGGCCAGGGCTGGCTGATGCAGCGCCTCGGCCTGACCAGGGGGCGGCGGGCGCCCTATGACTTCCTGATGCTCGGCCTGCATGACGCGGGCAAGCTGGACGAGGGCTATCAGGCGCGCGCGCCCCGCACCGCGGTGTCGTTCCCTTCCGGGACGGTATGGCTGTGCTACACCGATTCGGTGCTGCACGCCGCGATCGCAGGGCATTGCGCGCTGGAGCAGACCTTCCACCTGCCGGTCACGGCGATGGCGCGGCCGGAGCAGGCGCCGCTCAGGGTGCTGGAGCGGCTGGCAGGGCGCCAGCTCGCCTGACCGCCCGGCCGGCCGCGGCGAAGGCATGGCCGTCCGCGAACGGATCGTCGATCGCGATGATCCCGGATGAGACGGTGCGGCGCGCGGTTGTGGCACCTTGAGCGGGCGTTGACTCGGGGCTTTGGGCCGCTATAACGCGCGCTTCCCGGCTTCCGGGTACGCCCGGTGGCCCCGTTCGCTTGCAGCAGCGCCATCCTGGCGGCCGACAGGACACAGAGACCGATGTTCGCAGTCATCCGCACCGGCGGAAAACAGTACCGCGTGACGCCCAACGCCGTCCTCAAGGTCGAGAAACTGGAGGCCGAGCCGGGCGCGACGGTCACCTTCACCGACGTGCTCGCCATCGGCGCCGAAGGGGCGCTGACGCTCGGTGCGCCGGTGATCGCCGGCGCCGCCGTCACCGCGACCGTGATCGCGCAGGACCGGCTGGAAAAAGTCATCATCTTCAAGAAGCGCCGGCGCAAGAATTCGCGCCGCCGCGGCGGCCATCGCCAGCATGTCACCGTGCTGCGCGTCGCCGACATCCGCGCCGCGGCCGACGCGCCGGCGGCGTGAGCGGGAGAAGGATCAGGCCATGGCCCACAAGAAAGCCGGCGGCTCCTCGCGCAACGGGCGCGACACGGAAGGCCGCCGCCTCGGCGTCAAGAAGTTCGGTGGTGAGGCGGTGCGCGCCGGCAACATCATCATCCGCCAGCGCGGCACCAGGGTGCGCCCGGGGCGCAATGTCGGCCTCGGCCGCGACCATACCATTTTTGCGCTGATCGACGGGCGCGTCGCCTTCGAGCGGCGCGCGGAAGGGCGGGTGCAGGTCTCCGTGGTCGCCCCGCCGCCGCCGGCGCCGGCTGCCGCCGAATAGCCGGACCCGCCGCAGCATCGCAGCATCGCGCGGGGGCCGGTCCATGCCGGCCCCCGTTCGCATTCCACTGTACGCGCCATGAAATTCCTTGATCAGGCCAAGATCTACTGCCGCTCCGGCGATGGTGGCGACGGCGTGGTCGCGTTCCGGCGTGAGAAATTCATCGAATTCGGCGGCCCGGACGGCGGCAATGGCGGGCGCGGCGGCGATGTGGTGTTCGAGGCGGTCGCCAACCTCAACACGCTGATCGACTTCCGCTACACGCAGCATTTCCGCGCCCGCAAGGGGGCGAACGGCGCCGGCGCCGACCGCACCGGCGCCGCGGCACCACCCGTGGTCATCCGGGTTCCCGTCGGCACGCAGATCCTGGACGACGACCGCACCACCCTGCTCGCCGATCTCGACACGCCGGGCCGGCGTGTCGTGCTGCTGCGCGGCGGTGACGGGGGCTTCGGCAACAGCCACTACAAATCCTCGACCAACCGCGCGCCGCGCCGCGCCGACAAGGGCTGGCCGGGCGAGGAACGCTGGGTCTGGCTGCGCCTCAAGCTGATTGCCGATGCCGGGCTGGTGGGTCTGCCGAATGCCGGCAAATCGACGTTCCTCGCGCGCGTCTCCGCTGCCCGGCCGAAGATCGCCGACTATCCGTTCACCACGCTGGCGCCGCAGCTCGGTGTCGTCCGCCTGTCGGTGTCGCAGGAATTCGTGCTGGCCGACATCCCCGGCCTGATCGAAGGCGCGCATGAGGGCGCGGGGCTGGGCGACCGGTTTCTCGGCCATGTCGAACGCTGCGCGGTGCTGCTGCACCTGATCGACGGGGCGGCCGGCGACGTGGTGCGCGCCTGGCGCACCGTGCGCGCCGAACTGGCCGCCTATGGCGGCGGGCTGGCCGGCAAGCCCGAAGTGCTGGCGCTGAACAAGTCGGACGCGATGACGCCGCGCGAGGCCGCCGCCCGGCGCGCCGCCCTGTCGCGTGCCGCGGGGGCGCCGGTGCTGCTGCTGTCGGGCGTGAGCGGCGATGGCGTGCCGGCGGCGCTGCATGCCCTGTGGGCCGAGATCGCGCGCCTGCGGGCGGCAGCAGCCTGAGGCCCTGCCGCAGCGATCGCGGATCGACAGCAAGGGAACCCGTGTCGCACTCTCCCTCCCTCGCCGCGGAAACGGCGCCCGCTCTCGCCGGCGCGAACCGCATCGTGGTGAAGATCGGCAGCGCCCTGCTGGTGGATGCCGAACAGGCGGCGCCGCGGCAGGACTGGCTGCGTTCGGTTGCTGCCGACATCGCCGCCCTGCGCAGGCGCGGCGCCGAGGTGATGGTGGTCAGTTCCGGTGCCATCGCGCTGGCGCGCCGCAGCCTCAATCTGACGCAGCCGCGCCTCAGGCTGGAGGAGAAGCAGGCGGCCGCGGCGGTCGGGCAGATCCGGCTGGCGCAGGCCTGGGCGGAGGCGCTGTCGGCCCACGGCATGACCGCGGCGCAGTTGCTGCTCACGCTCGGCGACACCGAGGATCGGCGGCGCTACCTCAACGCACGCGCGACGCTGGCAACGCTGCTCGGCCTGCGTTGTGTTCCCGTCATCAACGAGAACGACAGCGTCGCGACGGCGGAAATCCGCTATGGCGACAACGACCGGCTGGCGGCGCGCGTCGCCGAGATGACGCAGGCGGACGCGCTGGTGCTGCTGTCCGACATCGACGGACTCTACACCGCCGATCCGCGGCGCGATCCCGCCGCCGAGCATATTCCGGTGGTAGCGGTGCTGACGCCGGAGATCGAGGCGATGGGCGGGGAGCCGCCGCCCGGCTATTCCTCGGGCGGCATGCGCACCAAGCTGGCGGCGGCGCGGATCGCGACCGGCGCCGGCTGCGCCATGGCGATCGCGCGCGGCGGCACGCCGCACCCGCTGCGCGCGCTGGCGGAGGGGGCGCGCTGCACCTGGTTCCTGCCGGCGCCGGAGGGGCGTTCGGCGCGCAAGCGCTGGATTGCCGGCAGTCTCGCGCCGCTCGGCACGCTGGAGGTGGATGCCGGCGCGGCACGGGCGCTGCGGCGCGGCAGTTCGCTGCTGCCGGCCGGCGTGCGCCGGGTCACCGGCAGTTTCGAGCGCGGCGACCCGGTGGAGGTGCGGGCGCAGGACGGGACGCTGCTGGCCCGCGGCCTTTCCGCCTATGCCAGCGCCGATGCGGCGCGCATCATCGGCCATCGCAGCGAGGCGATCGAGGCGATCCTGGGCTGGCGCGGGCGCGACGAACTGATCCATCGCGACGATCTGGTGCTGGCCACCCAAGGCGCGGCGGACCGGCAGAAGCCGCAGGGCGCCGGGCAGGGTGAAGCTACCCTCGACGGTCCGGCGGTAATCGGGTAGGAGCATCGCGCGCCGTTGCGCAACGATGGCGACGGAGGAACAACTGCCTTGTGAGCGGCCGGGCAAGGATGGCGCGAGGCCAGCGGCCTGGGCGGTATCGTAGGAAATCCGATATAGTTTCATAATGCGTTGCGAAGGGAGGGGATGATGCAAATTCGCAATATCGGCAGGATGGCTCGGCGGGCATACGGCCGGTTGGCGGTGATCGCCGCGGTGGTTCTGTGCGCATTCCCCCTCGCCCATGCCGGCGACCTGCCGCCCGATCTCGCCGACCGGCTGGCGCCGCTGCTGCCGGCAGTGGTCAATATCGAGACGGTGACGACGAAGGCGAACCGTCCCTATTACTTCTGGGGGTCGGGCTTCGTGGTGGAACCGTCCGGCATCATCGTCACCAACCGTCACGTGATCGCCGGCGCCGACCGCATCACCATCTCCGGCCACGACATTCCACCGCTTCAGGCCAGGATCCTCTATGTCAGCGGGCTGCTCGATCTGGCGCTGCTGAAGATCGACGCCGGCAGGCCGCTGCCGGTGCTGACCCTCGGCGACAGCGACACGCTGCGCATCGGCGATCCGGTGATGGCCCTCGGCAACCCGCTCGGCATCGGACTGTCGGTGAGCGCCGGCATCGTCAGCGCGCTCGACCGCAACATCCGCGAAACTGCCTATGACGATTTCATCCAGACCGACGCCGCCATCAACCACGGCAATTCCGGCGGACCGATGGTCAACCTGGACGGCAAGGTGGTCGGCATCGACACCGCCCTCTATTCCTCGCCCAACAACACCGGCTCGATCGGCCTCGGCTTCGCCATGCCGGCCGACGATGCGCGCTTCATCATCGAGCAGGTGATCCGCACCGGCCGCGTGCAGGCCGGCTGGGCCGGGGTGCAGGTGCAGCGCGTCACCGCCGGGCTCGCGGCCGGCTTCGGCCTGCCGGCGCCGCGCGGCGTGCTGGTCACGGCGGTCAATCGCAACGGCCCGGCCGCATCGCTGTTGCGTCCGGGCGATATCATCCTGCGGCTGGGCGACAAGCCGGTGAGCGACACGCGCGACGTGCAGCGCGGCATCGTCGAGACGCCGGTCGGCCGGGCGCTGCCGCTCGACCTGCTGCGCGACGGGCGGGAACAGACGGTCTCGCTCGTTGTCGCCGCCGATCCGAATGCAACCGCCCTGCCGGAGACGATGCAGCCGATGCCGCTGCGCGTCACCGCGGCGACGCCCGCCGATCCCGGCATGCGCCTCGCCCCGCTGGCGGCGCGGGATCGTGCCCGGTTCGAAGTTCCTGCCGATGCGGCCGGCGTCCTGGTCAGCGAGGTGCGTCCGGGCTCTGCCGCGGCCGAGCGCGGTATCGTCGCCGGCGACGTGATCATGATGGTGCGGACGACCCCGGTGCGTGCCCCGGCGGACGTGACACGGGCGATCGCCGCCGTCGCCGCCACCGGTGCCGACCATGCCCCGCTGCTGATCCGCGGGCGCAAAGACACCCACTGGGTCGCCCTGCCGGTCACGCCCGGCCGATGATCGACGCGACCCTGTTCCATCCGCCGCGGGCTGCGCTATAGACCGGACTGCCATGCCACGCGGCGACTTGTTCCCCGAGATCGGACCGTTCGAGACCGGCTATCTGCCGCTCACCGACGGGCATGTGATGTACTGGGAACAGGTGGGCAATCCGCGCGGCATGCCGGCACTGTTTCTGCATGGCGGGCCGGGTGCCGGCGCCGGCGCGGTGCATCGCCGCTTCTTCGATCCGTCCTTCTGGCGCGTCATCATCTTCGACCAGCGCGGCGCCGGCCGCTCCCGCCCGCTCGGCAGCCTGGAGGCCAACACGACCGGCCATCTGGTGCGCGACATCGAGATGCTGCGCATCCATCTCGGCATCGATCGCTGGCTGCTGTTCGGCGGATCGTGGGGATCGACGCTGGCCCTGGCCTATGCCCAGGCCAATCCGCTGCGCGTCACCGGCTGCGTGCTGCGCGGCGTGTTCCTTGGTCGGCGTGAGGAGGTCGATTGGTTTCTGCGCGGCCTCGGCACACTGTTCCCTGACGCCCAGGCCGCCTTCGTGAGCTTCCTGCCGGAACGCGAACGCAGTGACGTGCTCGGCGCCTATCTGCGCCGGCTGACCGATCCGGACCCCGCCATCCACATGCCGGCGGCGCGCGCCTGGTCGATCTATGAAGGCTCGTGCAGCACGCTGCTGCCGAGCCCGGAAACCGTCACCAGCTTCGCCCAGGACCGCACCGCGCTCGGCCTCGCGCGGATCGAGGCACATTACTTCGCCCACGACCTGTTCCTGCCCGATGAGCGGACGGAGGGTGGGCTGCTCGGCGGCATGGCCGGCATCGCGCATATTCCGGCCGAAATCGTGCAGGGCCGCTATGACGTGATCTGCCCGGCCCGCACCGCCTTCGACCTCGCCGCCGCCTGGCCCTCGGCGCGGCTCACGCTGGTGCCGGATGCCGGGCATTCGGCGCTGGAGCCGGGGGTGCGGCGCGCCCTGGTGGCGGCCGTGGAGCGGTTCCGCACCGCTCGTTGACCGCCGGCACCAGTGCCCGGCCGCGAACGGTTTGCCGCCCCGCAGCGTTGGGCCGCGTTGTTCCTGACAGAGGAGACGACGCGATGACGATGTCCGCAACCCGGGCGGCCGGTGCCGCCGCGCTGGCGCTGCTGGTGCTCGGCGCCTGCACGCGCACCGAACAGGCGGCCGGCAGCACGGTGACGGCGTCACAGGCAGTGATGCAGGCGCAGACCAACCCGACCCTCTCCACCACCGACGCCTATTTCATGGATCAGGCGGCGCGCGGCGGCCTCGCCGAAGTGAGCGAGGGGCAACTGGCGGCCAGGCAGGCGCATGAGGCGGCGGTTCGCCGTTTCGCCGCCCAGATGGTGACCGATCACACCAAGGTGAACACGGATCTCGACGCGCTGGCGCAGGAGAAGCGGATCAGCCTGCCGACCATGCCGAGCGACGCGCAGCAGCACATGATGAGCCAGTTGCAGGGGCTGACCGGCAGCACCTTCGACCACACCTATCTCGACCAGCAGGTGGCACTGCACCGCTACGCGGTCGACCTCTATCGCAACGAGGCGAAACAGGGCACGGATGCGGACGTGAAGGCGTTCGCCGCGCGCGTGCTGCCGGAACTGGAACAACATCTGCGTGAGGCGGAGCGCCTGGGCGGCCACGCCGGGTCGTGATGTCGGCGCGATCGGAAGGGGGAACAGGATGCAAGTCGGTGTGATCGGGCTCGGCTCGATAGGCATGGGGGTGGCGCTCAACCTGGTGCGCAAGGGCCATGAGGTCATCGGCTGCGACCTGCGGGCGCCGGCGCGTGAGGAGCTGGCGGCAGCGGGCGGGCGGGCGGTGGCCCGCGCCGCCGACCTGCCGGACGGTGTCGGCGCCGTCGTGGTGCTGGTGGTCAATGCCGCCCAGGCCGAGCAGGTGCTGCTCGGCCCGGAAGGCTGCCTGCCGCGCCTCGCCCGCGACGGCGTCGTGCTGTGCTGCGTGACGATGGCGCCCGAGGCGGCACGGGCACTCGGCACGCGTCTGGCGGAGCGGGGGGTGGCGATGCTGGATGCCCCGGTCTCCGGCGGCGCGGCGGGCGCGCGGGCGGGGCGGCTGACGGTGATGGGGTCGGGGCCGGCGGCGGCGTTCGACCGGGTGCAGCCGGTGTTCGACGCGATCGCGGCGAAGGTCTGGCGCCTCGGCGAGGCGCATGGCGCGGGCAGCACGGTGAAGATGGTCAACCAGTTGCTCGCCGGCGTGCACATCGCGGCGGCGGCGGAGGCGATGGCGCTCGGCATCCGTGCCGGCGCCGATCCACAGACGCTGTTCGACGTGATCACCACGTCGGCCGGCAATTCCTGGATGTTTCAGGACCGCATGCCGCATGTGCTGGCCGGCGACGACACGCCGCGCTCGGCGGTCAGCATCTTCGTCAAGGATCTCGGCATCGTGCTCGATCAGGCGCGCAGCCTGACCTTCCCCCTGCCGCTCGCCGCCGCGGCGCATCAGTTGTTCCTGGCCGCCGCCGCTGCCGGGCACGCCGGCGCGGATGATGCCTTCGTCATCCGCGTCTGGGAGTCGCTCGCCGGCATCGCGCTGCCGGAGCGCAAGACATGAGCGGCGCCGAAAGCGGTGCCGAACTGGTCTGGGATGCGCGCTGCGCCACCGGCGAGAGCTGCACCTGGGACCAGGCCCGCGGCCAGATCCTGTTCACCGACATCCCGGCCCGTGTGCTGCACGCCTACACGCCGGCCAGCGGCGCGCGGCAGAGCTGGCCGATGCCCGACATCGTGCCGAGTTTCGGCCTGTGCCGTTCCGGCCGGCTGGTGGTGGCGCTGCGCGATCGCGTGGTGCTGTTGGACCGGGACAGCGGCGCGGTGACGCCGCTCGCCGGTCCGCTCGATCAGCCCGAGTCGGTGCGGCTCAATGACGGCAAGGTGGGGCCGGACGGCAGCTTCTGGGTCGGCGGCATCGACGAGAGCGCGCACCGCCGGCCGATCGCGACGCTCTGGCGCATCACCCCCGACGGCCGGGCGGAGCGCCGGGCGGAGGGCTATGCGAACAGCAACGGCCTCGCCTGGTCGCCGGACGGCGGGACGATGTTCCACAGCGACACGACGCCCGGCGTGATCGAGGCGTTCGACTTCGACGCGGCGGCCGGGCGCCTGTCCAACTGCCGTGTGCTGGCAACACTCGACACCGAGGACGGCCGGCCGGACGGCGGGGCGACGGACGCAGCGGGCTGTTACTGGTCGGCCGGCAATTCCGCCGCCTGCCTCAACCGTTTCGCGCCGGACGGGCGGAGGCTGGCGCGCGTGGAGCTGCCGGTGCCGGCACCGACCATGCCGTGCTTCGCGGGCCAGATGCTCTATGTCACCACCTTGCGCGCAGGGCGCGATGCGGCGACGCTGGCGCGCCATCCGACGATGGGCGGGCTGTTCCGGCTCGATGCCGGCATCGCGGGCGCGCCGGTCGCTCTGTTTGCGGACGCTTGAAGGGGAAGGGGAACGCGCACCATGACCGAGACACCTGCGAAGCCCGTGCTGCTGACCGGCGCCTCCGGCGCGCTCGGGCGGCAGATCGCGCCCTATCTGGCGGCACTGGGCTGGACGCTGCGGCTGACCGACATCGCGCCGTTTCCCGATGCGCTGCCCAAGGGAAGCAGCTTCACCCGCGCCGACCTCAATGACGGGGTGGCGATCCTGCGGCTCGCCGAAGGTTGCGGCATGATCCTGCATTTCGGCGGCGTCTCGGTGGAGCGGCCGTTCGAGGAGGTGCTCGGCCCGAACATTCGCGGCCTCTATCACATCTACGAGGCGGCGCGGCGGGAGGGGGCGCGGGTGCTGTTCGCCAGCTCCAACCACTCGATCGGCTTTCACGAGCGCAGCGAAAAGCTCGACGCCGACTGCCAGTTCATGCCCGACGGGTATTACGGCCTGTCGAAGATGTACGCGGAGGGGATGGCGCGGCTCTACTGGCACAAGCACGGCGTGGAGAGCGTGCTGGTGCGCATCGGCTCCTGCTTCCCCGAGCCGACGGAGGAGCGGATGCTGTCCACCTGGCTGTCCTATGGCGACCTCTGCCGGCTGTGCGAGCGCGCCACCCTGGCCCGGCGCACCGGCTGCTGTGTGATCTGGGGCGCGTCGAACAATTCCCGCACGTTCTGGGGCCGGGATGCGCGCGCGCTGATCGGCTGGACGCCGCAGGACAGCGCCGACGCCTACGCCAGCCGCGTGCAGGGCAGGACGAGCGGCGATCCGGTGGTCGAACTCTATCAGGGCGGTGCCTATACCCGCATCGACTACACGCGCACCGCACCGCCGGAAAAACTGTTCCCGGTGTGAAGCCCGCCGCCCGGACGGGCGGAGGACCGAGGGCTGCGGCGTGCGGCCATGCACGGGCCGCATGGGCGCGCGTTTGAACAATAAGGTAACGCTGCTTATCATATGCAGCGTGAATGAGATCCCCGACCTGCTGTTCCTGCTGCATGACGTGGCGCGCCTGCTGCGCCACGAGGCCGACCGCCGCGCCGCCGCGTATGGGATGACGCGGGCGCAATGGGTCATCCTGTTCTGGCTTCAGCGCCAGCCCGGCCTGTCGCAGAAGGAACTGTCGGAAATCCTGGAGGTCGAGCCGATCACCGTGGCGCGGCTGATCGATCGGCTGGAGGGGCGCGGGATGGTGGAGCGGCGACCCGATCCGAAGGACCGCCGCATCTGGCGGCTGCACCTGCTGCCGCCCGCCGAACCCGTGCTGCTGGAACTGATGAGGGAACGGGCCGCCATGCACCGCATGGCAACGGCAGATATCGACCCCGAAACTGAGCGGACCATGATCGAAGGACTGACACGCATGAAGGCCACCATCCTGGGCGAATGCCGCCATCGCGACCGCGATGTGCCGGCCAGGGCGGTGGCGTGATGGCTTCGGCAACCACGGCCCCCGGCGCGATCTCGGTCGGCACGCGGCGTCGCCCGCGGGTGAAGGTGCTGCGGCCGCTGCTGATGGCGGGCGGCATCGTCGCCGTCGTGGTCGGCGCGACCGCGTGGTGGCTCTCCGGCGGGCGCTATGTCTCGATCGACGACGCCTATGTGCGGGCGGGCAAGCTTGCCGTGTCGGACGACATTTCCGGCATCATCGGCGAAGTCGCGGTGCATGAAGGCCAGCATGTCAGCAGGGGGGACGTGCTGTTCCGGCTGCGCGACCGGCAGGTGCGGATCGCGCTGGACGGTGCGAGGGCGACGCTGGCGCAGACCGCGCTGACGCTGGAGTCGATGGAACGCGACTACAGGCGCATGCTGAGCGACGTGGCCACGCGCCAGGCGCAGGTGGACGCCGATCAGGCGACCTTCGACCGCTACGCCAACCTGGTAAAGAGCGGCGGCGTGACGCGCCTTGAGTACGACGACGCCCGCTTCAAGCTCGCGTCCGACAAGTCGGCGGTGGAGAGCCTGAAGGAACAGGCGGCGGTGCAGCTTGCGCGCCTCGGCGGCAATCCCGACGCCGACGTGACGACGCTGCCGCAGTACAAGGAGGCGCAGGAGCGGGTCGAGGAATACCAGCGCCAGATGGACCACACCGTCGTCCGCGCTCCGTTCAGCGGCACTGTCACCAATGTCGAGCAGGCGCAGCCGGGGATGTACCTCGCCGCCTCGCAGGCGGCGTTCGGCCTCGTCTCGGACAGCAATGTGTGGGTGGAGGCGAACCCGAAGGAGACCGAGCTGACCTGGGTGAAGCTCGGCGATCCGGTGGAGATCACGGTCGATACCTATCCCGGCCATGTCTGGCACGGCACGGTGGAGAGCATCGCGCCGGCTGCCGCATCGGAATTTTCCGTGCTTCCCGCCCAGAATTCCTCGGGCAACTGGGTCAAGGTGGTGCAGCGGCTGCCGGTACGCATCCGCGTCGATCGCCGGCCGGGCGAGCCGGAGCTGCGCGCCGGCATGAGCGTGGAGGCCGATATCGATACCGGCCATGCGCGCCACTTCTCCGATCTGATGCCGTGAACGCGATCGGCGACGCGGCCATGCGCCCGGTGCCGCACCGGGCCATCATCACCGTCTGCGCCATGATCGCGACGCTGATGCAGGCGCTCGATTCCACGATCGCCAATGTGGCGCTGCCGTATATGCAGGGCAGCCTGTCGGCGACTTCGGACCAGATCACCTGGGTGCTCACGTCCTATGTCGTGGCGGCGGCGATCATGACCGCGCCGGTCGGGTGGCTGTCGGCACGGTTCGGACGCAAGAATCTGTTCCTGCTCTGCCTCGTCGGCTTCACCGTCGCGTCGATGCTGTGCGGCATCGCCCAGTCGCTGTCGCAGATGGTCGGGTTCAGGCTGCTCCAGGGGGTGTTCGGCGCCGCCCTGGTGCCGCTGTCGCAGGCGCTCATGCTCGACATCTATCCCCCGGCGCAGCGCGGCACGGCGATGGCGGTGTGGGGCATGGGCGTGATGGTCGGGCCGATCCTCGGTCCCACGCTCGGCGGCTATCTGACCGACGTGTACAACTGGCGCTGGGTGTTCTACGTCAATCTGCCGTTCGGCGTACTGGGCGTGGCCGGTCTCGCCCTGTTCATGCCGAAGGCGCCGACCAACCCGAGTCTGCGCTTCGACTGGACCGGGTTCGGCGTGCTCGCACTCGGTCTCGGCGCGTTCCAGATGATGCTCGATCGCGGGCAGGACAAGGATTGGTTCTCCTCCTCCGAGATCATCACGGAGGCGGTGCTGGGGGGCCTCGGCATCTATCTGTTCCTGGTCCATCTGTTCACTGCGGAACGGCCGTTCATCGCGCCGCGGATCTTCAGGAACGGCAATTTCAGCGCCTCGCTGGTGATGATGTTCGTGGTCGGCGTGGTGATTCTCGCGACCTCGGCGCTGTTGGCGCCGTGGCTCCAGACCCTCGGCAACTATCCGGTAGCGACGGCGGGCCTCGTGATGGCGCCGCGCGGCATCGGCACGATGGCGGCGATGCTGGTGGCCGGGCGTCTCACGGCACGCATCGACCCGCGCAAGCTGATGGCGTTCGGCCTCGTGCTGCTGGTGTGGTCGCTCTACCAGTCTACCCAATGGACGCCGGACATCAGTGCGGGCCAGTTGATCGGCACCCTGATCGTCCAGGGTGCGGCGCTCGGCTTCGTGTTCATTCCGATCCAGGTGGTCGCCTTCGCCACCCTGCCGCCGGCGCTGCGCACCGACGGCACCGCGCTGCTCAGCCTGTTCCGCAACGTCGGCAGCGCGATCGGCGTCTCCGTCACCTCGGCGTTGCTCGCCCACAACGTGCAGGTAGTGCACAGTGAACTCGGCGCCTTCGTCACGCCGTTCAACCGCGCGTTGCAGAGCGGCGGGTCGGTGACGCAGTATCTCGCACCGTCGAACACCGTCGGCGCGCAGGTGCTCGATGCCCTGGTCAACAACCAGGCCCTGATCATTGCCTATATCGACGACTACAAGTTCATGATGCTGACGACGCTGCCGGCGCTGCTGCTGCTGTTCATCATGCGTCGCCCGGGCATCCCGCCGGCCGGTGCGCCGGCCGAGACCCACGCCGCGATGGATTGAGATGCGGGCGAAGGTGGCGTAAGGGCAGCCGGCGTTCTCTAGTCCTTGCCGGGATCGGTGAAGATGGCGTGCGACCGCCCGACGCCGCGCCGTATCGGACCGGCGCTGCCGCTGCTGCTCGCCGTGCTCGCCGCCGCCGGCCCGCCTTCGCCGCAGGAGCAGTTGCGCGACGCCGAGCGGGCGCGTGCCGCCGACCTCGCCCGCCAGCGCGACGCGGCGGCGGCGGCGGCGGCGGCGCAGCAGGCGAC
>JAJZNE010000073.1 GCA_021847995.1 Pseudomonadota bacterium | reverse complement strand
CCCGGTGGTATGGATGGACGCGCTCGACCTGCCGCTGATCGTGGGGATGGAGGCATCCTATGCGATCGAGGGGACGCCACAGACCGTGCGCAACGCGCCGGACGCCTCCGCCACGCGCTACCGCCGCGCCGGGCTGGTGCCCTATCCGGTGCTGGCCGCCCCGCGCGCGCCCTATCCGCTGCTGCGCTGGCCGTGGGCGGAGGTGCGGGCGGCGCTGGAGGCGCTGGCCGCTGACACCGATCCGGGAACGCCGGTGCAGCTCGGCTATGTCAATCCCGAAACAGGTCAGGAATGCCTGCCGACGCTCGGCTTCTCCGCCCTGATGCTGCGGCCGGGGGAGAGTGTCGCACTGCCGCGTGACAGCGCCTCGGCCGTGTACCACATCGTCACCGGCGCGGTGCAGGCAGAGGTCGGCGGCGTCGCGCTCTCGGCCGGGGAGGCCGATGTGATCGCGGCACCCGCGCATGCCGCGGTGCGGCTGGCCAACCCAGCCTCCGGCGCGCCGGCTTTCCTGTTCCGCATCGACGATGCGCCGTTGCAGCGCCGCATCGGCATCTACGAGCGTTTCGCCGCCCCCGCCGCCTAGGGCTGGGCGCTGCGCATCTGCCGCGCGATCACCAGCTTCTGCACCTCCGACGCGCCCTCATAGATGCGCAGCGCCCGCACCTCCCGGTACAGCGCCTCCACCGTCATGCCGCTGGCGACGCCGAGGCCGCCGAACAACTGCACCGCGGCATCGACCACGCGCTGGGCCGCTTCCGTCGCATGCAGCTTGGCCATCGCCGCCTCCTTCGTGATGCGCCGGCGCAGCACGTCGCGCATCCAGGCGGCGCGATAGACGAGCAGGGCCGCGGCATCGACATCGGTCGCCATGTCGGCGAGCCGCGCCTGCGTCAGTTGCTGGTCGGCCAGCACGCCGCCGAACATGTGCCGCCCCTCCGCCCGCGCCAGCCCTTCTTCCAGCGCGCGGCGGGCGAGGCCGACAGCGGCGGCGCCGACGCTGGGACGGAAGATGTCGAGCGTCGCCATCGCCACTTTGAACCCCTCGCCCGGCGTGCCGAGAAGATGCCCCTGCGGCACCACGCAGTTCTCGAACCGCAGGAGGGCCAGCGGATGCGGGGCGATGGTCTCGATCCGTGCGGCGACGCGCAGGCCGGGGGTTGCCGCCTCCACGAAGAAGGCCGACAGGCCGCGCGACCCCGCCCCCTCACCGGTGCGGGCGAAGACGACGTAGTGCGTCGCGATGCCGCCGTTGGAGATCCAGGTCTTTTCCCCGTCGATGCGCCATCCCTCCGGCACGCGCACGGCGGTGGTGCTGATTGCCGCCACGTCGGAGCCGGCGTCCGGTTCGCTCAGCGCGAAGGCCGCGATGCGTTCGCCGCGCCGCGCCTCCGCCAGCACCCGGGCGCGCAGGGCGGGGGTGCCGGCGAGGGCGACGGAGGCGGTGCCGAGGCCCTGCATGGCGAAGGCGAAATCGGCCAGGGCGGCATGCCGCGCCAGCACGTCGCGGGCGAGGCAGATCATGCGCATGTCGATCGCGGCGGCGTCGCCCTCCGGCACCGCGGCGCGCAGCCACCCCGCCTCTCCCAACGCGCGCACCAGGGACCGGCAGGTGCCGTCCCCGTCGCCGCCGTCGAAGCGCGGCAGTTCGGCGGCGGCCCATGCGTCCAGTTCCTGGGCGAACTGCCGGTGCCGGTCCTCGAAGAACGGCCAGTCGAGGAAGCTCCGGTCCGTCATCCGCAGCGCCCGCCGTGCCGCCGCCCTGCCATCACCGCCTCCGTTGCCGACGGCCGTGATGCTGGCGCAGAACGGCGGGCGCGATCAACCCTTACCGGCGGGCGAGCAGCATGCCGGCGATCAGGCCGACCCCGGCGGCGAGCAGGACGGCCATCATCGGCTGGTCGGTGGCGATGTCGCGCACGGTCTCCATCGCCTCGCCCATCGCGCCCTGCGCCTGGCCGGCGATCTGGCGCGCCTTGCCGCGCAGTTCGGTGTTGCTGTCGCCGATCGTGCTGCCCACCGCCTCCTCCGCCTTGCCGGCGACGTTGCGGATGGTGCCTTCGGCCTGGGTCGCGCTCATGTCTGTCTCTGCCTCCACGGTTCCTTCCGGTCGTGCCGGACTGGGGCAGATACGCCGCAGAACCCCGGCCGTTGCATCGCCCGCGGCGGATACGGCCGTTCACACTTCCCCCTCCGCCCGCAGCAGGCGGAGGGCGGCGCGCAGCGCCGCCGCTGCCTCCGCCACATCAGCGGAGTCGTGGGCGGCCGAGGTGAAGCCGGAAAGCCGCCCGTTCACATCCACCCCGTGCAGCAGCAGCGCCAGCCTGAGGCGGGAGACGAGACGCGGCGGCGGCGATTTCAGCTCCGACATCGGACAGGCGAGCGGATCGAACCGCTCCGGCGTCACCTGCCGCCCGGCAGGATTGAGGAACAGGTGAAAGCCGGACGAGGTGCCGTAGACCGCCCAGGCCATGCCTTCCTCCGCCAGCACCGCGTTCAGGGCGGCGCGCAGATCGGCGGCGGTGGCATCGGCCCGCGCCGTCGCCTCCCCCCGCGCGACCACGGTGAGGCAGGCGAGGCCGGCGGCGGCGGCGGTGGGGTTGGCGTTGTAGGTGCCCTGATGCCCGATCTTCTCCCGCCCCGCGGCGGGGGCGGCGGTGAAATCGAGCAGGTCGAGGATGTCCTTGCGTCCGCCCACCGCCGCCCCCGGCATGCCGCCGGCGATGATTTTCGCGAAGGTGGACAGATCCGGCCGCACCCCGAAGGCGCCCTGCGCCCCCCCCGGGGAGATGCGGAAGCCGGTGACGACCTCGTCCATGATCAGCAGCGTGCCGGTGCGTTCGGTGGCGCGGCGCAGATCGTGGAGGAATTCGGGACGGATCGGCACCTGGCCGAAGCTCGCGCCGGTCGGCTCCAGGATCACCGCCGCCACGTCGCCGGCAGCGAGCAGACGTTCGACCGCGGCGAGGTCGCCGGGCGGCGCCAGCACCACGCCCTCGGCCACGCCGGCCAGCACGCCGGGGGTGGCGGAGCCGTCGAAGTGGTTGGTGTAGCCGGTGGTCATGTGGTCGTGCCAGCCGTGGAAATGGCCGAGGAAACGCAGCAGCTTCGCCCGCCCGGTGAAGGCGCGGGCGAGGCGCACGGCCATCAGCGTCGCCTCGGTGCCCGAGGAGGTGAAGCGCAGCCGCTCGCAGGATGGCACCATGCGCCGGACCTGCGCCGCCCACGCGACCTCCCGCGGGTGACTGGCGCCGAACTGCGTCCCCTCCGCCGCCGCGGCGGCGATCGCCGCCGTCACCTCGGGATGGGCGTGGCCGAGAATGAGGGCGCCGTGACCGCCGAAGAAATCGACGTAGCGATTGCCGTCCACGTCCCATTTGTGGCCGCCCTCGGCGCGGGCGATGTAGGGGCCGTAGGGATCCTGGAGCCGCGCATCATGGGTGATGCCGCTCGGGAACAGGTCGGCCGCCTGTTCGGAAAGCGCGGCGGAGCCGGGCGTGCGGTCACGCCAGGCGGCGACGATGCGGGAATTGCTGGTCATCGGTGCCCTCACAGCCGCGCATGGGTGCCATCGCACAGCGGCCTGGTCGCGGTCTGCTTGCAGCCGCACAGCCAGGCGTCGCCGCTTTCCGCCGGCTTGTATTCGACCGGCGCAAGGCCGGTGCCCTTGTGCGAGCCATCGCAGAACGGCTGCGAGGCGCTGCGTCCGCAGGCGCACCACCAGTAGGATTTCCCGGCCTCGACGGTGACCTGGAACGGACCCTTCTGGGCGATGACGGGGGTGGCGGACATGGAACCCTCCTGATGGCGCGGGACGGCGATGGGATGGCGGCATCCTTACAGGCCGGCACCGCATCCTGCCAGGGTATCGCCGGCTGCCATTAACGTTTTATATAAGGAACGAAAACCGCGCGCGAAGGCGCTGTTGTTCAGCCGGTGGGCGTTCGCCGCCGTGCCGCGCGGCGCGGTGGCCCGGATCCGGCGCCGGCAAGACGCGGGAGCAGCGGGAGGACCGCGGTGGCCCATTCGATCAGGCTGCGGTCGCGCGCCGGTGCCGGGCGGGCGGCTTGCTGCCGGCGCGGACGTCGCGGCCGGGGCGGGCGCGGCGGGCGGGGGGGAAGGGCGAGATGCGGCGGCGGGCGCAGGCCCAGCATCCGGCAGATCGGGCGGAGTAGCCGTCCCGCCTGCGGCGCCGCGGCGATCAGGGCGACCATGTCCGGCGCATCGAGCAGGCAGGCCAGTTGCGATTTTGCGGCGGCGACGCTCTGGATCGCCTCCCCCTCGATCTGCCGGGGCAGCCAGCCGAAGCTGCCCGGCAGCCGCGGCCTGGCGGGAGGCTGCGGCGATGGCGGCGTGGCCGGGGCGGAGCGGGCGGCCGGTTGGCGCGGACGGGGCGGCCGGGCGGCGGGCAGCGTGCCGGCGGCGGCGCGGGCGGCGAGGATAGTGAGGGAGCGGGCGGTGCGACGGAGCTTGCCGCACACGGCCACCAGCAGCGCGCCCACCAGTCTGCCCTTGATCCCCTGCGCCGCCAGCACCCGAAACAGCAGGTCCATGATGCTGGCGAAGCGGTCGGCTGGGGTATGAGGGAGATTGGTGTTCACGGCATCCGTTATAGAAATTGACAGTCCCCCGGGCAAGCGGAAAATTCGCCCCGCCGGAGCGGGCCGGCCGGTGGGGCCGGGCGCCGTATCGGCTCAGCCGGACACCGCCATGTCCGCCGCGGTCGCGGGCGCTCGGCGCCCTCGGCGCGGGGTGGGCGGGCGCCATGCCATGCGACTGGACGGTGTGGCACCACATGCACACGCTGTTAGGCACCCCCGGCTTCCGAGGCGACCGGCTCGACCGCCGGAACCGCCAGGCCACCGTTCGCGGAGAGAGCGTAAGCGACCAGCGCCGCCGCCAGCAGCGGCACAGCAAAGCCGGCGGGCGAGGCGCGCGGCGGGCCGAGGAGCGGGGCGGCCCACAGCAGGAGCAGCAACGGGGGCGCGAATGCCGAGGGCGTGGCGGCGACATGGCGGAAAAGCAGCGCCGCCGCGGCGGCGAGCAGGACCAGATCGTACGACAGCACGTGCGGCGCGGCGAGGACGGTGCCGCCGAGCAGCACCACCAGCCGCCGCTCATCGACGAGGGGGCGGCGGAAGGCGGAATACACCGCCCCCGCCGCCCCGATGGCCGCCAGAACCTGGAGCGCCTGTGCCGCCGGCGGGGGCAGACCCAGCCAGGCGGCGCAGGCGGAAACGCCGACGCCCCAACTCCGCCCCCATTCCAGCCAAGTCGCATAATCGTCGCCGCCGGCGAACAGCCATGCCAGCCAGTCCCGCCAGATCGCCGTGCCGAGCAAGGCCAGGCTGAGCACGGCCAACAGGGCCGCGCCGGCCGCGGCGGCGGCGAGCGCGCGCCACTGGCCGAGCGCGATGAGGGCGACCGGCACCATCATGGCGAATTGCGGCTTGTAGGACATGGCCCCCAGCACCGCGCCGCCGGCCAGCGGCGAGCGGCGCAGCAACCCGAACCCGCCGAGCAGGATGCCGGCGGTCAGCAGGGCGTTCTGGCCGACGACAGCATCGATTGCCGTGGCCGGGGCGAGCGCCAGCACGCCGATCCATGCGACCCGTCGGACACCGCCCGCCGCCACGCACCATGCGCCGGCGACGGCAGCGGCAAACGTAGCCGCCAGGAAGCCCGGATACGCGATGGCGAACGGCAGCCGGCCGAACGGCACCAGCAACAGCAGGAACGGCGGCGGGTAGACCCAGGGGTGGGGTGGCAGCGGCGACGTGAGCCACCCGGCAAAGTCGCGGTTCAGGCGCGCGGTGAAGGCAGCTCCCTGCGTCAGCAGCGGGATGCCCCCCTGCCGGAACAGGCGGGCCGCGGTGTGATAGACCATGAAATCCGTGCCCGGCGCATTGTACCGCGGCCCGATCAGCCCGTCGTGGCGGAAGGAAAGAACGAAGACGGCCCAGGCATAGACGCTCAGCAGCGCCGCGACGGCGAGATAGGCGCGGACCAGGATGCGGGATTGCCCGAACTCCGGCCGCGACGGAACGCCGTCCTCCCGGCGGACTGATTTCATGACGCAGGCATCTTCCCGCACCGCATTGCGCTATCGTAATCAGGTCGCGGGGCGAGGAAAACCCCCTGTGGTGGACGCCTGCTAGGTGTTCAGTCCCGGCAGATGGCGGGGCCGGCCGGTGAAGGGGCGCCATGCCTGCACCATGACGCCGAGCGAGAGCAGGGGGGCGGCGCAGCTCGTCACCAGCAGGCGCGACGGGCCGAAGAAGGGGGCGGCCCAGAGCAGGAACGGGAGGATCGGCGGCACCTCCGCGCCGCCCCCGCCGGCCTCGGCCTGCACCAGCAGACCGGCGGCACAGGCGAGCAGGAGCGTGTCGGACGGCGAAACATGCGGGGCTGCCAGCAGCGTCGCTGCGAGCAGCACCGCCAGACGCAGCGGCGGCGGCAGCGGCCGGCGGAACGCGGCGAAGACCGCAGCCGCAGCGCCCGCCGCCGAGGCTGCCTGCAACCCCGCCGCCACCGAAGGCGGGGCACCGAGGCGCGCCGCCGCGGCATGGACGCTGACGCCGAGCAGGCGGCCGGCACGCTCCCAGGTCGCGAACTCGGCGCCGCCGTCGAGCGCCCAGTGGAGGAAGTCGCGCCAGATCGGCAGGCCGAGCACCGCCGCACTGCCGCCCGCGAGCCCCGCCGCGCCAAGGGCCGCCCCCAGCAGCGCCCGCCATTCCCCCCGCGCCAGCAGCGCCACCGGGATCATCAGGGCGAATTGCGGCTTGTAGAGCATCGCGCCGAGAACCATGCCGCCGAGCACGGGCCGGCGCGGCAGCAGGCCGAAGCCGCCGAGCAGGAGGGCGGCAGTGAGCAGGGCATTCTGCCCGGCGAGCACGTCGAGCGCGGTTGCCGGCGCCAACGCCAGCAGGGCGAGCCAGCCGAGGCGCATCCCCCGCCCCGCGCCGCCTTCCGCCGTGCCTTCCGTCGCGCCGGCTGTCGCGCCGGCCGCCGCGGCGGCGAACGTCGCCAGCATGAACGCGCCATAGGAGGCGGCGAACGGCAGCTTCGCGAAGGGCAGCAGCAGCAGCAGGAACGGCGGCGGATAGACCCAGGGATGCGGCGGCAGCGGTGCCGTCAGCCAGGCGGCGAAATCATGGTTGAGCCGCGCCGTGAACGAGGCCGCCTGCCACAACGCCGCTTCATCGCCGCGCAGCACGTCGCGCGCGGCGCTGTAGAACACCATGTAATCGACGCCGGGCGCATTGACGCGCGGCAGCAGCAGCCCGTCGTGATGAAAGGCGAGCGCGAACAGCGCCCAGGCATAAAGGCTGAGCACGGCGGCGAGGGCGAGATAGACGGCGTGCAGCCCGCTGCGGCTCACGCCCCGTCCCCGTCCCCGCCGCCCCCGCCCCCGTCCGCCGCGAAGCGCGCGGCCAGCGCCGGATCGACGCCGACCAGGGCGCGCGCGGTCAGTGCTGCATAGCCGCCGGCGCGCGGCTTCGGCAGACGCAGACGGACCAGCCCCTCGGCGAGTGCCACCGCGCTGCGCACCCCCTCGATCACCGGCACCGGCAGGCGGGGCTGCACGCGCGCGGGCATCGCGGCCATCACGGCGCCGATCAGCACCACGCAATCCACCATGTCATCGGCGATCAGCCCCTCCGCCGCCGCGACGATCAGGTCGGCGACCCGCTCCGGTGCCGCCAGCAGGTCGAGCGGGTTCGCCTCGATCGCGCGCATGCCGCCGCAGCGCGAGGCCAGCCCGTAGCCTTCGACCATCTCGCGCAGCGGATAGGCGCTGCGGCGCGAGAGGGTGACGGTGCCGAACCGCCCGCCGGTGAGGCAGGCGACATGCAGCGCCGATTCGGTGAGGCCGAGGACCGGGACCGCCAGCATCTCGCGCGCCGCGCGCAGGCCGGAATCGATGGAGGCGCCGATCACCACGGCATCGCAGCCGGGCGATTCGCGCGCCAGCAGATCGAGTGCGGCGTGCTCCGCGATCGCCATTTCCGTGCGCGTGCCGATGACGCGGGCGCCGAAGCGGGCGGTGGCGGCGACGATCTCCGTCCCCGCCGCCGCCGCCGCGCGCGCCGCGGCGGCGATCGTGTCGGTGACGGCTTCGGTGGTGTTGGGGTTGGCGAGCAGGAGGCGCATGGCGGGTGGTCAGTCCTTCTCGAACGTCGCGACATGGAGCAGGTCAGGTGACGCACCCGCATAATGCATTGCCTCATGCCGGCCGTCAGGGATGGTGCCCCATGAAGGACGGATCACCTTCATCGTTGCGGACAATCCGGACAGCTTTCACCGCCGCGAAGCCCATTTGGCGCAGACCGGTCCACCTGCCCGGCGGATCGGGCCGCAGCGTCGCCCGGCCCTCCGCCAATGTCCGTTCCGCGTCGGCTCGCGGCGCCTCAACTCCCCCGGTACGTCGCATACCCGAACGGTGCCAGGATCAGCGGGACATGGTAATGGAGCGACGGATCGGCGATGCGGAAGCGGATCGGCACCTCGTCATAGAACCCCGTCCCCGCCGCGCCCTGGGCGGCGCGCCAGGCGGCGACCGCGAACACGATCTCATACGCGCCGGTCAGCAGCGCCGCCCCCGCCAGCAGCGGCGCGTCGCAGCGGCCGTCGGCGTTGGTGCGGAAAGCGCCGAGAGCGTGGCGCGTCCCCCCCTCCAGCCGGAACAGGCCGAGCGGCATTCCCGCCGCCGGCCGGCCGGTCGCGGTGTCCAGGACATGCGTGGTCAGCCGTCCGCCGCCCATCTGCCCCCCGCTCATTCGGTCTTCGCCCCGTCCTGCACCCATTGCGCCAGCGTGCCGCGTTCCTGCTCCGTGATGCTGGTGAGGTTGCCGAGCGGCATGGCGCGGGTGGCGACCGCCTGCTGGTAGATCTGCGGGGCCAGCGCGGCGATGCGCGCCGGCGTGTCCAGCATCACGCCCTTCGGCGCCTCCTCGATCCCGTCGAAGGTCGGGTGGGCGGCGTGGCAGACGGCGCAGCGCGTGGCGACGATGTGCTGCACGTCGGCGAACCGCGCGAGGCCGCCGGGGGCTGCCACCGGGCGCGGCTGGCCGAGCAGCGTCAGCAGCGCCGCCAGCACCATCGGCACCGCCGCCGCCGGCCACAGCCGCCAGTCCGGTTTCGCCCCGGTGTGGCCGACATTGTACCAGTGCCGGACCAGGAAGCTGGCGATGAACACCGCGGCCAGCACGAGCCAGCTCCATCGCCCGGTATAGACGAAGGCATAGTGGTTGCTCAGCATCACGAAGACGACCGGCAGCGTCAGGTAGTTGTTGTGGACCGAGCGGGTCTTCGCCGCCTCGCCCAGGGCCGGGTCGGGCGTGCGGCCGGCCAGCAGTTCGCGCACCACGATGCGCTGGTTGGGGATGATGAGCAGGAACACGTTGCCCACCATGATCGTGCCGACCAGCGCGCCGATATGGATGAAGGCACCGCGGCCGGAGAAGACATGCGTGTAGCCGAACGCGACGGCGACCAGCACGACGAAGCCGACGACCGCGAGCCGCAACGGGTCGCGCGCCAGCGCGGAGCGGCACAGCCGGTCATAGACCACCCAGCCCGCCGCCAGCGATGCCACTCCGACGACGACCGCGGTGGCAGGTGCCAGCGGCAGCACCGAACGGTCGATGAGATAGACCGACGGATGCAGGTAATAGACCAGGACAAGGAGA
>JAJZNE010000047.1:288-9750 GCA_021847995.1 Pseudomonadota bacterium | reverse complement strand
TGGACCGTTGATCCCGCCAACCCGCTCGCCAACATCCCCGTCGTGATCTTCCAGTTCGCGCTCAGCCCGTACGAGCAGTGGCACCGGCTGGCGTGGGCGGGGGCACTGCTGATGACGCTGGTGGTGCTGATCCTGAGCGTCGGCGCGCGCACTGCCCTGCGGCGGCGGCTATGAGAGGGGACGGCATGTCGGACACCGGAACACGCATCGGCCCCCAGGCCGCCGACGCGGCGGACGGGACGGCACAGATCCAGATCGCGATCCGCGGCCTGGATTTCTTCTACGGCAGCAACCGCGCGCTGAAGGGCATCAACCTCGATCTGCCGGCGCGGCGGGCAACGGCGATGATCGGTCCGTCCGGCTGCGGCAAATCGACGCTGCTGCGGGTGCTGAACCGCATGTACGATCTCTACCCGGGCCAGCGCGCGACCGGGCAGGTGCTGCTGGACGGAGAGGACATCCTCGATCCCGGTCTCGACCTCAACACGTTGCGAAGTCGGATCGGAATGGTGTTCCAGAAGCCCACGCCGTTCCCGATGTCGATCTATCAGAACATCGCCTTCGGGGTGCGGCTGCACGAGCGGATGAGCCGCGCGCAGCTGGACGAACGGGTGGAATGGTCGCTCACCCGCGCGGCGCTGTGGGAGGAGGTGAAGGACCGGCTCGGCAGTTCCGCCATGCGGCTGTCCGGTGGCCAGCAGCAGCGGCTCTGCATCGCCCGCACCATCGCGGTGCGGCCGGAGGTGATCCTGCTCGACGAGCCGACCAGCGCGCTCGATCCGATCAGCACGCTGCGCATCGAGGAGCTGATCGACGAGCTGAAGCGCGACTTCACCATCGCGATCGTCACCCACAACATGCAGCAGGCGGCGCGCTGTGCTGATCAGGTGGCCTTCTTCTATCTCGGCGAGCTGATCGAGGTGGGCAGCGCCGCGCAGATGTTCACCGCCCCGCGCGAGAAGCGCACGCAGGACTACATCACCGGGAGGTTCGGATGACCGTACGACACCCCCGAGCGACGGAGCACGGCAATGGCTGACACCGCCGAGCACATCGTGAAAAGCTTCGAGCAGGAACTGAACCGGCTGCGCTCCCTGCTGACCGAGATGGGCGGCATGGTGGAAAGCGAAGTGGCGCTTGCCTGCAAGGCGGTGCTGGAACGCGACGAGACGGCGGCGGCCGGCGCGGTGGAGGCGGACCCCAAAGTCGATGCGCTGGAACAGCAGGTGCAGCAATTCGTCATCCGGCTGCTGGCGCTGCGACAGCCGATGGCGCAGGATCTGCGCCTGATCGTCGCCTGCCTGCGCATGACCGGCGATCTGGAACGCATCGGCGACTACGCCGCCAACGTCGCCAAGCGCAGCCTGGTGCTGGGACAGTTCACCCTGCCGTTCGCGCTCACCGGCCTCGCCAACATGGGCCGGCGGGTGCAGCAGAACCTGAAGGCGGTGATCGACGCGATCGGCGACTCCGATGCCGATGCCGCGGTCGCCGTCTGGCGGTCCGACGAGGAGGTTGACGGCATCTACAACGCGCTGTTCCGCGAGCTCATCACCTACATGATGGAGGATCCGCGCAACATCACGCCGTGCACCCATCTGCTGTTCATCGCCAAGAACCTGGAGCGCATCGGCGACCATGCGACCAATGTCGCCGAGACGCTGTACTACGCCGTCAAGGGCGAGCCGCTGACCGGTGCCCGGCCGAAAGGCGACACGTCCGCCTATGCCGTGGTGCGTCCGCCCGCGGCATGATCATGATGATGAGGGGAATTCCGATGCCCGACATTGCCCCTTCCCTGTCCAGGCCGCTGGTGCTGGTGGTGGAGGATGAGGCGGCGCTGGCTACCATGCTGCGCTACAATCTGGAGAAGCAGGGTTTCCGCGTCGAGGAGGCCGCCGACGGACACGAGGCGCTGCTGCGCGTGGCAGAGATGCAGCCCGAGCTGGTGCTGCTGGACTGGATGCTGCCGGTGATGTCGGGCATCGAGGTATGCCGGCAGTTGCGGCGCCGCAGCACTACGCGCGACCTGCCGGTGATCATGGTAACGGCGCGGACGGAGGATCAGGATGCAGTGCGCGGCCTCAACACCGGCGCCGACGACTACATCACCAAGCCGTTCAGCATCGATGCCCTGCTCGCCCGCATGCGCGCCCTGCTGCGCCGCGCCAATGCGGTGCCGGCCAAAGGCCGTCTCGTTTTTCATGATCTGAGCATGGATCTCGCGACGCACCGGGTACAGCGCAACGGCCGCCTGATCCATCTCGGCCCGACCGAATTCCGCCTGCTCGAATTCTTCCTGCAACACCCCGAGCGCGTCTTCTCGCGCGAGGAATTGCTGGACGCCGTGTGGGGCCGCGACATACATGTCGAGCCGCGCACCGTCGATGTGCATATTCGCCGCCTGCGGAAGGCGGTCAACGGCGATGGCGAAGCCGACTTGGTACGTACCGTGCGCGCCGCCGGCTACGCGCTCGACGCCGAGGGGCCTCAGCCTGCCGCCGGGCCGACACGACCCGCCGCCGCGCTGTCGCAGGCCTGATGCGCCCGGCAGGATTCGAACCTGCGACCAGACCGTTATGAGCGGCCCGCTCTGACCGCTGAGCTACGGGCGCTCGCCATTGGGTCTATGCCGGCCGCGGCGCGGCGGCGCAAGCCCGGGTGCCGGTCGCGCCGTCAGGCATGATCGCGGCACCAGCGCGCCACCTGTTCATGCGTTGCGAACCAGCAGCCGCCGCGCTGCTTCATGTGGCCGATCAGCCGGTCGAGCAGCGGCAGGCGGCTGCGGTGGCCGATGATGTGCGGATGCATGGTCAGCAGGAACATCCCGCCCTCCTCCCATGCTCCGTCGAACTCGGCGCGGAAGATCTCCTCCACTGCCGACGGCGGCGTGTACGGTCGCAGCGCCGAGAAGCGGGCGAAGTTGAAATAGATCGCATCGTCGCGGATCCATTCCGGTGGCAGTTCCACGATCCCGCTCGGCGTGCCGTCGTCCAGCAATTCATAGGGATCGTCGTCCGCCATCAGGCTGCTGTCATAAAGCAGGCCCAGGTCACGGATGATGGTGAGCGTGTTGACCGAGAAATCCCAGCTCGCCGTGCGCAGGCCGACCGGGTTGCGCTGCGCCAGCCGCGCCAGCACGTCGGCCGCGCGCAGCGTCAGGTCACGCTCCGCGGCGGCAGAGAGCACCGTGTTGCGCTCGTGGATCCAGGAATGGATGCCGATCTCGTGGCCGTCTTCGGCGATGCCGCGCACTTCCCCGGGATGGAGCAGCGCCGCCACCGCCGGGTAGAAAAAGCTTGCCGGCACAGCGTGGCGTTGCAGCAGCGCACGGATGCGCGGCACGCCCTGACGCGCGCCGTACTGGCCCTGGCTGATGCGCATCGGACTTTCGTCGCAGTCGCGCAGCGGAATCGTCTCGTGGTCGGCATCGAACGACACCGCGACGGCGCAGCGCGCCCCGTCCGGCCAGGAGGGCGGGCGCAGGCTGCGGCCGGCGCGGGCGCGGCCGACAATGTGCCGCCAGACCGGTTCGGCCCACTGCCAGGGTTCGCCATCAGGATGTCGCGGCGTGTCGTTCATGTCCCTCGCCTTCCTTCCGTAATTGCGCACCGCAGCTGTGATAGCCCCAACCGGCCGCCGCGCCCAGCGCCGCGACCTGGAGCCGCGACTCGGGGCCGCGGTTGACTTATCCATGCAACCGCGGGCAAATTACTGAGTTAGTGGCCTAATCCGGCCCGGGAGCACGTCGCCGTGTGGTTGTTTTCCGGGTTTCATGCTTGGCCCGCCCCTTGTTTCGAACCTGCTGCGCATCGCGGAGCTGCCGAAATGCCAGGAACACCGTGACCCGTCATCGCCCACTCGGTCCCGCCCCCGATCGATCCGCCCCCTCCCCCGACGCCGGCAGCCAGACCACCGAGGCCAGGATGCGCCGTGCCCTGGGGCTGGAGCGCCGGCCGGCGCCCGCGCAAAGTATCGACAGCCATTCCCACCCCCGCCACCGCCATCGTTTCGTCAAGGATGGTGAGGTGCCGGTGGTGATGGTTCAGTCGCACGCCGACCCCTCCGCGGCCCCCCGCCCCGATCCCGCCACCCAACTGCTGGCCGAGGAGCGGGCGGCGCGGGAGCGCAGCGAACGCGCCCTGGCGGCGGCGCAGGCGACCATTCGCGATCTGCAAACGAAGCTTGCTCATGTCACCCTGGCCCGTGACGAGGCGGCGGCGGCCCTGCAGACGATGACGGAGGAGCGTTTGGCGGCCGAACGTGCCGCGGCGGCAGCGGCGCCCCCTGCCCCGGCGCCGCGCCGACGCGGACGGCCGCCCAAACACCAGGCCGTCGAGGGTACCGCCGCTCCGCCGCGCCGCAGCACGAGCCTCGACAAGCCGGTCCAGTGGTGGCGGCGCGGCTGGCGGGAGAGCCTCGCGGACTGATCAACCGGGTGGATTGGCCGGGCGGATTGGCGTGCCGGCCGGGCCATGCCTATGATTGCCGTGCAGCATCCCCGGGCCCCGATGACCGAGCACGCAAACGGCAACGCCGTCGATTATTTCCTCGACCGGCATCTCCGTGAGGGCCGCGCCGACGTGCCCGCGTTCGCCGATGCCTCGGGGCAGATGAGTTATGGCGCGCTGTATGCGGCAACACGGCGTTTCGCCGCCGCCCTCGCCGCCGCCGCGATCCGGCGGGAGGAGCGGGCCTGTCTGCTGCTGCATGACACGCTGGCCTTTCCGGTGGCGTTCTGGGGCTGCATGCGTGCCGGCGTGATTCCGGTGCCGACCAACACGCTGCTCCCGCCCGCCATCATCGCCCATATCCTCGCCGACAGCCGGGCGGCGGCGCTGTTCGTCGCCGCCCCGCTGCTGCCCGCGCTTCTCCCCGTGCTCGCCGCGCTGCGCGACCTGCGCCACATCGTCGTGATCGGCGACGCGCCGGAACCACTGCCCGACCGTGCACAGCCGTTCGACAGTTTCCTCGCGCTGGCCGGCGGCGAAATGGCGGAGACGGTTGCGGTGCCGCCGGACGAGGTGGCGGTGTGGTTCTATTCCTCCGGCTCGACCGGCGCGCCCAAGGGGGTGCGCCACGTCCACGCCAGCCTGCGCGCGACCGCCGATACCTACGCCGCCCAGGTGCTCGGCATCGCGGCCGACGATGTGGTGTTCTCGGCCGCCAAGATGTTCTTCTCCTACGGGTTCGGCAACAGCGTCACCTTCCCGATGTCGGTCGGCGCATCGAGCGTGCTGCTCGCCGGACGGCCGACGCCCGACTCGGTCCTCGACATGCTGCACCGTTATCAGCCGAGCATCTTCTGCGGCGTGCCGACGCTGTATGCCGCGCTGCTGGCGCAGGCGGCGCTCGGACGCGGTGCCGGCTCCGGCCGTCTGCGCCGCTGCGTTTCCGCCGGGGAGCCGCTGCCCGCCCATATCGGGGAAACGTGGCGGGCGCGCACCGGCGTCGATATCCTCGACGGCATCGGCTCGACCGAAATGCTGCACATCTTCCTGTCCAACCGCCCGGACGATCTGCGCTACGGCACCACCGGCCGCGCCGTGCCCGGCTATGACCTGCGCATCGTCGATGCCGAGGGGCGTGACGTGGCGGCGGGGGAGATGGGCGAGCTGATCGTGCGCGGGCCGAGTGCCGCCGACGGCTACTGGAACCAGCGGGACCGCAGCCGGCGCACCTTCCGCGGCGAGTGGACGCATACCGGCGATATCTATGTCCGCGATGCCGACGGCTACTACCGCTACAACGGCCGCAACGACGACATGCTGAAGGTGAGCGGCATCTGGGTCTCGCCGTTCGAGGTGGAGGAAGCACTGGCCGGGCATCCGGCAGTGCTGGAGGCGGCGGTGGTCGGCCACCGGGATGACGACGGACTGGTCAAGCCGCGCGCCTTCGTGGTGCTGCGCGACGGGGTGGCGGCGACCGGCACGGCGGCACTGCGGGAGGCGCTGAAGATGCATGTCAAGGAAAAGGTCGGACCGTGGAAATACCCCCGCTGGATCGAACTTGTGGACAGCCTGCCCAAGACCGCGACCGGCAAAATCCAGCGCTTCCGGCTGCGCGACCTGGCGTGAGCGGCCGCTTCGTCCATGTGCGCCGGCTGACATTCGGCGACACCGATGCGGCCCGCATCGTCTATACCCCACGCGCCGCCCACTTCGCGGTGGAGGCGGTGGAGGCGTGGATGCTGGAGCGGCTCGGTGTGTCCTGGCTGCATGTGGTGCGCGACCAGGGCATGGGCACGCCCTGCGTGCATATGGACGTGGATTTCCGCAGCCCGATGACGCCGCCGGACCTGCTGGAAACCGAAGTGGTGCTGACCGGGGCCGGCCGATCCTCTCTCAGCTTCCGCGTCACCGGGCGGTGCGGTGCGCGGCTGTGCTGGGAGGGGCGGTTCGTGTTCGTCTTCTTCTCCCAGGCGACCGGCCGCGCCGCACCGATTCCGGCGCAGTACCGCGCGGCGATCGGGGAGGAACTGAGCAACGGCGGCGAGCGGTAGCGGAGCGGGAGGAGAGCGATGGCCGAAGCCTATATCTGCGATTTCGTGCGCACGCCGATCGGGCGCTATGCCGGGGCGCTGCGCGATGTCCGCACCGACGACCTCGCGGCCCATCCGCTGCGCGTGCTGAAGGAACGGCATGCCACGCTCGACTGGGAGGCGGTCGATGACTGCCTGATGGGCTGCGCCAACCAGGCCGGTGAGGACAACCGCAACGTCGCCCGCATGGCGCTGCTGCTGGCCGGCCTGCCGTCCGGCATTGCGGCGGCCACCATCAACCGGCTGTGCGGCTCCGGCCTCGATGCCGTCGGCAGCGGCGCGCGCGCGATCCGTGCCGGGGAAGCCGATCTCGTGCTCGCCGGCGGGGTGGAGAGCATGACGCGGGCGCCCTTCGTGATGGGCAAGGCGCCGGAGGCGTTCGCGCGCCAGGCGGAGATCCATGACACCACGATCGGCTGGCGCTTCGTCAATCCGCTGCTGAAGGCGCAGTACGGCGCCGATTCGATGCCGGAAACGGCGGAGAACGTCGCCGCGGAGTATCAGATCAGCCGCGCCGACCAGGATGCCTTCGCCGCCCGCTCCCAGGCGCGCACCGCGGCGGCGCAGGCGGCGGGTTTCTTCGGCCGCGAGATCGCGCCGGTCACCATCCCCGGCCGCAAAACCGCAACCGTGGTCGCCGCCGACGAGCATCCCCGCCCGGAGACGACGCTGGAAGCGCTGGCGAAGCTCAAGGCACCGTTCCGCAAGGAAGGCGGAACCGTCACCGCCGGCAATGCCTCCGGCGTCAATGACGGGGCCGCGGCGCTGCTGCTGGCGTCGGAGGCCGCCGCCGCGCGGCATGGCCTTCTGCCGCGGGCGCGGGTGGTGGCGATGGCGACCGCCGGGGTCGCGCCGCGCGTGATGGGCATCGGCCCGGCGCCGGCGACGCGCAAGCTGCTGGCGCGGCTCGGCCTTGCCATCGGCGAAATCGACGTGATCGAGCTGAACGAGGCGTTCGCCGCGCAGGCGCTGGCGGTGACGCGCCAGCTCGGCCTGCCGGATGACGCGGAGCACGTCAACCCGCATGGCGGGGCGATCGCGCTCGGCCATCCGCTCGGCGCCTCCGGAGCGAGGCTTGCGATGACCGCGGTGAACGCATTGGAGACGCGCAGCGCGCGGCGGGCGGTGGTGACGATGTGCATCGGCGTCGGGCAGGGCATCGCGGTGCTGATCGAGCGGGTGTGACCCTCCCGCCCTGGCGCGCAGTGCGCCATAGTGGGGTAAACCCTCGGGAGGACACATCATGCACCGCCGTACCCTGCTCACCGGCCTCGCCGCCGCCGCCATCGCCGGGCGCGCGGCCCGCGCCGCGGTGGCGCCGCTGCGCATCGGCGTGCTGAACGATTTGTCCGGCGTCTATTCCGACTATCAGGGCATCGGCTCGGTCATCGCGGCGCAGTTCGCGGTCGATGACCTGGGCGGCAGGGTGGGCGAACGGCCGGTGGAGGTGCTGTCGGCCGACCATCAGAACAAGCCCGACGTGGGGGCGGCGATCGCGCGCCGCTGGCTTGACGTGGACGGTGTCGAGATGATCCTCGACGTGCCGAACTCCGCCGTCGCCTTCGCAGTGGCGGAGATCGCGCGTGAGCGGAACCGTGTGTTCATCGGCTCCGGCGCCGGCAGTTCCGACCTGACCGGCAAGGCGTGCTCGCCCAACACGGTGCATTGGACCTATGACACCTGGGAAGCCGGGCATGCACTGGGGGCGGCGGTGGTGGCACGGGGCGGCCGCAAATGGTTCATGCTGACCGCCGACTATGCCTTCGGCCATGTGCTGGAGGACAGCATGGCGGAGGCGGTGCGCGCCGCCGGCGGAACGGTGGTGGGCCAGGCGCGCCATCCGCTCGGGACGCAGGATTTCTCGCAGTATCTCGTGCAGGCGCAGGCGAGCGGCGCCGATGTGCTGGGCATGGCGAATGCCGGCGGCGACAACACGACGGCGCTGAAGCAGGCGCAGGAATTCGGGCTGCCGCGCACGATGCGGATGGCGGGGCCGGTGGTGAATATCAACGCGCCGCAGGCACTCGGCCTTGCCGCGATGGGCGGTATCCTGATCGTGACGCCGTTCTACTGGGACCATGACGACGCCTGCCGCGCCTTCTCGCACCGGTTCCAGGCGAAGCATCCGCGCCGCAACATGCCGAACGACATGCAGGCCGGCTGCTATTCGGCAACATTGGTCTATCTGCGCGCGGTCGCGTCGCTGGGCGGGGCGTCGGCGGACGGGCGGGCGGTAGTGGCGGCGCTGAAGCGGGCGCCGGTCAGGGATCCGCTGTTCGGCACGACGGAAATCCGCGCCGACGGCCGCGCGCTGCATCCGGTGTTCCTGATGCAGGCGAAAACCCCCGCGGAGAGCAAGGGAGACTGGGATTTCTTCAAGCTGGTCGCAGACATTCCGGCGCAGGAGGCATGGCGCCCGATGGCCGGCGGCGGCTGCGCCCTGGCCGGCTGAACGCGCCGCCGCAGCGGGGTTCGTTCCGCTATGGACAACCATCGGGGCGCAGATCCGCCCCTTTCCGTCTCAGCCCTTCCAGGGCGGGCCGGTGACGGCTGGGAATGGGAACAGACGGAACGGGCGCCGCCTGCGCTTGCGGGGCACGAAGGCGGGAAAGGGGCCGCCCGGCTTTCCGGTGGGTTCCGCCGGTTTTTCTTTGGCGATTATGTATTTGATAAGCACACCGGAACGTATAGGATTTTGGTCAAGGAGATAGACCGATGTCCGTCCTGTCCGCCCCCCAATTTCCACGACGAAGCCGCCGCCTACGCCGAGCTACCCCGCGTTATACTGACCGCCCTAACCCGCATTTCTCACGGAGGCGGTGTCCCGGGCGGAGGCGGCGTTGGGCGCTTGATCGCCGATACTGCGGGTGGGTTGGCGGCGTCCGTTTGTGCGATTGGGGTGTGATCCGGCCGCGTTGCCC
>JAJZNE010000047.1:0-278 GCA_021847995.1 Pseudomonadota bacterium | reverse complement strand
TTGCGGTGTCTGGTTCGTGCCGGCTCAGGCGGCGGCTCGTCGCAGCGCGGCGTGGGCCTGGGCGAATGCGTCCTGGCACGGGCAGGCGGAGGCCATGGCGACGCTGACCCGGCGCACGCTGATGCGCACCAGCGCGCCGAGCTTCAGCAGCTTCAGCCGGATCGTGCCGCAGGTAGCATTGGCCAATTCCGTCTCCGCCAGACCGATCCGGCGCAGCGCGCACATCAGCACGTAGGCCAGGGAAGAGAACCACAAGCGCAACTGGTTGGCCCGCATCG